>DATNLQ010000281.1:0-4394 GCA_035602785.1 Solirubrobacteraceae bacterium
GGAGACGGTGCCGATCGTGCGCGACCCGGACGGCCTGGCCATGTCCAGCCGCAACGCGCTGCTCAGCGTCGACGAGCGTCCGCGCGCAGTGGCATTGCCCGCCGCGCTGGCCGCCGCGACTGAGTGTGCCGCCGGGGGCGAGCGCTCTGCACAGACGATCCTCGCAGCCGCGCGCGAGGCGATGCGGCCCTACGGCGTGGAGCCCGAGTACCTGGCGCTTGTGGCGCCCGACACGCTCGAGCCGATCGACAGGCTCGACGGCGAGACGCTGCTGGCACTGGCAGCGCGCATCGGCGAGACCCGCCTGATCGACAACGCGATCTTGCATCCGGCCACAGCCAACGCCGCGGCCGCCGCGCACGCCCCCAGTCAACCGGTCCCAGGAAAGGCGATGACCACATGCAGCGCGTGATGCTGAAGTCCAAGATCCACAGGGCCACGGTCACCGATTGCGACCTGCACTACGTCGGATCGATCACGATCGACCCCGGCCTGCTGGAGGCCGCCGACATCCTCGAGCACGAGCAGGTCCACGTGGTCGATGTCGACAACGGCGCGCGCTTTGAGACCTACACGATCGCCGGCGCGCGCGGCTCGGGCGCGATGTGCGTCAACGGCGCCGCCGCCCGCCTGGTGCACCGCGGCGACACGATCATCGTGATCTCCTACGGCTCCTACGACGAGGTCGACCTGGAGCGCTACGAGCCGCGCGTAGTACACGTCGAGGCTCACACCAACCGCATCATCACCGTCGACGAGCGGGTGGCGACCTTGCTCTCCTAGAGCGGGCGTCTACTCACTCGTCAGAGAGGACATCGCCATGTCAAGCCATCCCGACCCAAGTCTCTCCTCGTCGCGCGCCGCGACGCCGTCAGAGCCGGTGCGCCTGCCGATGACCCTGCCGCTGCTGGCGGAAAAGAAGCGCCTGGGCGATCCGATCGTGATGATCACCGCCTATGACTACCCGAGTGCCCGCGCTGCGGAGGCGGCCGGCGTGGACCTGGTCCTCGTGGGCGACTCCGCGGCCACGACCGTGCTCGGCTACAGCGCCACCACGCCGGTCGACCTGGAGGACATGCTCGTGCTCGCCCGCGCCGTGCGCCGCGGCCTGAGCACGCCGCTGATGATCGGCGACCTGCCGTTCGGCTCGTATGAGATCTCCGACGAGCAGGCGATCGCGACGGCGCTGAGGATGGTCAAGGAGGCGGGCTGCGAGGCGGTCAAGCTGGAGGGCGGTGGCGAGGCGTCAGCCAAGCGCGCGCGGGCGATCGTGGGCGCGGGCATCCCGGTGATGGGGCACGTGGGTCTCACCCCGCAGACCTCGACCGCGCTCGGCGGCTGGAAGGCTCAGGGCCGCACCGCACGAGCGGCTGCACGAATCGCCTCCGAGGCGCTCGCCTTGCAGGAGGCCGGCTGCTTCGCGCTCGTCTTCGAGGCGATCCCCAGCGCGGTCAGCGAGGAGCTGATGAAGCTCGTGGAGATACCCGTCATCGGCATCGGCGCGGGCCCCGCCACCGACGGACAGGTGCTCGTCTTCCACGACCTGCTCGGCATCCGCGACGGCCTCGGACCGCGCTTTGTCAAGCGCTACGCCAACCTCCAGCAGGAGATGAACGAAGGCGTCACGGCATACGCCGAGGACGTGCGCACACGGCGCTATCCAGGCCCCGAGCACGCCTACTCGATCGACCCCGGCGAGCTGGCCGAGCTGCACGCGCAGCTGCGCTAGCGGCGCTCAGCCGAGCGGCTCGCCGAAGTGCTCGGAGAAGGCGAACCCCGCAACCGGGCTGCGTGACAGCCGCCCGGGCCAGGGATCGGCGCGGTGGCCCACGCCGATGTGCGCCGCAAGGGCCACATCCTCGGGAATCTCCAGCAGACGCTTGACCTCGCCCTCGGCGGGCACCAGCAGCGTCGTCATCGCAGCGCCCAGGCCCTCCGCGCGCAATGCCAGCAGCAGGTTCTGCACGAACGGGTAGATCGACGCGCCGCCGACGATGCTCTGGCGCGGAAGCTGCGCGTCGGTCACCGCGAGGTCGCCCAGGCGCACGCCCACGACCAGGTGCACCGGCACCTCGTGCAGATGCTCGGCGTACTCGTTGGCGCGTTCCAGCATGCGGGCGCGCGCCGGGTCGCTGCTCGCAAGGTCGGCCGCCGCGCGAGCGACATCCGCGTGCCCGATGTAGGCGCGCCAGCGGGGCAGGTAGAGGTCGCGCAGCGCGGCCCGGCTGTGCGCGTCGCGCACGACGATCACGCGCCAGCCCTGGCGGTTGCCGCCGCTGGGCGCAAAGCGGGCGTTGTCGAGCGCGCGCACGAGCATCTCCGTCGGCACCGGGTCGGGCTTGAAGCGCCGTGTGGTGGGCGCGCAGCGCATCGCCTCGTAGAGGTCCATGGGCCGGACGCTACCTCAATCGCCGGGACCGCCCGTCGCCGCAGGCGTCTGGTGGTAGTCGACCCGGCGCAGCACGCGCGCGGGCGCCCCCGCGGCGATCGAGAACGCCGGGATGTCCTGCGTGACCACGCTGTTGGCGCCGATCACGCAGCGCTCGCCGATCGTCACGCCGCTGGTCACCACCACGTTCGCCCCCAGCCAGCAGTTGTCGCCGATGCGCGTCGGGCCCTTGCTGTCGAAGCCCTGCCAGGTGATCGGCTTGTCGGGGTCGTCGTAGCGGTGGCTGGCGTCTGAGACGAAGCAGCCGTTGGCGAGCATGCAGTGGTCGCCGATCTCCACCAGCTCCTGCGCGGCGACCATCACGCCCATGTTCAAGAACGTGCCCGCGCCGATCCGCACCAGGGCGGCGCCCGGCGCGGTGATCCACACGCCCGGCTCCAGCAGCGCGTCCGGGCCTATCTGGAGCCGCCCCTCGCGCAGCGCCTCCAGGACGTTGCCCTGCACCGGCCAGCGCACGAACGCTTCGCGGCGCATCAGCTCCCAGTGGATGCGTGCGCGGTTCCACGGCAGCGAGTTGCGCTCGTACCAGCGCCACTTCTGCGCCCACAGCCGCGCCTGGGCCTGCAGGGCCGCAGGGCCGGCGGGGTCGTTCATCCGCTCACGCGGCGACTCTGGCCCGCCGTTTGCGCGGACCCGACTTTGACGCGCCGCGCCTGACCGTGGGCGTGAGGATCTCCGCCAAGAACGCCCCCGTGTGCGACGCCGGCTCGGCGGCCACCTCCTCGGGCGTGCCCACGGCGATCGCCATGCCTCCCTCCTCGCCGCCCTCGGGGCCCATGTCGATCAGCCGGTCGGCGCTCTTGATCACGTCGAGGTTGTGCTCGATCACGACCACGCTGTTGCCCTGGTCGACGAGTCTCTGCAATACCTCCAGCAGGCGCTGCACGTCGGCGAAGTGCAGGCCGGTGGTGGGCTCGTCGAGGATGTACAGGGTCATGCCGGTGGCCACCTTGGACAGCTCGGTGGCGAGCTTGACGCGCTGGGCCTCGCCGCCGGACAGGGTGGTGGCCGGCTGGCCCAGGCGCACGTAGCCGAGGCCGACCGCCTCCAAGGTCTCCAGGCGCCGGCGCACCTTGGGGATGTGCTCGAAGAACTGCAGCGCCTCCTCGACGGGCATGTCGAGCACGTCGGCGATCGACTTGCCCTTGAAGCGGACCTCGAGCGTCTCGCGGTTGTAGCGCTTGCCGTGACACTGCTCGCAGGGCACGTACACGTCGGGCAGGAAGTGCATCTCGATCTTGATCTGCCCATCGCCGCGGCACACCTCGCAGCGCCCGCCCTTGACGTTGAAGGAAAAGCGCCCGGGCTTGTAGCCGCGCGCGCGCGCCTCCTGGGTCTTGGAGAACAGGTCGCGGATCACGTCGAACAGTCCCGTGTACGTCGCCGGGTTGCTGCGCGGCGTGCGCCCGATCGGCGACTGGTCGACCTGGATGATCTTGTCCAGCTGCTCCAGGCCGTGGATCGCGCGGTGCGCGCCCGGGCGCTTGCGCGCGCGGTGCAGGCGGTTGGCGACCGCCTTGTACAGCACGTCGTTGACCAGCGTCGACTTGCCCGAGCCCGACACTCCGGTCACGCACGTGAGCACGCCGAGCGGGACGTGCACGTCGATGTCGCGCAGGTTGTGCTCGCTGGCGCCGAGGATCTCGATGTAGCCGCTGGGGGTGCGCCGCCGCTTGGGCGTGTCGATCGTACGGGTGCCCGCCAGGAACTGCCCCGTCAGCGACTCGGCCACGCGTTGCACCTGCGACGCGGTGCCCTGCGCGACGATTCGCCCGCCGTGCTCGCCCGCGCCCGGTCCGAGGTCGACGAGGTGGTCGGCCGCGCGCATCGTCTGCTCGTCGTGCTCGACCACGATCACCGTGTTGCCCAGGTCGCGCAGGCGCTCGAGCGTGCCGATCAGCTTGGAGTTGTCGCGCTGATGCAGGCCGATCGACGGCTCGTCGAG
>DATNLQ010000303.1:0-7121 GCA_035602785.1 Solirubrobacteraceae bacterium
GGCGTTTGACAATAGGGGTTTAACCGGATATGGTGGGCTTCTACCTATCGGGCTGCACCTGGATCGCCGGGGTCGGACACATGGGTTGACTCCAGGGGCCGAGCCCACCTCTGGGAGGGGGATGACAATGCAGGCAGGGACCAGCTCCGGACCCAGCCACGTGCGCGGTCGAGTGATCGGCTGCGCGGTTGCGCTGGTGGCGCTGACGGCGATGATGTTCGCGCCGGCGGCGAACGCGGAAACGACGACGTACCTGGCCTTGGGTGACTCGATCAGCTTTGGCTACACGGCGGAAAAATTCGACCTGAACTTCCCCAACGTGGCGCCGTCGTACTTCGAAAACGGATTCGACAACTTCTTCGCAAAACAGCTCGCCAGGCCGGGCAACGTCGGTCCGGGCGTGACGATCGTCAACGATGCCTGTCCGGGTGAGACGTCCAATGGGCTGATCGGCGAAAACGAAGCGCTCGGCGGCAAAAAATCGACCGAACCGGCGGGCCACAACCCGCAGGGTCTGGGCGACTACCACCCGTGCGCGTACCTGAACGTGGACGGTCTGCCGCTGCACAACTCGTTGAGCGTCGGCGGTCAGGGCATCTCGCAGCTGGAAGACGCGCTGAGCATCCTGAAAGAAGGCCACCCGGCGCATCCGGTCGACGCGATCACGCTGAACATCGGCTCCAACGACGAGCTCGCAGCGATCACCCAGTGCGAAATCGAAGTCAAGGAAGAACTCGAAACCACTGGCAAAAGCAAATACAACGGCGGGAGCCCGGAACTCGATGTGCTTCTGTGCATCAAAGAAACCTCAGAACACGTGACGGTCCCGCACATCCTGGGGAACATCGGGGACATCCTCGGCGTGCTCGACAGCAAAGAACCGGGCGGGGGCCACTTCACCGGGCCGATCATCCTGCTGGGCTTCTACAACCCGGAGGCGTTCCTGCTGCCGGGTAGCGACACGCTGCAGAAAGCGACCAACGAAGCAGTCGAAGCGGACATCCTGCCGCTGTTCCCGAACGTGACACTGGCGAACCCGTTCCCGGTGTTCAACAAAGGCGGGTCCGGTGCCAACCCGACAGCGGAGAAAGCCGCTATCTGCAAATTCACCGAAATGTGCAACCCGTTCGACCAGGCTGCAAACGAAGCCAAAGCGGGTCACGCACTGCCGCCGGACGATGGCGACATTCACCCGTCGCTCGCTGGATACAAAGAGCTGTCGGTGCTTGTCACCAAAGCGTATCTGGCAAACCCGGCGCACTAGCGCTCTGACACGAGAGCAGTAACGCAACAGGGGGCATCCGGCTAATCGGCCGGGTGCCCCCTCTGCTTTTCATAGCGCCTGGCGGCCTGCTCGAGCACGCCCAGCATGGTTGGCGTGGCCGGCACGAGGCGCGCTCCGGCGGGGGCCGCCGCGATAACCTGGCGCACCGGCGGCGTGGGGGAGAGGGCACGGATGACGATGTCCTCACGCACGACCGACAGCGCCAGCTCGGGGATCAGCGCTACGCCCACGCCGGCCGCCACCAGCCCCTGGACGGTCTGGTAGTCGTCGCTCTCGAAGGACACGTGGGGCTCAAAGCCTGCCGCGTGGCAGCTGCGCACCACGTGGCGCGCGCACGGGCTCGCGCTGGAGGTCTGCACCCAGGCGGCCTCGCGCAGGTCCTCGAGGCGCAGCCGGCCCCGCCGTGCGAGCGCGTGCTCTCGGGGCAGGGCCAAATACATCGGGTCCTCGAGCAGTTCCACGCGCGTCATGTCCACGTCCAGCAGCGTCTCGCCGGCGAACTCGAACAGCAGCGCCAGGTCGATGTCGCCCGCTCGCAGGCGCGGCACGATCTGCTCGGGCTCGCTCTCGGCGAGCGTCAGCTCCACGTCGGGGTAGGAGGAGCGAAACGTGGCGATCGCCAGGGGCATCAGCGTTCCTCCGGCGGTCGGGAAGGAGGCCATGCGCAAGCGCCCGCCGCGCAGGCCCGCGATCTCCAACAGCGCCGCCTCGGCGGCCTCCAGGCGCGCGAGGATGCCCTCCGCGTGCCCCACCAGCGTCTGCCCGGCCGCGGTCAGGCTGACGCCGCGGGGATGGCGCTCCAGCAGCGCCATCCCCGCTTCGGCCTCCAGCGTCGCGATCTGCTGGCTGACAGCCGACTGCGTGTAGGACAGCTCGTGGGCGGCCGCGGAGAACGAGCCGCTGTAGGCAACCTGCCTGAGGATCTTGAGACGGCCCACATTCAACATTAGTGAAACTTATAGCATAGATTATAAATATCATTGGAGCTGATGGCAGGACGGTGCGATATTGATGCGAAGAGCAATTCGAGATTTCACAGACATCCGAGTCGGTCGCATCGCAGGCGGCCGAGCCACAAGGAGAAAAGCTATGTCCGCCAACATCATCGTTTCCTATGACGGGACCGCAAACGAGGACGACGCGATCGCGCTGGGCCGCCTGTTCGCCCGTGCCGGCGCCGAGGTCTCGCTTGCATACGTACGCCACGCCCAAGAGGCCGACAGCGACCGCGAGAAGGTTGCAGAGCGCCAGGCGCACGGCCTGCTCGAGGGCGGCGTCGAGCTGCTCGGCAACGCACAGGCCAAGCTGCACGTCGTGACCGACCGCTCCACCCCCGAGGGCCTTGCCAAGCTGGCCGAGCGCGAGGGCGCGGACGTGATCGTGTTCTGCTCGGACTCGCACACGGCGAGGGGCAGCGTCTCGATCGGCAACTCCGCCGAGCGCCTGCTCGAAGGCGGGCGCACCGCCATCGCGATCGCACCGGTGGACTTCGGTGAGACCGCCGGCGACGCCGGGATCCGGCGCATCGTTGCCGTTGGCGATGGCGAGGGCGGCGCCCATCAGACCGCCGAGGCGCTCGCCAGCGCGCTCGGCGCGACCGTAGAGCCGGTCGCCGACGAGCACACTGACCTGCTGGTCATCGACTCGCGTCCGGAGGCCGCGCCGGGGCAGGTCGCTGTGAGCTCCTCAGCCAAGCACCTGATCGAAATCGCCACCAGCGCGGTGCTCGTACTTCCCCGCGGTGTGGCGCTGCAGTTCAGCCGCCCTGTCGCTGCTGGGGTCGGCGCCTAGCAAGAACGCCTCACTGCGCGTCGCGGTCGGGTCGTCGCCGAGAAGGCGGCCCGCCCGCACTTGCGCAGCAGGCATGATGACCTCTGGTCTCGATGGTCTCTGGTCTTAGCGCGGGGCCCGGCCGCGTATGCGCGCAAGCAAGTAGCGGGCGAGCGCCTGGGCGAGGTCCAGCGTGCCGCCCGCCAGGTGGCCCGCCGGACCCGTCCACAGCCATGCCTGCGCTCGCCGCCAGGCAGGGGACGGGGAGCGCCGGGTGCTCACGGGGCGGCACGGTATCGTGGCGGGGGTGCCAGTAGCCGTAAAGACGACCGTCACCGATCTCGGAGAGTCGCGCGTTCGACTGCAGGTGCAGGTACCGGCCGGCGAGCTGGAGGGTCGCCTGGAGAGCAAGGCGCGCCAGCTTGGCCGCGACCTCAAGCTCCCGGGCTTTCGTCGCGGCAAGGTCCCTGCGCCGCTTGTCATCCAGCGCATCGGGCGCGAGGCGATCCTCGAGCAGGCTGTGCGCGACACGCTGTCCAGCTGGTACTCCGACGCGATCGAGACCGCCGGTATCGTGCCTGTGGGCGACCCGCAGCTGGACCTCGGCGAGCTGCCGCCCCAGGGCCAGGCGCTGGAGTTCTCGATCGAGATCGGCGTGCTGCCAAAAGCCCAGCTGGGCGACTACAAGGGCCTGGAGGTCGCGCGTCGCGAGCCCCAGGTGACCGACGAGCAGATGCAGGCCGAGATCGAGGCGCTGCGCGAGCGTCTGGCCCGGCTGACGACCGTGCAGCGGCCGGCCGGCGCCGGTGACTTCGTGGCGGTCGACTACGTCGGCTCGGTTGCCGAGGGCGACGGCGACGGCGCGTCCACGGCTACAGCGCCGCAATGGGTGCCGTTCGCCGGCGGAGAGGGGCGCGACCAGCTGATCGAGCTGGGCGCCGGAAACCTGATCCCGGGCTTCGAGGAGGGGCTGATAGGGGCCAGCGCGGGAGAGCTGCGCACGGTCGGGGTCACCTTTCCCGACGACTATGCCAACCCCGACCTGGCCGGGCGGGCGGCCTCCTTCGAGATCACCGTCAAGGAGGTCAAGCGCAAGGAGCTGCCCGTGCTCGACGACGACTTCGCCGTCGACGCCGGCTTCGACGACCTGGCCGAGCTGCGCGAGGACATACGCACACGTCTCACGCAGGCCGACGAGCGCCAGATCGAGGTCGAGTTTCGTCAGGCCGCGCTCGACGCCGCCGTGCAGCGAGCCCAGGTGGCTACGACCCCCGAGCTCGTCGCCGCGCGGGCGCGCGAGATGTGGGAGCGCATGCTGCACTCGCTCTCGCACCGGGGCATCTCGCGCGAGGCCTACCTGCAGGTCGTGGGCCGCGATGAGGCCGCGATCCTCGCCGAGATGCAGCCGGAAGCCGAGCTGGCGCTGCGTCGCGAGGCCGTGCTGACGGCGATGGTCGAAGCCGAGGCGATCAGCCCCTCTGAGGAGGAGCTGCTGGAGGCGATCACGCCGATCGCCGAGCGCGAGGGTGTCGCACCCGCGCAGCTGCTCGAGCGGCTGCACTCGGCGGGACGGCTGGAGGAGGTGCGCGAGGAGCTGTCTGCGCGCAAGGCCATCGATCTGGTCGTCGAGAGCGCCAAGCCCATCTCGGTTGCCCAGGCCCAGGCGCGCGAGCAGCTGTGGACGCCCGCCAAGGAGGCTGCGGGCGGCGGCGACGGCGCGGCGGTCGCCGACAAGCCAGGCGCACTGTGGACGCCGACCGATCAGCGACCGGCCAGCTAGCCTGTAGAGGAATCCGGGAGGCGAAGTGAAACAAAGGCGAGACCTATGAGCCCACTTGTTCCCATGGTGGTCGAGCAGACGTCGCGAGGCGAGCGGGCGTTCGACATCTACAGCCGCCTGCTCAACGAGCGGATCATCTTCCTGGGCACGCCCGTGGACGACCAGATCGCCAACCTGATCGTCGCCCAGCTGCTGCACCTCGAGTCCGAGGACCCCGAGAAGGACGTCTCGCTGTACATCAACTCGCCGGGCGGATCGGTTTACGCGGGACTCGCGATCTACGACACGATGCAGTTCATCAAGCCCGACGTGCAGACGATCTGCGTCGGTATCGCGATGTCGATGGGCGCGCTGCTGCTGGCCGGGGGTGCGCATGGCAAGCGCATGGCGCTGCCCAACGCCAAGATCCTGATACATCAGGTGTCTTCGAGCTTCCAGGGCCAGGCGACCGATATCGAGATCCACGCCAAGGAGATCATCGACGTGCGCCACCGCCTCGACGAGATCATCGCCAAGCACACCGGCAAAGAGCTCGAGCAGGTCAGCAAGGACACCGAGCGCGACTACTTCATGAGCTCGGAGGAGGCCAAGGAGTACGGCATCATAGATCGCGTCATCTCGGAGCATTAGCTCCGCGATCGCGTGGACGGCGCCTGACGCAGGGAGCGAGGTAATGGCCAGACCCACAGATTCAAACGAGCAGCTTCTGTGCAGCTTCTGCGGCAAGTCCCAGCGGCAGGTCAAGAAGCTGATCGCCGGCCCGGGCGTGTACATCTGCGACGAGTGCATCGACCTCTGCAACGAGATCATCGACGAGGAGCTCTCGGCGCCGCCGGCGTTCGACATCGACAACCTGCCCAAGCCCAAAGAGATCTACGAGGTCCTCGACGAGTACGTGGTCGGCCAGGACCCGTCCAAGCGCACGCTGTCGGTGGCCGTCTACAACCACTACAAGCGTGTGCAGATGATCATGTCCGGCGACTCGGACATCGAGCTGCAGAAGTCCAACATCCTGTTGCTCGGGCCCACTGGCTGCGGCAAGACGCTGCTTGCTCAGACGCTCGCTCGCATCCTCAACGTGCCGTTCGCGATCGCCGACGCGACAGCCTTGACCGAGGCCGGCTATGTGGGCGAGGACGTCGAGAACATCCTGCTCAAGCTGATCCAGGCGGCCGACTACGACGTCAAGAAGGCCGAGACGGGGATCATCTACATCGACGAGGTCGACAAGATCGCGCGCAAGGCCGACAACCCGTCGATCACGCGCGACGTCTCGGGCGAGGGCGTCCAGCAGGCGCTGTTGAAGATCCTCGAGGGCACGCAGGCGTCGGTGCCGCCCCAGGGCGGGCGCAAGCACCCCCACCAGGAGTTCCTGACAATCGACACCACCAACGTGCTGTTCATCTGCGGCGGTGCGTTCGCCAACCTCGACAAGGTGATCGAGCGGCGCATCGGCCACAAAGGCGTGGGCTTCGCGGCCGCGATCGAGCCCAAGGCCGAGCGCGACACGGGCGAAGTCTTCGAGCAGTGCCTGCCTGAGGACCTGATCGAGTACGGGCTGATCCCCGAGTTCATCGGGCGCCTACCCGTGATGAGCGCCGTGCACCAGCTCACGCGCGACGATCTCGTCTCGATCCTCGTCGAGCCGCGCAACGCCCTGGTCAAGCAGTTCCAGCGCTTCTTCGCCTTCGACGGGATCGAGCTGGTGTTCGCCGAGGACTCGCTCGTGGCGGTCGCCGACAAGGGCCTGGAACGCGAAACCGGCGCGCGCGGTCTGCGCTCGATAATCGAGGAAATCCTGCTCGATGTCCAGTTCGAACTGCCGTCGCGGCGCGACGTCAAGAAGTGCGTCGTCACCAAGGAGGTCGTCGAGAAGGGGCTCACACCCACACTCGTCACCGAAGCGGCGCCCGAGGAGGCCGAGGACGCCTCGCTGCGCGAGGAGTCCGCCTAGTTCGCTGTCGGCTCGGTTCGCTACCATCGCGACTGTGTCAAGGTCCAAGATCACCCCGAGATCCACCAAGAGCGACCGCGTCAAAGCGCTGCCGTGGGCCGTGCTGCTGCAGGCCGGCCTGGTCATCGCCAAGCGCTGGAGGGCCCTGTCCCAGCAGGACCGTGCCCGCATCGCGCGCCTGGTGCGCGACTCGGGGGGACGACCCGCCAACCTGCGGCCCAAGGAGCGCAGGGAGCTGCGCAAGCTGGCGGGCAAGCTGGACCTGAAGGGCGCCAGCCGCGAGCTGCTGGGACTCGCCGGTCCTCGCCGCGGCCGGCGCGGGCGCCGCCGCT
>DATNLQ010000320.1:0-3312 GCA_035602785.1 Solirubrobacteraceae bacterium
GAGCGCGAGCGAGCGTCCGCCCGACAGGTCAAAGGACTGCAGCAGCGCGGGCGCAGTGCCCGCCAGCACCGTCGCCGCCGGCAGGTCGCGCAGGGCGCCGTCGGCCGCGTTCCAGCCAGCGCAGCGGCGTCCCAGCGCGGCCACCATGCGACGCTCGATCGCAGCAGCGCGCTCGTACTCGATCAGTTGCTCGCAGATCGCCCAGGCGAGCGCCTCGAACGGCTCCGGGCGACGTCGCACGCGCAGCCACGGTCGCCGGCGCAGCGAGCGCCCGATCAGCGGATCGTGGGCGAAGCGCTCCAGAAACGGTCGTACGTCCTCGTCGACGCCAAGCGCGAAGCGCATGCGCTCGATCCCGTACGCTGCCGCCGCGCGCGTCGGCGCGCGCGCGCCGAACAGCACGCGGTCGCCCGCCGTCTGGGCGACGCGCACCGCGACCGGCGACTCGCCATGGTGCACGAGGCGCTCGAGCACCCCGCCGCGACGACGCAGCATGCCGTCCAGGCCCGTCCGGCGCGGCAGGCGAAACAGGCCCGACCCGGCCGCCGGCGCGACCTCCACGCGCAGCTCTACAAGCGCGCTCAGCGTCACCCTCCGCTCGGTCTAGCGATCGCCGCCGGAGCCGAGCAGGTGCACGTCCACCAGCAGCGAGCGGCTTCCCACGATCTGGACCAGCTCGGCCGCGCGCGCGGCTGGACGGCCCGCGCCCCTGGACAGATCCCGTGACCCACGCCTGCCCCGCGACAGCGCAGAGGAACGTCGGCGCTGGCGCCGGTGGACGAGGCCCGCGAATGCGGCACCCGCGACGAAGCCTCCCGCTGCCACCGCCGCGGCGTGCACCGCCGGCAGCATCGTGCCCGCGTCGCGCGGCCCTGCCAAGGCACCGGCGACGGGTCGGGCCTGCACGATCCGCGGTTGGCCGGCAAGTCGCACCAGTGCGTCGATCTCCTGCGCTTCGCCCTCCAGCGGCTCGCTCATGCGGGGAGTGTAGAGGGCCCCCCGGACTGCGCGGAAGGCGCCTGCGATCCCGCGGAGGGCGCCTCGGACTCCGCGAAAGTCGCTGCCGGCGGCGCCTGCAGCACGCGCTCATACATCCGGTAGCGCTTGACGATGCGCCCACCCATCGCTTCCATGCCGCGGTTCATCGGCTTGTTGGTCTCCAGGATCCAGCCCATCTCACCGCCCTTCTGGCGGCGCACGGCGGCCGCGTTGAAGTGTTCGACATACAGCTTGGCGGCAACCCCGGTGTGCTGATACTCGGGCTTGACTCCGAGCCAGCCGACGCGCACGCGATCGATGAAGCGGCTTTTGTTCACGAAATACCACCAGCCGAACGGCAGCAGGCGGCCGTGCATTTTTTCGAGTATCTGGTTGGGGTCGGGAATCGTCATGGCCATGCCCACCACCTCGCCGGTGTCTTCTTTCTCGGCGATGAAGAACCAGTGTTTGTCGAACACCAGCTGCAGCTCCTGGGCGAGCGCGTCCAGATCCTTCTTGGAGTACGGCACGAAGTCCCAGTTCTTGGCCCACGCCTCGTTGTAGACCTCGCCGAACCACTCGAGGTCTTTACGCAGCTGCCAGCGGCGCATGGAACGCACGCGGATGCCGTGCTCTGACTGCACCTTCTCGGCCAGCTCGAAGATCACCGGCAGCACCTTCTCGCGATCGGCCACCTCGAGATTCCACATCAACAGGTCCATCGCCTTGGTCATCCCCGCCTGCTCGATGCGCTCGGGGTAGTACGTGGGGTTCCACGGCTGGGCGATCATCGGCCGCAGGTCAAAGCCCTCGACCAGCACGCCGCTCTCATCGTTCATCGTAAAGCTCGCCGGCCCCACCATCCGCTCCTTGCCGCGCTCGCGCAGCCATCGTTCGGCAGCTTCCAGCAGCGCCTGCAGCACCTCCTGGTCGTCCTCGAGCTCCAGGAATCCGAACCATCCCCAGTTCTTCTTCTGGTGGTCGTTGAACGCGTGGTTGACCTGGGCGCTGATCCGCCCCACGACCTGACCGTCGCGGCGCGCCAGAAAGTACTCGGCCTCGCCGTGCGTGAAGAACGCGTTCATGCGACGGTTGAGGAACAGGCGGCGCTCGAGCTTCAGCGGCGGCACCCACAGCGGGCGGTTAGCATGCAGGCGGTAGGGCAGGTCGATGAAGGCCTTCAGGTCCCTCCCCCCGGACACGGTTGCGATTTCGACCGCCATCGCGGCGCCACCTTATATGCCCACCTCGATAGACGTCTTCGCCAAGGTCCGCGGCCACGAGCGAGAGGAGCTGCTGCGGGCCGCGCGCGAGGCCGACCTGATGCCCTACTTTCGCACCGTCGAGTCGCCGGCGATGCCGGTCGTCGAGATGGAGGGCGCCCCCCGCATCATGCTGGCGTCCAACAACTACCTCGGCCTGACCGGCGACGAGCGGGTGATGAAGGGCGCCGAGGACGCGCTGCACCGTTATGGCACGGGGCTGACCGGCTCGCGCCTGCTCAACGGCACCACCCCCCTGCACCTCAAGCTCGAGCGCGAGCTGGCCGAGTGGATGGGCACCGACGACGCGCTCGTGTTCACCACCGGCCACCAGGCCAACGTGGGCACGCTCGGCACGCTGCTCGGTCCCGGCGACACGGTGATCGTGGACTCGGCCGACCACGCGTCGATCCTCGATGGGGCGTTGATCTCCAGAGCCAAGATGCGCCCCTTCCGCCACAACCGCCTGGACAAGCTGGCGCGCGCGCTGGAGCGCGCGGAGGGTGACGGCGGCGGCGTGCTGGTGGTCGTGGACGGCGTCTTCTCGATGGAGGGCGACGTGGCGCCGCTGGTGGACATCGTCGAGCTGTGCGCCCGTCACGGCGCGCGCCTGATGGTCGACGAGGCGCACGGAGCGGGCGTGCTCGGCGCGCGCGGCGCCGGCGCCAGCGAGCTCCTGGGCGTGGAGGATCGCGTGGACCTGCGCATGGGCACCTTCTCAAAGTCGCTGGCCGCCTGCGGCGGCTTCGTGGCGGGACCGGCCGACGTGATCGACTACCTGCGCATCGCCTCGCGCGCGTTCCTGTTCACCGCGTCGGCCGTGCCAGCCGCCCTGGGAGCGGCGCTGGCCGCGCTGGCGATCATCCGCTCCGACGAGGGCCCCGCGCTGCTGGCGAGCGTGCTCGAGCGAGCGCGCTACCTGTCCGACGGGCTGCAGGCGCTGGGCTTTCGCACGCTCAGCGGCGAGCCGGTGCGGACGGGGCCCGGGCCCGACGCGCCGCTGGCGAGCATCGTCACCCCGATCGTGCCGGTGCTCGTCGGCGACGACTGGCAGGCAGCGCTGCTGTGGCGC
>DATNLQ010000323.1:0-5784 GCA_035602785.1 Solirubrobacteraceae bacterium
CTCGACCGCGCGCTGGACGTGTTCGCGCGGGTCAAGCGCGAGTTCGAGTCGGTGCACGGGCCGCTGCCGGGGCCACACGACGACTGAGCGCCCGCGCAGGACCGTACGAGCGCCCGACCTCCCCATGCGAGCGCCGCGTGGCGCGCCCGACGCGTGCCGCCGACTTGTCCATTTCTTCACAAGTCCCGGGGACAACGAAAAAGCCCGCTTGTAGCGCACGAACCGGATGGACAGATATTGACCGCGGGACCCGCCCTGTCGTAGCTTGCCCAATGCGCTCTGCATGACCGTTCGGGGTTCGTCCCCAAAGCCTTGAAGTAGAGGGGGTGATGTGCCGGATCAGCCGCGTCTCATACGCGGACCGGTCTCACACGGCCATGGCAAGCCAGTCCAAGTAAACAATCGAGCAAGCATGTTGCCCCGCACGGATATGCGGGGCAACGGGGAGAACGCAACATGAACGCGACAGCGACGATAGCCCCTGCCGATCGGGCGGGCGGGCCCCAATATATGCGCGCCCTGGAGCGCGCCAACGAGGTTCGTCTCGCCCGCGCCGAGCTCAAGCGCCGCGTAGCGATCGCCGAGATCGACGTAGCCGAAGTGATCCTCGACTGCCCCTGGGAGGCGCATAGCATGGCCGTGGCGGACCTACTGATGAGCCAGCGTCGCTGGGGGCAGACCCGCTGTCGCAAGTTCCTCTCCCAGGTGCCAATGTCCGAGAAGAAGACGATCGGCTCGATGACCGATCGTCAACGCCGCACGCTGGCCGCCATGCTGATTTCGGTCAACCGGGGCCGCGCGCTCGGCGCGACCCCCTGGGTAACGGACAGCCTGACGACAGCTTGAGCTGCCACCAACCGGCGAGCATGCCGATCAGGCCAAGACGTGGACGCACTTCCCAGACCCCGCAGCCGCCCTGGCCGAGGTCGCGCACGGGCAGGCGCGCGAACTTGTAGCGGCCCGGTTCGAGCGTCATCGCGCGCAGCCGCTCGTGGGCGCGGCGCTCGTACTCGGCGCGGTCGGCGGCCAGCCGGCGCAGCTGCTGCGCGCGGGCGGCCAGCGAGTCGCGCGAGCGCTCGAGCTCGCCCAGGCCGAGCAGGCGAGGAGCGGCGTCGACGCGACCGTCGGGAACAGTGGCAGGTATGTGGGGAAAGCCCTCGGCGACGATCGCCGATATCTCTCGCTCGAGCTTTGCTATCTGCTGGCGCAGCGAGTGGCGTGCCGCGCGCTCGCCGTCGGCGCCCGCGACGCTGGGACTGCTGATCAACTGCCCGGACGACTCGCTCACCCGCCGACTCCTCCTGATAGGCCCGAGGCGGTGATTCTACCAGTGCCCGCAGGGCGCCTACGCCGCTTCCAGCCCTGTGCGCACGCTCCACAGAGCCTCCTCGACGTACAGCGTGGGCACCCCCGCGACCTGCACCGAGAACAGCGTCACCGTGCGCGTGTCCGCCTGGGGCTCGTGGCCCGCGGCCAGCTCGCCGAACAGGATCGCAAGCGCCGCGCATGCATCGGCGACGACCAGGCGCGCGCCCGGCAGTGCGCGCGCATCGACGAAGCGCCCCAGCAGCTCGCCCTCGCGGCTGGCGCGGATGCCGAGCGGCCCATCCAGAAACTGCGTGTCGAGCGCCCACACGGGCACGCCCGTGTCGACCAATGCGATCAGCAGAAGATCAGCGAGCAGGCCTTCGCTGGGCAGGCCGCCCGCGAACATCCGTCCCAGCGCGACCTGCTCGACAGGTGTGCGCACCACGTCGGGGTCGAGGCCGATCTGACGAAAGAAGAGACGATAGGCGGCCGGGATCGGCTCGCGCCGCAGCGCGACCGCGCGCGCGCCGCGCAGGCGATTGGCGCGCTCGCGCAGGCGAGCGATCACCTCCGGCGGCGACGCGCCCGTCGGCGATCTCGTACGAGCCAGCTGCGCCTGCGCGCTGTGCAGGCACAGCGCCGGCAGCTCCTCCTCGATCTCACGCGCAAGCCATCCGAGCGTCGGCCCGGCGGGCTCTTGGGGGCTTTGCGGAGGCGTCGACTCCATCGCGGCGCTCAGGCGGCCGGCCGTTTGAAACCGCGGGCGCGGGCGGCGCTCACCAGCTCGCCCACGCGCCCGCGCAGCGCGGCCGGCGACGGGCCGCCCAAGAGCGCCTTGCCCTGCGCCGCGCCGCCCGGGTAGGCGAAGGTCAGCTGCGGGCAGCTGTCCACCTTGTAGAGGGCGACCAGCGCTCCGTCTTTGTCGATGCCCACCGGCAGCGTCAGCCCGCGTGAGCGGATGAGCTGGCGCAGGGCGCCGCGGCTGCCCTCGATCGAGACGGCGGCAAAGCGTACTGAGGGAAACGACGGCACGAGGGCCTGCATCTCGCTTAGAACAGCCGGACACGATGCAGCGTCGACGAACAGCGCGAGCACGACCGGCCCCTGTTCGTAGAGCTGGCACACGTTGAGGACCTGCGCGCCGCGCACGCTGCACGCGGGCACCTTGCCCGCTTCGCCCTCGCCGGCACGGGTGGCGACGTTGGCGTCGCCACCCAGGCTCCCCAGCACAAGCGGAACCGCGAACGGCGGCAGCGTCTGCCCGGCCGCCAGGCCGGACGAGCTCTTGGAGTCGCTGAGCAGCGTGTTGAGCGTGATCGCTACGACGACAACGACCACAAGCAGAGCCACATAGCCGCCATACCCCGGCAATGGCACGCGCGGGGCGGGGACGTGGGTCGCCCCGCGCGGGGCGTGGGAGGCGCCGGGAACATCCGCCGCGGCCCAGCCGGCGCCATGGCCAGCGCCATCGCCTGCGTCCGGCTCAGGCGGGCTCATGGCCAGAGCCCGCCCTGCCCCTGCGCACGGTGGCGATGCGCAGCGCCGCCATGACGTCGGCTAGCGCGCCGCTGCGACGGCGCCTAGCCGTGGCCGGCGCCCGGCGCCCGCCGCCTTCCCCCTCCGGGGACGATGCGGCTGCCGTGTCTGCGATCACCAGCGCGGCGGGCAACGCGACCAGCACTCCCACAAGCGACACGCTCAGGTCGATCAACGTCACTAGGCCGAAGTCGCGCAGCATGCGGATGTCCGACAGCACCAGCACGCCAAAGCCGCCGATCGCTGTCGCCCCCGATGCCGCCACGGCGGCGCCCGTGCGGCTGTAGGCGCGGCGCAGGGCATCGACCGTGTCGTATCCGGCCAGGCGCTCCTGGCGGTGGCGCTCAGACAGCAAGACGCTGAACTCGGTGGAGATCGCGATCACCAGCGCCCCCAAGGTGACCGACATCGGGTTCAGCGGCACGCGCACGGCGAACAGGACGAGCGCCGACCAGCCGGTGGCCAGCGCGATCGGCGCAAGCGGCACGAGCGCGCGGCGGCGGTCGCCGCGAAAGGCGACCAACAGCACCAGCGCGACGGCGGCCAGGCCGACGAGCAGCGTCTCCAGGCGCCGCCACGGATCGGCGACCTCGGCGCCCGACTGGGCGGCCAGCACGGGCAGCCCGACGAGGGTCGCGCTGATGCCCGCCGGCGGATGCAGCTCCGAGCGCATCTGTTCGATCAGCCGCTGCTGCTGGTCGAGGCTCATCAGGCGGATACCGAACGCGAGCGTAGCCGTACGACGGTCGGGGGTGATCACGTCCTGGGAGAAGTAGGGCGGGATCACGCTCAGCAAACCGCTGACGTCGGCTTGGGAGAGCTTGGCCGGGACAGGGGCCTTGCCGGTCGCGGGTGCCTTGGCGGTGGCAGGAGCGCTCCCGAGCGCGGTCGCGCCGGCGGCCGTCGCCTGGCTTTGGAACAGGTCGGGCAGGGAGAAGGCCGGGCACAGTCTCGCCGCGCCGCAACCGCGGGTGGAGCTGTATCCGAAGCGCTCCAGGACCGCGTTCTCATATGCGCTCATCCATTCGATCGTGGCCGGCGTGGCCAGGTTGTGGCCATGCACCATCAGGTCGATTTCCCCGCCCACACCGGTGGTGCGCTCGAGCGTGTCCAAGCCCTGCAGCGAACTGAGGCTCTGCGGCACGAGCTTGGTGATGTCGGTCTGGACGCTCGTCTGCGTGTCCAGTCCCCAGCCAAGCGCGGCCAGCGCAAGCCCCACGCCGAGCACGCGCCCAGGCCGGCGCACGGCCACGTCGAGCGCCACGCCCCAGACAAGGCGGGTGAGCGGGTTGTCGCGCAGCAGGTCGCGCGCGCCGCGCCAAGCCGACCCGAGGGGGCCGCCCGACAGTACGCCAGGGGCCCGGCCGACTTCGCCGCGACCAAGCAGCGCAAGCGCAGCCGCGCCGGCACTGAGCGCACACAGCAGCGCTATCGCCACGCCCACCACGAGCAGCACGCCGAAGCCGCGCACCATCGGCACGGGCGAGAGCAGGAGCACGAGCATGGCCGCTGCGCTGGCCGCCGCTGCGGTGGCGATCGTTGGAGCGCCGAGCGCGGCGGCGCGCGCGATCGCGCGCGATCGCCCATCCGCCTGCACGCCACCGGCCCGCACCGCATCGGCCGGCGCCGCGTCATCCAACTGCGCTTCGGCGACGCGCGCCTGAAACTGGATGGCGTAGTCGACCGCCAGCCCGACGAGCACGGGCAGCACCGCGACGGAGGCCATCGTCAGGGATGCGCCCACCAGCGACAACGCACCGAAGGTAAGCGCACCGGCGAGCAGCGCCAGCGCCAGCGGCAACAGCCGCGGGCGCCCGAGGAACACGAGGCCGAGCGTGCCGGCCATCACGATCAACACCGCGATCAGCAGCAGCTCCAGCGAGTGGGTGATCGAGCTGGTCAGTTCCGAGACGATCACGGGCTCGCCGGTCACCAGGTAGGACTCGCCGTGCTGCAACTGCCATTGGCTCATGCCGACCGCCTGCTCGATCAGGCCGATCGTGCGCGTCCTCTGCGCTTCGGAGAGCCCTGCCCGCATGCGCACGGTGACCAGCGCGGCGTCGCTGCTCGGGAACAGGTAGGCGAAGCGCTGCTTGGGGGTGCCTGCCGGCTTGCTCGGGTCGAACACGAGCGTGGACACGAATTCGGGGTCTTCGATGCTCGGCCTCGACGTGAGGCCGTACTGGAGCGCGAGCGTGACCACGCTCTCCTGGAAGCGGCCGATCGTGACCTTGCTGGCCTGCGCGGCGAGGGTGCGCGCCTGCGCGACCGGCAGGTGGCGGGCAAGCGCTGCTTGATAGACGGCCTGTTCGGCCTGCTTGGCCTCGGCCTGAGCCTGACTGCTCTGGTCGGTCAGCTGTTCGTCGATCTGGTTGGCAGCCTCGTTGATGAACGTGCCGGGCCCGAAGACGACCTTGACGGTCTTCATTCGCGCAAGCTGTCCGCAGGGACCGTTGACGCCACCCTCGGCGGGGAGCGCGACCGCCGGGACGTTGCCAGCCAGGCAGCCCTCCAACCCGGCCAGGCGCTCGATGTCAGACGTGAGCACCAGATCCTGCAGGTTGCCTTTGACGAGAACCTCGATCGGCTCTTCGCCGAAGCCAGCGTAGAAGCGCTGCGTGGCCTTGTACTGGCCGGTGGAGCTCGACACGAACGTGCTCTCAGCCGCGGACGGGTGCAGGCGCAGCGCCAGCGCCGCGCCGCCCAGGCCGAGGAGCAGCGCGACCGCAAGCACCAGCCGCGCATGGCGGGCGGCCCAGCCCGCGAGGGTCGAGAACAGACGCGAGGCGTTCACAGACGAAGGCTAACGTTGCGAACCACTGGCATTCACAGTTCCCGGCGGCCGGATCGTCGTTCCTGGCAAGGATCTGATCCCACCCACCCCGCGTGGCGTGCTTGGCACGCGAGCGACCGAGGACACAGCCAGGGACGACGAGCCGG
>DATNLQ010000336.1:0-16016 GCA_035602785.1 Solirubrobacteraceae bacterium
TGGCACCGGACGAGTGGGTCGCGGCGCTGACCGCCGACCTGCGCGCCGAGGCCGAGCGCAGCTCTCACGCGCGAGCGGCGCTCGAGGAGCTGCTGCGCTGATGGGCGGCCCGGGGCCGGGGCAGGCCGAGCAGGAGCGCGAGCAGCAGGAGTCGCTCGCGCGCATCGAAGCCGGCGGTATCCCCCTCTCGGCCGAGCGTCGCCTGGGCGAGCTGCGCGGCGCGGCCGGCCCGGACGGCAAGGTCAAGGGGTCCTTCACCTCCGACCTGTCGGTCAGTGCCTTCGCGCTGTGTCACAAGCTCGGCCTGAAGCCGCTGTCGCAGGTGATGGGCAGCTCGATCTACCAAATCGGCTATCAGGGCGCGTGGGGCACGACGGGCTACGGCGGTGGCGGCGGCGGAATCCTGATCGAGCTCGACACGCTCACGCAGGCGCTGAACGAGGTTCGCGGCAGGGCGCTGGTGCGCCTGGGCGAGGAGGCGCGCCACGTGGGCGCCGACGCGGTCGTGGGCGTGCAGACACGCGCGGGCGAGAGCCAGCTGGACACCGGCACGCTTGCGCTCGAGCACGTCGTGGTCGGCACCGCGGTGCACCGCGAGGGCGCGCATGCCAAGCACCCGGTGTTGACCGAGCTGTCGGTCGCTGAGTACGCGATGCTTCTGCAAGGCGGCTTCGAGCCGCTCGGGATCGTCGCGTGCAGCTCGGTCTTCTTCACCAGCTATGTGTTCGGCGGGATGGCCGCCGCTGGGATGCTGGGCGGTGGATCGCTGACGATGGGCGTGCGCAACTTCGAGCTGCGCGAGTTCACCCAGGCGATGTACAGCGCGCGCGAGGCAGTGATGCAGCAGATCACCGGCCAGGCGTCGTCGCTCGGCGCCGCGGGCGTCGTGGGCGTGAAGATCGGGCATACGGTGCGACCGCACACGCTCAGCGGGGGTATGGGCATGGGCGGCGGCCTGGGCGGGCGCGAGCTCAGAGGGCTGATGGTCACCTTCACCGCCGTCGGCACCGCGATCCAACAGCACGGGGAGGCCACGATCCCGGCTCCCAAACCAACAATCGACCTGTTCACCTGACAAGGAGCACGACATGAACGAGCGCGAGACCGCATACGACCCATCCTCGCTGGAGGGTGTGCCCGAGGCGGGCCGCGCGCGCCTCGCCCAGAATCGTCAAGGTCTCTTTACATCAGACCTATCTGTCAACGAGTTCCTGCTGGTCAAGCAGGCGGGCTTCGAGCCGGTGGGCCTGGTGGTGGGCAGCTCGATCTACCACATCGGCATCCAGATGGCGGGCTGGAAGAAAAGCCAGGAGATGACGGTCCTCTCAGAGGCGATGTACGGGGCGCGCCAGCTGGCGATGACGCGCATGGAGGAGGAGGCCGACCAGCTGGGCGCCGACGGCGTGGTGGGCGTGCGCCTGGACATCGGCCGCTATGAGTGGGGTCAGGACATGGCCGAGTTCATCGCGATCGGCACCGCGGTCAAGCACCGCGAAGGCGCGATGCACCGCGCGCCCAACGGCAGGCCTTTCACGAGCGACCTGTCGGGCCAGGACTTCTGGACGCTGCTGCGCACCGGCCACCGTCCCGTGGGGATGGTGATGGGCAGCTGCGTCTATCACGTCGCCCACCGCGGGATGCTCCAGTCGATGGCGCAGACGGGACGCAACGTGGAGCTTTCCAACTTCACCCAGGCCCTGTACGACGCGCGCGAGCTGGCGATGGAGCGGATGCAGTCAGAGGCCCAGGAGATCGGCGCGGAGGGCATCGTGGGCGTGTCGCTGGAAGAGAAGAGCCACGGCTGGGGCAGCCACACGATCGAGTTCTTCGCGGTCGGCACCGCGATCATCCCGCGTGAGGGCTACGACGAGGAGATCCAGGCCCCCACGACGGTTCTGGACCTGAGCTGAGCGCGCCGCCGGGGCTCGCGCCCGTCGTCCAGAAATCGCAGCGATGCGGACCTACTCGGGCAGCAGTTCGAGCGTGTCGACGTGCCTGGGGCGCATGACGGAGAAGTGGCGGTGGTCGAGCGTGGCGAGCTTGGGCTCGCGCAGGCGCTCGGTCACCGCGAGCACAGCGGCGTCCACAAACCCTACGCGCAGGTCGACGTAGGTTGTGAGAAGTGTGCCGACGCGCGCGTAGTCGAGCGGTTGAAGCGCCTCGACCAAGAACGCTCCGCGGCGACAATCATCGAGGAACCTCGCGAACGTGTCCACCTGATCCGTACGTCGCAGCAGATACTCGAGCTCCACCAAAACGGGCGCGGGCACGATTCGATCCCCGCGACATCGCTCGAGCAGCGCCGTGCACGCCTCGTGGTCCTCGTCGGTCGGCTCGATGGCCGCGAGCAGTGGTCCCGTGTCGATGACTAGCGGAATGGCTCGGGCTCGTACTCGTCTTCGCTCGCACGACGCGACAGGTCGCCGAGCCCGGAGCGCCCGATGCCGATGCACGTCAACGGCGGCGCAAGCGGCTCCTCCCCATCCACGTCCAGCTCGTGCTCCAGCGCTTCGCGCACGACCTGCGCCACCGACACTCCGCGCTCGGCGGCACAGCGCTTGGCCCGCTCGACCAGCTCCGGGTCCGCCTGGATCATCAGCCTCTGCATCATCGGTGCAATCATGCTAGCACTGCTCCCTCCCGTAGCCTGAGGCGTGCAATCCCGCATACCCTCTCATCCGACGGGAGCGCGCAAGCGGGACAGACCACAGGAGGCGCACGCAATGAGCATCGTTCTGACAGAAGACCGCGGCCCGGTCAGGCACGTAGTCCTCAACCGTCCCGAGAAGCGCAACGCGATGAGCCAGGCGCTGCTTCGCGCGCTCGGCCACGAGCTGCGGGTGGCTGCCAGTGAGCAGTCGGTCCACTGCGTGGTCCTGCGCGGCGAAGGCCCTGTGTTCTCGGCTGGAGTGGACCTGAACGAGCTGGCCGCGTCCGCGGACACGCCTGGACGGCTGCGTCCCTTCCGCGAGGTGTTCCTGGACTGCGCCAACGCGGCCGAAGAGATGGCCAAGCCGGTCGTTTGTCAGATTCACCGGACGTGCGTGGGCGGCGCGCTGGAGGTGGCGCTTGGCTGCGACCTGCGTATCGCCTCCTCAGACGCTCAGTTCGGCCTGCCGGAGGTCCGCTTCGGGATCATCCCCGACGTGGGCGGCTCCAGCCGCTTGCCGGCCGTTGTTGGTCTCGGCCGCGCCAAGGAGCTGATCATGACCGCACGCACGATCGACGCCGACGAGGCGCAACGCATCGGCCTGGTCAACCGCGTGGTCGCACCCGAGCAGCTCGAGCAGGCCACCGAGGACCTCGTGCAGGAGCTGCTGGCCAACTCCCACATCGCGGTCGGCCGCGCCAAGCGCGTGATCGACGCCTCGGCCCGCCCCGCCCTGGGGCAGACGCTGGAGATGGAGGTGGCCATTCAGGAGTACTGCGTGGCGATGCTGCGCGAGCAGGCGCGCCAGGCCGACGCGAACGGCGAGGCATCCGTCGAGCCGATCGGCGCAAGCCGAGTGTGAGCGGATACTGAGACGTCAGATGTAGGCCTGAGCGTTCACGCGTTCCACTGCACCGGCCCGGCAACAAGCGTGTGGCTGCCCAGCGGGCGACCGAGCACCTCCTGCACTTGCAGCGAACACCTGAGCAGCGCGGGCAGGTCGATCCCCGTCGAGATCCCCATCTCGTGCAGCATCGACACGAGGTCCTCGGTGGCGATGTTGCCGGTCGCGCCCGCCGGCACCGGGCAGCCGCCGAGCTCGCCGAAGCTCGACTCGAAGCTGTCCACGCCGGACTCCAGCGCGGCCAGCACGTTGGCCAGCCCCTGGCCGCGGGTGTTGTGGAAGTGAGCTGTCAGTTGAAGTGTCTCCCTGTCCCCCTTCCCCTGCCTCAGCTCCTGGCGCGCCTGCGCGAAAAACCGGCGCACCTGCAGGGGGTTCGCCATCCCGGTGGTGTCGCCGAAGCCGACCTCCTGGGCGCCCGCGTCGCGCAGGCGCGCCGCGATCTCGAGCACGCGCTCGGGCGGCACATGCCCCTCATACGGGCAGCCAAAGGAGGTCGAGATGACCGCCTCACAGCGCAGCCCCGCCTCGCGCGCCCGTGCGAGAGCGACCTGCAGGCCGGCCAGCGACTCGGCGATCGAGCGGTTGACGTTCTTGCGGTTGTGGGTCTCGGAAGCGGACATGAACACGTTGATCTCGTCGAACAGCGGGCGCGCGCGCTGTGTGGCGCCGGCGCGCAGCTCCAGCGCTCTGTCCAGCCCGCGCTCGTTGGGGATCAGCACCGAGACGCTCACCTCCGGCGGCACGTCGATGTGCGCGAGCACCTCTTCGGCGTCGGCCAGCTGCGGAATCACGTCGGGACGCACGAGGCTCGTCACCTCCAGCCGGCGCAGGCCGGTGCGCGCGAGCGCTTCGATCAGCGCGACCTTGCGCTCGGTGGGGATCGTCTCGGGCTCGTTCTGAAAGCCGTCGCGCGGGCCGACCTCCCTGACGGTGACCGCGCGCGGCAGGCCGTGCTCGGACGCGCTGCACTGGACGCTCACCGCTCGAAGCCTATACTCGGCCGCCGTGCCCGCAGCGCCTGCCGACAAGGTTGCGATCATCGGCGCCTCGGGCGCCCTCGGCTTCGGTCTGGCGGTCCGTTTTGGGCGGGCCGGCGTGCCGGTTGCGATCGGATCGCGCGACCCCGTGCGCGCCGAGGAGGCCGCCGGGCGGGCACGCTCGGCGGCGGGGACGGGTGACTTCTCGGCGCACGAGAACGCGCAGGCCGTGCGCGAAGCCGACACGGTCATCCTGAGCGTGCCCTTCCGCAACCACTCTGAAACGCTGGCCAACCTCAAGGAAGCGTTGTCCCCGGGCAAGCTGCTGATCGACGCGACCGTGCCGCTGGCGGCTGCCGTGAGCGGCAAGGCGACGCGGATGCTCGGCGTGTGGCAGGGCTCGGCGGCCGAGCAGGCGCTGGAGATGGCCCCGCAGGGGGTTCGGGTGGTGTCCGGCCTGCACACCGTCAGCGCTGCCTCGCTCACCGACCTCGAGCACCCGCTGGGGCAGGACGTGCTGCTGTGCGGCGACGTGCGCGCGGACAAGGCCGACGCGGCCGCCCTGATCGAGCGGATCGACGGCCTGCGCTGCGTGGACTGCGGACGCCTGGAGATGGCGCGCATCGCCGAGTCCCTGACCGCTCTGCTGATCTCGGTCAACGCCCGCTACAAGATCCACTCGGGCATCCGCCTGACGAGCCTGCCTGAGCGCCTGTGGACGTGAGCTCGACTGAGGTGGTCGTCCTCGCCGGCGGAACCGGCGGGGCGAAGCTGGCCAGGGGGATGGCCGACGCGCTCGGCGCGCCCGAGCGCCTGGCGGTGATCGTCAATACGGGCGACGACATCGACATCTACGGCGCCCACGTCTCGCCCGACCCCGACCTGGTGTCCTTCTGGCTTGCCGACCTGATCGACGAGCGCGGCTGGGGCCTGTCCGGCGACACCTTCAACGTGATGGACGCTCTGCGCGCACTCGACGTGGACGTGTGGTTCAACCTCGGCGACCGCGATCTGGCCTGGTGTGTGGAGCGCGCTCGCCTGCTCGCCGAGGGCTCCTCGCCGACGGCCGCGCTGGCGCGCCTGAACGAGGCGATCGGAGTGCGCTCGCATGTGCTGCCGATGAGCGACGATCCCGTGCGCACGTGGGTTCGCACTGGCGATGCAGGCTGGTGCGGCTTTCAGGAGTTCATGATCCGCGAGCGCGCGGCCGGGCTGATCGAGGGCCTGGAGTACCGCGGCGCCGAGCAGGCCCATCCGAGCGAGCAGGTGCTCACAGCGATCGCCGGCGCGCGCGCGATCGTGATCGGGCCGTCCAACCCGCTCGCGTCGATCGGCCCGATCCTGGCCGTCCCGCAGATCCGTGACGCCGTGCTGGCGGCCGACGCGCCGGTGATCGCCGTCAGCCCGATCGTCGGCGGGGAGGTGCTCAAGGGGCCGACCGCCGCGTTCATGGCGTTTGCCGCGCTGGAGTGCAGCGCAGACGGAGTGGCCGACTTCTACGGCGACCTGCTCGACGGGATCGTGGCCGACGAAAACGTAGGACGCATGGCGACGCTGCAACTGGACACGCGTATGCACGACGCCGACGCGCGCGCGCGGGTGGCCGAGCAGACGCTGTCGTTCGCCGCCGCGCTGGCCGGGTAGCGATCCGCTCAGCTGCCGGTCGCGACGGCGCTCTCGCGCCAGGACGCGAGCGCGCCGAGAGCCCCGTCGATCACGCGTTCGAGGAACGTGTCGCGATCGTTGGCGTGGGGCAGCGGCTCGGCCGGCACGTCCACTCCCAGGAACTCGCACAGCGGCTCCCAGCCTTCGCCCACCTCCCACACGAGCAGCCGCTCCGCGGGCACGACACGCTTGACCTGCTCGGTGTGGGCAGCCATCTGCTCGATCAGCTGAGCCGGCTCGCTTCCGGCCGCGAAAGTGCCCTCAGGACCCCAGAACATGCGGTCCACGAGCGCCAGGTAGCGCCGCCAACGCGGGTCCACCTCAGCGCGCGCGTGCGCCAGCAGCGGCATCAATGACTGGCCGTAAGACATCGTCCAGATCGTCTCCCTGAAGCTGCGCTCCCAGGCCTCGCCGTCGCGCACGCTGAGCAGGACCTTGGCCTGGGGATAGGCGTCCATCAGCTCGCGATAGAAGTAGCCGCCGGGCCAGTCAACGGTGCTGCGATGACCGCCGAAGACCTCCCCCCAGGGGGCCTCTCCGTCCAGCGCCCGATCCCACAGGCCCACCTGATCGAGATCGGCGATCACGTTGACCCAGTGGTAGCACGGGCCCAGGCCGAGATGCTCGAGCGCCAGCTTCTGGGTCAGCGTGCCCGTGCGCGGCAGCCCCGCTCCTATCAGGACGAGGTCCGCTGTGCCTGTAGTCGTCTGATTCATCTAGAATTCTCCCTCTCTGCATGACCGTTGTCATCGCAGGATCGCGATTTGGCGACCGCGAAGAAGTCGATAAGAACGGTATGTGCGCAGCCGGCACGGTGCAGTCTTGCGCATATCGTCGAAGCCAAGCTGGACGGACGCTATCCGGGCAGCTGACCCCAAACAAGGAGTCCCGACTGTGTACAACAGCCTGAGCCCCGGCCCGGAGGGATCGGTTCTCGCCCGTCCGCTGCCCGTCAAGCGTCGTGTCGCACGGCCGAGCGGCACGCGGATCGCGGCGATCGCGGTGTCCGACTCCGAGCACACGCTCTCTCAGGAGCAGGTCTTGGCGCGCCTGGGGCTGGCCGACGAAGAGTTCGCGCAGGGCATCTTCGCCCGCTGTGGAGTGCAGCGCCGCCACCTAGACCTCGACGACGACTTCCTGGCCGACGGGCTGCATCGCCGCACAGCACGCATCGAGGCGGCTCTGCTGGAGCATTCGATCCGGGCCGTCGACGCGCTGGGCGTGGATCCGCTGAAGGTCGGGACGGTGGTCAGCGCCACGCTGTACTCGCTCGGCTGTCCCACGCTCGCGCACTGCCTGGTCGACCACTACGACATGGCGCCCACGACCGACAAGTACCACCTGACAGGCGTTGCCTGCGCGAGCGGGGTGCCGCTCATGCGCCTGACCGCCAAAACGCTGCGCGACCACCCGGGCCGCGACGCGCTGATCGTGGCGGCCGAGAGCATGAGCGGCCTGATGAGCACGGCCGCGCCCGAGGACCCGAGGGCGAAGGTCGTCGGCGCGGCGATCTTCGGTGACGGCTGCGCCGCTGCGCTGCTGTCGGACGACCCCGCTGCCGATGGTCCCGTGATCCTCGACTCCCAGGTTCATCAGATCGCCAACACGCTCGAGGTGGTCAGCATGGACCTTGCCGGCGAGCACAGCTACCTGCATCTCGCCCGCGAGCTGCCCTTCATCGCCGGAGCAGCCCTGGGCGAGGTCGCAGACCGCTTCCTTGCGGCAAACGGCCTGGAGCGCTCGGCGATCGACCATTGGATCGTCCACCCCGGCGGCAGGCGCATCATCGAGAACGTGCAGGAGGCTCTGGAGCTCTCGCGCGACGACGTGGCGCTCAGCTGGGCGGCGCTGGCCGACCACGGCAACGTCGGCACCCCCTCGATCTTCTACGTGCTCAAGGACACCATCGAGCAGTGCCAGCCACGTCCCGGCGAGCACGGCCTGATGGTGACGATCGGACCCGGGGTGACCGTCGGCTTGATGCTGCTCGGCTGGTGACAGCTGGGGCGCGCGCCGCGAGGCTGACAGGCCGACGCGGACGCCAGCCGAGACTGTCTAGGCTCTCCTCAGCATGCGCACCGCCGCGATCCTGCCCGTGAAGCGCTTCTCGCGGGCCAAGCAGCGTCTCGGTGCGAGTGTCGCCGACACACTGCGCCAGCGGCTCGCCCAGGCGATGGTCGCCGACGTGATGCTCGCCCTGGCCCAGACCGAGTCGATCGAGCGCACGATTGTGGTCACGTGCGAGGGCTCAATCGCCGCAACCGCGCGCGAACACGCGGCGATCGTCCTCGATGACGCCACAGAGAGCGGCCAGTCGGCAGCAGCGGCGATCGGTATACGACGCGCCTTGGCCGACGGGATCGAGCGCGTGCTATGCGTCCCCGGCGACTGCCCCGCGCTGGATCCTTCCGAGCTCGACGCGCTACTGGAGGCACACGCCTACGGCTTTGCGGCAGGCGACGCACCAACTCCGGTGGTGATCGTGCCAGACCGGCACGGCAGCGGGACCAACGGCCTGCTGTTGGCGCCTCCCGACGCGATCGCCCCGGCATTCGGCGCCGATAGCTGCGAGCGTCACCATCGCCTAGCACTCACAGCCGGCCTGGCCTGCCGCGTGGAGCGACCCGCATCGCTGCTCCTGGATGTCGACACGGGCGCCGACCTCGCGGCGCTGCGCGAGCGCCTGGCCGGACACGACACCCGAGCACCGCGCACGCGCGCGGTGCTCGGCCAGCCAGACGGCGCCGACGCGCTGTCCGTCTCCACACCCGCCTGCTGAGGACAGGCAGCGTCCATTCGTGAGCAGCCTGTGCGCACGCGCCGTCAGCGGCATCCCTGAGCTGCACGCAGGCGATGACCTGGCAGCACTGATCGTGGCGGCAACGGGGCCCGAGCGGCTGTCCGATGACCAAGCGGTGGCGATCGCACACACGGCCGTGTCGAAGGTCGAGGGGGCGATCCGCATGCTCGCCGACGTGCAGCCGAGCGAGCGAGCCCTGCAGCTGGCCGCGGCCGCCGCGGCCGCGGGCGTCGAGCACGGCACCGACGCGCGCGCGATCCAGGTCGCGCTGGACGAGTCCAGCGAGGTGTTGCGCGCCGAGCGGGGCGTGTTGATTTGCCGCACCCATCACGGCTTTGTGTGCGCCAACGCGGGCGTGGACGCCTCCAACGCCGGTCGCCACGACTCGCTCGTGCTGTTGCCTCTCGACCCCGACGCATCGGCGCGACGCATCCGCGCTCGCATCCGAGATCTGACCGGAGCGGCGCCCGCGGTGCTCATCAGCGACAGCTTCGGGCGCGCCTGGCGCCACGGCCAGCTGGACGTGTGCATCGGCCTAGCGGGCATGCAGCCGCTGGACGACTGGCGCGGGCGCACGGACGCGAGCGGCATGCTGTTGCGCGCCACCTGGCTGGCCGTCGCCGACGCCGCTGCCGCGGCGGCCGACCTGGCACGCGCCAAGGACTCGCGCGAGCCGGTCGTGCTGATCGACGGGCTGCAGCGCTTCGTCTGCGACGGCGACGGCCCGGGCGCGATCGCGCTGTTGCGCCCCACCGACGAGGATCTGTTTCGCTGATCGCAGACGACGCCTGCACCAGCTCGCCGAGCACCGGCGTGCGCCAGCGTTTGGCCATCGAATGCCACTCATAGCCCGGCATCACGCCTATGTTGATCAGCGCCACGCTCGCCCACGCATCCGCATGCGCCAGGCCCCAAAACAGGCCGAACGGGCCGCCGAAGTCGTGCAGGACGAGGTGCACGCGCTCGATCCCCAGCTCGAGCGCGCCCTGCAGGAACTCCGCATAGGACGAGACGTGGCAGTCGAACGAGCGCGGCTTGTCCGCTTTGCCGAAGCCGGGCATGTCGAACGCGACCGCCCGGCCGAGCTCCCCGGCCCTGTCCACGAGCGCCGTCCAGTCGCTGCTCGATCCAGGGTTGCCGTGCACGAACACGACCGCCTCCTCGGCGTCTTGGGGGCCCGCTTCGATCAGCGGTGAGTGGATCTCTGCGACTTTGACCTCCCCGGCGATCGACATTTCACACGTTCCCAGCTTGGACGGTGTGCGACCCGCCACCGGGACTCGCAGAGCGCTTGTGACGCGCGTTCACGAGCAGCGCCCGAGGCAACGTTGTGGCAAACATCCGCGCCGGCCCGATGCTGCGTGTCCCGAAGGCCTCGAAGGTCCTCGCCAGGCGCTCGTCGCGCGCAGCCGCGGCGAACAGCATCTTCTCGCCTGCGCTGAACTTGCGCCCGCCGGCGTAGTCGTACATCATCGCCGCGTGGCCGCGTAGGCCGAGCGCATGGCGCCTGCGGTAGTGCTTGAGGCCACGATCGAGCGCTGAGGCTCGAGCTCCGGCGCCGCCGCTGATGAGAGCCGGCGCGACGCTGTCGGCCAGCCACTCCGCTGACTGAAAGGCCCAGCCGCAACCGACACCCCACAGGGGATCGATCGCCAGCGCGGCGTCTCCCACCAGCGCCAGACCAGGCGCGGTGACTGCGTGGGCGACGTTGGTCATGTCGAGCTTTCCCTGCACCGGTTCGACCAGGCGCGAGGCGCGAATCGGCGGAGCGTCGGGCACCGCCGCCACGAAGTCTACGAGCGCCTTCAGTGGATCCGCCTTGAACTCACCCAGCAGGTCGTTGGTGGGCATGACCGCATACAGCGTCATTCCCTGGTCGGTGGGGAAGGCGGCCGCCATGTGCGGGTCCAAGAACCAAAGCGACGCGTCGGGCGCGTGCTCCGTGGGGGGACCTTCGAAGTAGCCTGCATAGGCGAAGCGCCCATGCAGCACGGTCTTGGTGCGCACGCCGGCTAGCTTGGCCACGCGCGAACCGCGTCCGTCAGCGCCGACGATCAGCTGCGCGCGCTGTGTCGCGGTGTGGCCGTCGGCCGCGCGCGCCCGCACGCCGCGCACCCTGCCGTCGTCCTCGCGCACGAGCTCGTTGACCGCGCGCCCAAGGATCAGCTCCACGCCGGACGTTTCGCCTGCCACCCTGCGGATCAACGGGTCCAAGAGCTCGCGGCGCAGGTTCACCCCGGCCGGGACGCGACTGTCCGGTTGCGGATCGACCCACCCCCAGCGCGTCCACATGTGCCCGCGCGAGCGCACTCCGCCCGCCTCGAGCATCGGCTCCAGCAGGCCGATCCGTTCCAGCGTGCCCACCGCAGAGGCTTGGATGTAGTGGCTGCAGATCCGCTTGAACGCGTTGATATCCGGGCGCTGCTCCACGAGCGCCACGCGAGCGCCCGCCCGCCCGAGCATGATCGCGCTCGTGCAGCCGGCTAGGCTCGCGCCCACCACCACCGCGTCGTAGTCCGCCTCGCTGGTCGATTTGGCATCTGTGTGCGCTGACTCGGGCATATCACAGCTCCTTCGCTCGCCGGGTTGCCGGCACCAGCCGGTCGCAGGTGCCGTCGCCACACCGCTATAGTTCGAGACGAACTATACATGACGAACCATGAATAGCAATTCCATTCGCTTGACGAGTACTTCCTATGCGGTGCTCAGCCTGCTCGACCTGCTCGGCGAGGCGACGCCGTACGAGCTCAAGCAGGTTCTGGAGGTGTCCGTCGAGAACTTCTGGCCGGTGCCACACACGACCTTCTATGAGGAGCCCTCACGACTTGCCCGCGCCGGCTACCTGTCGGTCGAGCAGGAGGCCGCAGGACGGCGGCGCAAGCGCTACTCGCTCACCGACAGCGGCCGCCAAGCGCTGCGCGGGTGGGCCGACTCGCCCGACACGAGCCCCCCCCAGCTGCGCGACGAGGGCATGCTGAAGATCTTCGCCGGCGCCGACCCTCGCCCGATCCTCGCTCAGCGAGCGCAGTGGCAGCGCGCCAAGCTGGCCGAGCTGGAGGGATATCTGCAAAACCTGCAGGAGGGCCAACGGGGGCCGCGCACCGACAAGTGGCGCGGCGCCGAAGCAACGCTCATCGCGGGCATCGCCTACAACCGCCAGCTGCTTGCGATCACCGACGAATTCCTCGCACAGGGGCCCTGAAGGCCCGGTGGCGGCAAAGGCAGGCGTGACCAAGCAGACGCTGCTGCGCCACTTCGGCTCCAAGGACGGCTTGGCGCTGCAGGCACTGATGCGCGGGGCCGCGCAGATACGCGACCAGCGCTGGAAGACGCCGACGAACGACATTGCCGGCGCAGTGGACAACCTGCTCGACCACTACGAAGCATGGGGAGAGCGCTCGCTGCGCATGAGGTCCTGGCAGCAGGACAGCTCGCCCATGCTCGTAATGATTTCCCAGGCGGCACGCCAGGTTCACTACGAGTGGGTGGAGTACGCCTTTGCGCCCTGGCTGGACGAACTGGACGAGGATGCCCTTGCGCGCCGCCGGGCGGCGATGATCGCGATCTGCGACCTGCCGGCGACCGGGATGTCGCTGGTAGCGACGACAGCCGCGCACGACCCACAGCAGTTCAGCGCGCCGCCCGGCGCCAGGGTCGTGCGCTTCGCCTCCCACGAAGCGATCCTGGCGCGCGCCAGGCAGCGGGCGCGATCGGCCCCTCAGATCTAGTGTCCGGGTTGCGCTCGATCGGGCCGGCCGGGCTGGTGCCTAGGCTGCGATCGGGATCTCATAGCGTCGCCGTATCCCGTAGAGGGTGGTGCGCTCGGCCGCCGGGCGCCCCGCATCGTGGGCGGCTGCGACGAGCTGCTCGGGCTCGAGGCGCGTGCCGTGGTAGCTGCCGGCCAGGCGACTGATCGACTCCTCCATGAGCGTGCCGCCGAGGTCGTTGACGCCCCAGCGCAGCGACTCGGTGGCCGCATCCAGGCCCATCTTCACCCAGCTGGCCTGCAGGCTCGCCACGGTGCGCCCGAGCGCGAGGCGGAACACGGCGGTGTGCTTGAGGTTCTCCTCGCGCGAGATCTCCTCCACCCCGTGCGTGCGCCCCAGCAGCGTCTGGAACGGGATGAACGACAGCGGCACGAACTCGGTGATGCCGCCGGTGCGCTCCTGCAGCTCGCGGACGACGCGCATGTGCTCGGCAAGCTCCCACGGCTCCTCGATGTGGCCGAACATGACGGTGGCGGTCGAGCGCAATCCCGCGGCGTGTGAGGCTTCGATGATCTGCACCCAGCGGGCGACGGGCAGCTTGTTCGGCGAGATGCGCTCGCGCACGCCGTCGTGCAGCACCTCGGCGGCGGTGCCCGGCGTCGAGCCGAGGCCAGCGTCCTTCAGGCGCGCGAACACCTCGGACGGCGCCAGCTCGGAGATGTCGCACATGTGCGCGATCTCCATCGGGCTGTACGCGTGCAAGTGCAGGTCCGCGCCCACGTCCGCGGCGGTGCGCTTGGCCCGCGCCAGCCAGCCAAGGTAGTCCTCCAGCTGCCAGTCGGGATGGATGCCCGACTGGATGCACAGCTCGGTGGCGCCGAAGTCGAGCGCGTCGTGGATGCGGCCTACGAAGTCGGCCTCGTCGTGCTCGTAGGCGTCGGGCGAGCGCTTGCCCTGGCCGAAGCCACAGAACGCGCAGCCGACGGTGCACACGTTGGAGATGTTGATGTTGCGGTTGACCACGAAGGTGACCGTCTCCCCCGCGAGCTCCGCACGCAGCTCATCCGCCGCCTGGCGCATGTCCTCGATCGCCTCCGGCCGCGTCTCGGCGAACATCGCGGTCAGCTCCTGCGCGCTCAGCGCCAGGCCGTCGCGCGCGCGCTCGGTCGCACCGGCGACGAGGTCGGGGCGAATCGGCGGGGCACCGCTTGCGGTCGGGTCCGTACGTCCGGAGCCGCGTCGCGGGATGAAGCTCCAGTACTTGACCTTGATCGTGTCCATCACGCCCTGCGCGACCCACTCGGGGTCGATGTAGCGCGGGTACACGCACAGCCGCTCGGTCAGCGCGAAACCATCCTTCTGCAACTCCTTGCGCACCTGGTGGGGCGAGGGGAACGGGTGCTCGGGCGAGATGTGATCGCCGTTGGCGCTAAGCCCGCCCAGGTCGGTAGCGCCCGCGGCCACCAGCTCGCCCCACCAGTCGGCCAGGTTCGGCGGGATCTGGATGCCCACGTCGGGCATCAGCCGGCGTGTCTGCGCGATCAGCCGCTTCATGTCCTCGATATTCACCGGACACGCCCACTCCGGCAGCGCCAGCTCGGGACGCGAGTCGGCGACGCCTGTGCGCCAGTACTCGCGCGCGGCCGTGTCGGCGATCTGCGCGGGCTCCTGCCCGTAGTAGCGCTGGTGGGGCACGAAGTTCTGCAGGATCACCTCCTGGATGTGTCCGTGCTCGGCGTGTACCGCCGCGAGCGCCTGCAGCGATTCGACGCGCTCCTGCTCAGTCTCCCCTATCCCCACCAGGATGCCGCTCGTGAAGGGGATCCGCAGCTCGCCCGCCGCGCGGATCGTCTCCAGGCGCCGCGCCGGATGCTTTGTGGGCGAGCCCGCATGCACGGTGTCCATCAGGCGCTCAGAAACCGACTCGAGCATCAGCCCCTGCGACGCGGTCACCTCGCGCAGGCGCGCAAGATCCTCGCGCGAGAGTACGCCGAGGTTGGTATGTGGCAGCAGGCCCCGCTCAAGCGCCCGCTCACACGTCCACACGACATACGCCGTGAAGTCCTCGTGACCGTACTCGCGCAGCCGCGCAGCCACCTCTGGGTTGACCTCGGGGCGCTCGCCCGTCAGTACCAGCAGCTCCTTGACCTGCCGCTTAGCGGCCCCGTCGAGGATCTCCAGCACCTCGTCGGGCGCATACAGGTGCGCCTTGTGCGTGGCGAACGCGCAGTACTTGCAGTAGCAGCGACAGGTCCGCGACAGCGACAGCGTCAGGTTGCGCGAGAAGGTGACCCGGCGGCGCATTGGCCTGAGTCTACGACGGGCGGCCGGTCCCCCATGGAAAATGGCGGGCCAACCACCCCAACGAAGAAGGAGCACACGTGCGCGCTGACATCACACCTGGCGGGACGTTTCCCGACTACGAACTGACCGCCCACACCAAGACCCGGCACAAGCTGAGCGAGCTGCAGGGCAACGACCCGATGGTCCTCGTGCTCTCGCGCGGGCACTACTGCCCGAAGGACCATCAGCAACATCTCGAGCTGGCAGCCGCCTATCCGAAAATCGCCGTCGCCTACACGCAGGTCGTCACGATCTCCACCGACAACATTGTCGAGTCTCGCGAGTTTCGGGCCTCAGTCGGCGCCCAGTGGACTTTCCTCTCCGATGCCGGACGCAAGGTACAGAAGGACCTCGACATCCAGGAGTACACCGACCCCCACCACGACCCAATGATCCCGCATACCCTCGTGCTCAAGCCGGGACTCGTCATCCACAGCGTCTACAACGGCTACTGGTTCTGGGGCAGACCGTCGCTCGAGGACCTTCGTCACGACCTTCGCGAGGTGACGCACGAGATCCGCTCCGACTGGGATCTGGCTGCACCAGGCCTGCGCGAGGCGTGGCAGACGGGCGACCACTCGGCGTTCTATGCCGACCCTGACCTCGACCCCAGTCTCAGGTCAGCGTAGGAGGCCATAGCAATGCACATCTGTGGGAAAGTGAGACGCTTGTCGTATGCCGTTTACCCCTGAGCTATTCTCGGCGTCCGCGCTGGAGCGACTGCAGGAGAAGCGCCGGCACGAGCTCGTGAGCGTCCCCTTCTTCGACGGTTTGATGGCGGGGGAGCCCGACGCGTTGGTCAAGTCGTTCGCCGTCGCGCCCGAGCTGCACGACCCCGTACGCGGACGCGTCAAGGGCACACGGGCCTTCGAGGCGTTCGTGTCCGAAACGAGCTCGTGGATCCGGCGGCACAACGTCTCGGTCGAGGACGTCCAGCACGTGATCACCGAGCGACACGGCTTCGAGGAGG
>DATNLQ010000359.1:0-7337 GCA_035602785.1 Solirubrobacteraceae bacterium
GCGCGCAGGGGCTGGGGCATTGCGGCAGCCGGCCGGCTTACACGCAGCTAGCAATCCGCGGACCGTCGAAGCCAGAAGGGCAGCTCGGGTCATGGCACTTGTGGTCGGAAGCCAAGAGCTTGTGCCGATTCGGGTTCTAGAGCCAGTGTCCCGACCGCCGCTACCGCCGGGCTGCTGGGCGAGCCATTCGTCGAGCATGGGGCGCACGAAGCGGATATGCCGGCCGACCCGATGGCAAGGCAAGCGGCCGGTCCTCACGGCCTCATAGACCCAGCTCGCCCTTGACGTTGAGAGACCAAGCCGCCTGGTCCGGGCGAAGGAGTCGATCCTGCGTCAGCTGAGCTTGCGGCATTGCCGTCGTGGTCGTTGGTATCGGTGCTTGCATACCCCTATAGACCGCCACGGGCTAAAGGTGGCCAACGGATTCGCGAAAGCCCCAGCACAGCCGCCATCGGCCTTTCGAGATTGCGCTCTGCCGCCACGTATGCGAACGTGTGTTCGTATGTATGTGATCTCCGACCCGTCGCGGCCGCATGTAGCGCTCGGGACCGCCGCAACACTGGACGCGCTCGCAAGCACGCTCGCCGCGAGGTCCGATCCCAACTTGGTCGTGTACGTCAACCGGGACGGTCTCAGCCATGCCCTGGATGCAGCCGAGCGGCGTGAACTCGATGAGCTAATCCAAGCTGCGCGGTCGCTCTCCGAGGACGCTCGACGCTGAGGTCCAAGCCCAAGACCTACTGTCCTATTGATTTAGGTGTCGCAGTAGTGGACTTCCGCCTTGTTCTGGGGCGATGATTGTCCACCGTTTCGACGCACGAGTGATTGCGACATAGAACAACCGACGCCCAGCGTCGTCGTCCGGGAATTGCGCATCGCCAGCGTTCACGAGGATGACTGCATCAAACTCCTTTCCCTTGGCCTGGTGTACGGTCATAACGAACAGTCCGCGTCCGAAGCGGGGCGCCGCTTGGGATGCAGCGATGATGCCTTGCGCGTAGCCGGCAAGCACGCTGTCCAGATCAGTGGCGCTTTGGCCGTACAGCTCGGCGGTAGTGCGCAACGCACGCACGGCCTCCAGCCGCGGAAGGTGATGGCTGGCTTCGGCGCACGTGTCAAGTGCGGCGACGACGCTCGTCACGTAGCGATGTGACCCTTGGTCGTAGAGCGGCCGGAGCGCTTCGAGCAGGCCGCGGGCTTCTTTGCCACAGTTTCCGCTCAGGTCAACGTCCGAAGTGCCCAGGCGGCGCTTTACCTGTTCGGCGACAGTCCGGGGGAGTGTTGGGACAAGCTTTGCGATGCGCTCTATGGCGTGGTGAGCGACGCTCTGAATGTCACCCAAGAGAGGGAGCTGCTCTATGTCCCCGCACGCCTCCTCAAAGTCATCTCCGCTGCCAAGCTGCCGCGGATAGAGGCCCTGCTTGCAGAGATACGTTCGAAGCTTGCCGATGTCACTGTTCCACGCAGCGAGCACGGCGACTGAGGCCATGCCGTCGCGAAATGCCTTCGCGGCGCCGATCTTGACGTGCGTCATCATCGCGTTGAAATACCTCTCACGAATCACCTTCAGTGATGGAGGTGCCGGCGTGGGATCGGGATTACCTACGAGGCGCGTGCGCACCGCGAGAAGCCAGCGACCGGCTGCCTCATCTTGGTGCCAGCGGTGGGGTGTGCGCAGCTCGAATACCTGTTGAGACTCTTCAACGTGGCGTTCGAGTCGCTCGGGACGTGAGCCGCGGAATCCATAGATCAGCTGCATGGGGTCCGCCAGGATGATCAGGCGCCTGCTGCCAAGCCGACGCACGACGGAATCCTGAAGCTCAGAAGCATCCTGATGCTCATCGGCGATAACAACCGGGTAGCGCGTCTTGTACGCCTTGTCGAGCACGGGGAAGCTCTCGAGCAACCGCCAGAAGAGAGCCCCGAGGTCGTCGAAAACTAGGCGACCCTGCTGTTGCTCGTGTTCCAGTGTAGAGAGCATCCGCTCAAGCCCTTCCTGATCCGGTGTTCGGTCGTCGCGAAACCTCTCAAAGCGCTGCTCAGCAAACGCCTCCAATACGCCGTCGTGCTTGGTAAGTCGAGCTACGCCATCGGCATCGGCCGCTTTCAGTGCCTCGGTTCGGGTACGACGGCTGCGGATCTGTGTGTCGAGCGGCAGGCCGAGCGCTCGGCGGTTAGCCCACACTGCTCGCCAGAAGAAGCCGTGATAGTTCGTGACCTCGATGCGACGACGACGGTCGTGATCGAGCTGGCGTGCAGCCTCGCGCTCGAGCTGCACGCGAGCCTGGTTTGAGAAAGTCACGAGCAGCACGCGCTCAGTTGGTTCGAGATCCTGGGCGATCGTTGCTGCCAACCGCACAGACAAACAGGTCTTGCCAGTGCCAGGCGGCGCTACAACGACTATGTGCCGATCGGCCGCATTGCAGACATCGTTGTGATCTGGGTCGTGGCGAAGAGCAGTCACGTTCCCATCGAAATCTCCTCGCCCACCGGAGCGCCGTTTTCGATCCAGGCAACCAGTCCGTGTAGCGCGCGAGCAAACGGCTCGGGGACGCCATCCAGCTCGACGATGGTTTCGGCGACGATCCGGCCCTGGCGAGCGCCCTTCATCTCGAACGGCGCGACGCTTTTCGCAGCAAGAGCCTGCGTGATGAGCGTCCGCGCCTCGCCCTCGTCGAGCGCCGCGAACAGCTCGCCAAGAGATGCGGCTCGCTTCATCGCCTCGCGCTCCTCTTGGGTGATGCGTTCGGCGGTACTCACGAGATAGTCGCGCTGCTTCTCCCAGGAGTAGCTCCGACTCGCGGCGAGTGCGTCGAGCGCCTTGGTCAGCGCCGGCATGGAGGCTGATCGCGCCAGTGCCTCCTCGAGATTTTGACGGTCCGGCGCGTCGTCGTGCAGCACGAGGGCCGCGCAGTTGCCTTGTCCGCGCAGATCCTCGATCGTGCTTGGCACGTCTTGCTCGACCCACGCGACCACGGTCTTGCCAGCCTCTGTCAGCAGTCGGGCCATCATCGGCATCTCGCCGGCCCCCTCGCAATTGACGATGTCAACCCCAAGTTGCTCCGCCGGTCGAACGGGACTCGTCTCCGCGTCGTCCGTTTGCTCGCCACCCCCCTCTGGCTTGTCGCGGCGTCTTGCGAGCGTCTGCCAGAACGTCTCGACGACTGCCCGGTCCCCGGGCCCCTCTACAAGAAGCGGCACGCGTGCGAACAATGCCCGCACGACTGCGCGATCCAACCACCGCTCATACTTCTGACGCACTGGGACCGAGAGCGTCTTTCTGAGTACACAAGCACCCGCTCCTGCGGCGCGCTCTTGCAGCAACACAATGTCCTCGATCGAAAACGCACGGGCGATCTCCGGCGAATGGGTAACCACAAATATCTGCCCGCGATCCTCCGCGATCCGGCTAAGCATTCGTGCCATCTGGGTCTGTCGGAGCGGCTCAAGTGCCTCCTCGGGCTCCTCGAAGCCGCCGATGGCCGGCCGCCCGGCCGCCTGCGCAAGCCGAAGCAATATTGCGACGAGCAAGAGCCGCTGCGCACCGCGACCCTGGCGGAACACCGGAATCTGCACGCCTGGCCCCGGCAGAGCGAGGCGCAGTGCCTGCAGAAGCTCGCGCACCGATACCGCTCCAACCTCGAACTGAGGCAGCTCGTCGGCCTGGAGCAAACCCACTGGCCGAAGCTCGTCGGCGAGCTCTGCGAGCACACTCGATACAGCCTCATCGGCGTTGACGCTGGCGGCCCCCTGGCTCAGAGCGTCCTTGAGGGTCGCAACGGCCGGGTCAAGATCGACGCCCCCAAACACTCGCTCAAGCAGGCCCCCTTGGTAGAAGCTCAGCTGCCGAACCGGGTCACGCGTGCGTCCGTCGAACACCCAGCCGATCTCCGAGCGGTGCCGAGGCGCAAAGCGTGCGCCGGCCGCCTCCTCCTTGGCGAACTCGTGGAGAACATCGAAGTCCTCAGTTCCCCTGACCCGAACACGTATAACCGACTCGATCCCGTCGCCGTCTGGCTCGGGAACGAGTTCCTCGGCCTCCGACTTCCAGCCCTCCAAGTACTCGCGGACGTCGGCGATGAACTCCCCGGGCAAGTCCCCGATCACGGCTTCGATGGAAAACCCCGGACCAGGATTTCGTTCGAAGTAGTCGATCTCGCTCGGACTCGGGCGCGGACGTCCCAAGCCGGAGTAAAAGAGCCAGTCAAGCGCCTCGAGAATGGTGCTCTTCCCAGCGTTGTTCGGTCCGAGGAAGACCGTGCGGGCGGTGGGCACGAACTCGAACTCGCGAAGGCCGCGGAATCTCTCGATCCTTAGCCAACGGATTCGCACATCAAGTACCTTCGCAGCTCAGTCGGCAGCTGGCTACTCGCGTCGCCGGGCAGGCTCGGCTCGAGGGTTCGGATCGCGTCGACAAGTGGGGCGCTTGAGGAGCGACACTGCGTTGAGCGATCCGCGAGCCGTCATCGCCGTGCTCTCCTCACCCGCCACGACTCGACGCTCAGCGAACATTGAACGCCACGTCCACTTGAACGCCTCACCGCAGCTCGCACAGACTGGATCGCGGGCCGCTACCGCCGAGGCTGCTCAGCGAGCCATTCGTCGAGCATTGGGCGCGTGAAGCGGATGTGCCGGCCGACCCGATGGCAGGGCAAGCGGCCTGTCCTCACGGCCTCGTAGACCCAGCTCGTCCTGACGTTCAGATACCAAGCGGCCTGATCTGGGCGAAGCAGCCGATCCTGCTGTAGCGGAGCCTCTGTCGTTGGTGTTGTTGCTTCCATGCGGATATAGACCCCAACGCGGCCGAACCGGCCAACGGATTTCTCCGTCGAACACTCAGCCGCCTCACGACCTGGCGTGCCAGCAGGACCGACGAAGAAGGACCGACGAAGACGCACCAATACAAGCCCCGGCGACCGCGCGACGACCCCTGGGGAACGATGCGGGGAACGATGCCCTGCCGTCGCAACCTCGTGATAGGCTTGCTTTTGGCGCGTTTGCAGGTGTTTTGGAAGTGGGCCCGGCGGGACTCGAACCCGCGACCTACCGATTATGAGTCGGCAGCTCTAACCAACTGAGCTACGGGCCCGACGCGCGCCCACATCCGGACGGGCGCGCGCGTCAGAAGCTACCAGCGCTCACCTCCAGCGCCCGCCTGCGTTCAGACCTTGACGTCGATGCGCCCTGTCGAGAGCTCCGTGTCGGCGCTCGAGACGGCCGGAGCGTGGCTGGAGGCCTTCGCGCCACTGTGGTGTGCGTGTGCGCTGTGTTTCGGCGCTCCACTTCCCTCGGCGGCGTCTGGTTTGCCCAGAGCGTTGATCGCTGTCGCCGCTGCCGTGAGGCCCCCTACTGCACCGATGCTCATGCGCTGCTCCTTGTCATTGTTGTTCGCATGCATCTGATCGGGCCCGGGTTGCCTGGCCTTGACTTGCTCGAGGCATTCTCGGCAGACGGCGTCCGGAGCGCGAGCGCGCCGCGGACGGGCGCCGATGTGGCATGCTCCCGCGCGGCCGTCTCGGCGTGCGACGGCGTCTCTTATTGGGCGAGCGACGGAGAGGACGGCGGATGTCAGCAGAGCGTGCAGCGATCGTGACTGGAGCGTCCAGCGGCATCGGGCTGGCGATCGCCCGCGTGCTCGGACAGGAGGGCTTTGCGATGACCGTCGCGGCACGCCGGCCGGAGAAGCTCGACGACGCCGCCAAGGGCCTGGCCGACGAGGGCTTTGACGTCCAGGCGGTGGCGGCCAACCTGTCCCAGGAGGACGACATCAAGAGGGTCGTGGACGCCCACTCGCAGCGCTTCGGGCGCCTGGATGTGCTGGTCAACAACGCGGGCCTCGGCTTCGCGGCGGGCGTGGGCGACATCACGACCAAGTGGCTGGACATGCAGCTGAACGTCAACCTGCGCTCGATCGTGCTGTTCTACCGCGAATGCCTGCCGCTGCTCGAGCACGCGGGCTCAGATCACCGCAACGCGTTGGTCGTCAACACCGCGTCGATCGCGGGCAAGCGCGGCGCGCCGGGCAACGCGGTGTACTCGGCCACCAAGCACGCGGTGGTGGGCTGGACCAACTCGATGAACGGCGAGCTGAGCTCGCGGGGAATCAAGTCGACGGCGCTGTGCCCCGCGTGGGTGGATACGCCGATGACGGACTTCGTCAAGGGCGAGGTGCCGGCCGAGGAGATGATCCGCCCGGAGGACGTGGCGGAGTCGGTGCGCTACCTGCTGAAGGTGTCCCCGGCGTGCGTGATCCCGGAGATCATGTTCATCAGGCCGGGGGACTCGCTGTAGCGAGGGCTGGCGCCCGGGGACCCGCGGCAGCGGCGAGCAGCTCGCGCGCGGTGAGCCTGCGCTGCGAACGCGTGCTCGCGCCGGCAGGGCGCAGCCGCCGCGCGATGATCTCCCCGCGCGGGTCGGCCGCGTCGGGGAGCCCCGGCCGGCGCATGCGCATGCGCGTGCGCCTGGCGGCGCTGACCAGCCGGCGGTGCTCGCGGATGGCCTCGTCGAGCTCCTGGCCGTTGGCGCTCGTCAAGCTGTCTTGCAGTTGGCAGACGAGGATCGCGACCTCGCGACTGCTGGCTACGCGCGCGCGGCCGTTGGCGCGCGTGAAGCGGTCCCACGAGCGCGCGAACGCGAGGAAGTCGGTGCGCGCGCCGGCCCTGTGGGCGGCGAGCATCGGGCATATTCCGCCGCGGCCGTCGACGTAGGCGCCGACGATGATGCGCTCGTTGGCGCGCACGCCGGCGAGCATCGCTTCGCGCGTTGCCACCGGCATGCAGTCGATGGCCGTGCGCAGGCGCTCTACGTTGCTGTTGGCGCGGGCGCGATTTCGCATAGGCTTTGCCCGCCGCATTGGCTGTCTGGCCAAAGTCCGGCGGTGCGCCCGCAAGCCTAGGTGACGCCTTCGCACCGGGCAACCAATTCCCTGCACTGAAAGGAAACTTGCACATGAAGCTCGGCGTGCACATCGGCTATTGGGGCCTCGGGCTCAGCTCGGCCGACCAGCTGAACATAGTCCAGGAGGCCGAGCGACTGGGCTATGACTCGGTGTGGGCGGCGGAGGCGTACGGCTCTGACACGGCCACCGTGCTGGGCTGGCTGGCGGGGCAGACCTCCAAGATCCGCCTCGGCTCGGGCATCTTTCAGATGCCGGCGCGCTCGGCGGCGATGACGGCGATGACGGCGGCGACGATCGACCAGCTGTCGAACGGGCGCATGATCTGTGGCATCGGCTCGTCCGGACCCCAGGTGGCGGAGGGCTGGCACGGGCAGCGCTTTGCCAAACAGCTGCAGCGCACGCGCGAGTACGTGGCGGTGGTGCGCATGGCGTTTGCGCG
>DATNLQ010000247.1:0-4123 GCA_035602785.1 Solirubrobacteraceae bacterium
CAGGCACAGGCCGGCGAGCGGTGCCGCCGCGCGCCGGCCGCGGACCGCCGCGCGCCGCCCGTGCTCGAACGAGCCTCGCAGCGTGTCGCGCAACGGCCACAGCACGCCCACCAGAGCAGCCGCCAGGCCGGCACACAGGGCAAGCGCGACGCTCTGCCACGTGACGATGCGTTCGTTGCCCACGGGAAACGCGAACGAGAGATAGTCCGGGGTCGCGCCGAACACGGCCACCGACAGGGCGTCGCCGAGCACAAGCCCGACGACGCAGCCGAGCGCGCCGACCACGGCAGCGTCGAACAGGAGGATCTGAAGGGTCATCACCCGCGTAGCGCCCTGCAGGCGAATGTCCTCGATCAGCTTGCGCCGCGCGGGCACCGTCACGAGCATCGCGTTCAGCGCGAACATGAAGGCAACGATCGCGCTGATCGCCGAGAACAGCCGTTCGGCCAGTCGCGCGGGGGCAGAGGCGACCGCGAACAGCGTCGCGTCGAAGTTGGCCGGCTCGAGGTTTGCGTCCGCCGCCCGGGCGAGCCGAGCGAGCTCGCCACGAACCTCGTCTTCGTGCCCGCGCTGCGGCCGGACGAAGATCCGGCTGATCCGTCCGCCCAGGCCCGCCAGCCTTTGGGCGTAGGCTATGTTGGTGAGCGCCACCGGGCTGTGGACGAGCCCGCCGATGTCGCCCTGGTCGAGTGTCGCCGCCAGCAGCGTCCTGACGACGCTCGCGCCGACCTGGATCCTGACCTCCTCCAACGGCCCAGCGCCGATCGCTTGCGCGAGCGGGTTTGGCAGCGCGATCGCACGGGCGCTCGCAAGCTGCGCGCCGGAGAAGCGTCTGAGCAACGGCCCGTCGACATACGCGCTGCGCGGATCCGCTCCGATCAGGTCCACCGACTCACGTCCGTATCGGCCGATCACGCTTGCCTGCACCTCAAGCACCGCCAGCGTCTGCGTCACGCCCCTCAGACGGCTCGTCTGCTCCAGCAGCCCTTCTGGCATACCCCCGGCACCACGAGCCTGGATCTGAAATGCGGTGCCTTGGCCCACGATCTCGCCGCTCAGCGACGACACGGAGTGCCCGAGGCTCGTGCTCGCCACCTGGGAGGCGAACAGCAGCGCGACCCCCACGGCAATCCCCGCCGCCGCAAACAGCTCTTGGACGAGCACCGCACGGGCCCGCAGGCGCGCACGGTAGAGAAACAGGATGTCGGCCCAGCTCATGCGTCCCACTGCGGTCACTCCAACGGCCGCGAGCTCGCCGGCACGCGCTCTGGCCTGTAGTCGTGCAGACGCCCGTCGCGCAGCTCGTGGACCTGGTCGGCAAACGACGCCGCTTCAGGGTCGTGCGTAGCCAGCAGCACGGCCACGCCGCGCTCCTGGCAGAGCTCGCGCAGCAGCGCGAGCACTTCGCGGGTGCGGCGCGTGTCGAGGCTGCCCGTCGGCTCGTCGGCCAGCACGAGCTTGGGCTCGGTGGACAGGGCGCGTGCGATCAGCAGCCTCTGGCGCTCGCCCATCGACAGCTGCTCGGTGCGATGGCGCAGACGTTCTGAGAGCCCCAGCTGCTCCAGCAGCGGTTCTACGGTCGCGCGTGCATCGCGCGCGTTGACCAGCAGGAGCTTGAGCACCGCGTTCTCGATCGCAAGCGCCCCCGGGATCAGGCTCTGCGGACTGCCGATGATCCCCAGCTCGCGCAGACGCAGCTCATCCCGCGCCCGCGCCGAGAGCGAGAATATGTCGCGGCCGTCGATCAGCACGCTGCCGCTGTCAGGCACCTGCAGGGCTGCGGTCAGTTCGATCAGCGTGGTCTTGCCAGACCCGCTGGGGCCGTACAGGGCGAGGAACTCGCCCGCCGCAACCGTCAGCGAGACGCCGTCGACGGCGCGAATCGGCTGGCCTGCACCGACGTGGTAGCGCTTGACCAGATCCCGTAGCTCCAGCACCTACGACCTAGTGCCGCCCACCGGCACCTCGGCCCCCGCGAGGCTCGCCCGGGAACGCGATCACGCGCGCCGAGCTGTCGTGCTGGCCCGCGATCAACTTGAGCTTGGCGCGTTCGAAGGAGAAGACGCGGTCGGCCTCCAGCGCCGCCTCGACGTCGGAGACGCTCAGGAGCACCCCACAGCCCAGGTCTGCGATTACCGAAGACAGGAGATCGGACACGTCGCGTGTCCGGTTCATGCCCAGTCCGTCGAGCAGGTCATCGACCACCATGAGCCTCGGCGCCGGAGCGATTCCCCGCGCGAGCGCGACCAACACTCGCTCCCAGTTGGACAGATCGCTCCAGTGCTGGCGGGCGCAGTCTGCCACGCCGACTCGCTCCAGGGCGTTCATGGCCAGCTCTCGCGCCTCGCGGCGCCCGTGTCCTCGCCCCAGCGCAAGGGGCAGGCCGACGTAGTCGAGAACCTGCAAACGCACCCCCGTGCCACCGCGGTCGACCCACGTGATCTCCTTTCCCAGCAGCCTCACACGCTCCTGCTCGGCACAGCGAGTCAGCTCCAGATCCATGAACCAGACCTCGCCTCGCTCGGGCTTGTCCAGGCCGGCCGCCACGCGCAGAAGGGTCGTCTTGCCCTCATAGCGAGAGCCGACGATCGCGACGATCTCACGCTGGGCGACCGTGAGGGACACGTCGGTCATGACACGCAACTGCCGATCGCCGCGTACATAGCTCTTGGACACCTCAGACAGGCGCAGCAGTCCGTCCATCACACGTCACCACGATCTTGGTCGAGCTCCGGATTCGCTTCGGCCTGCAGGCTTTCGCGCAGCCGCTGCATGCGCTGTGCGCGCGTGCCCCAGAGCACGGCCTCGTCGACCAGCAGCGCGCGGCGAACCGCGTCGCGCCAGTCGCCCGCGCTCGCGCTGGGCGCGCGGCGCGCTCGCTCGGCGGCCCGCAGACGCCCATGCGCCGCCGCATACTCGGCCCTGCACGCCTGCTCCTGCTCGCCGATCGCAGCTATCACCGCCAGCAGGTCGGTCTCATCGCTTACGTGCTCCAATCTCGCGCGCATGGCATCACGCACCGCCGGCACCGCCCCCGAGGACTCGCGCAGCGATTGGCGAAAGCGATCGCGACCCTTCTGCGTCGCCTCATAGCGATCCAGCGAGCGCTGCTCGCCCCCCTCGATCAGCCTCACCAAGCCCTGTCTGTGCAGGCTCGGCAGATTGTTGTGGGCCGAGTTGCGCGCAAAGCGCGCGTGGGGAAACCTGTCAGCCAGCCGCCGACTCACGCCCGACACAGAGTCCGGCTGGTCGATCACCAACCCCAGTACCGCCATGCTGGCGGACAGTTCCCCGCTGCGAGCCCGCATCCCACCTGGATCCTAACCGAAACCCAGGCTGCCGGGATAATGCGATCTCGCAGAAAGACCTATGGAAACGTGCCCCGACCGCCGCTCGCGCGGTCACAATGTGGCCTCACGCGCGATCCGCCTCGCTACATCTCATCAGGCGCGCTCACGCCCAGCAGAGCCAGACAGCGCGCAATCGTGCACCTACTGGCCACGCACAGGGCGATGCGCCACAGCTCCAGCGACGACGGCTCCGCTCCCAGGACGCGGCAGTCGCGGTAGAAGGCCGTAAAGCCCTGCGCCAGCTCCAGCGCGTAGGCGGCGATGCGGTGCGGCGCGCGCCGCTGCGCCGCCTCGGCCAGCTCAGACGGGAACGCGAGCAGCTGCTGCACGAGCGCGCGCTCGGTCGCGTCCAGGGGCTCGCGCCAAGCGTCCGCGCCATCGCCCGTCGCCGCTGTCAGCGCCGCCTGCACCTTCTGTGCGCCCGCCTTGGCCAGGATCGACGCGATGCGGGCGTGCGCGTATTGCACGTAGTACACGGGGTTCTCGCTGGACTGCTCGCGGGCAAGGTCGAGGTCGAGGTCGACAGTTGTGTCGTGCGAGCGCGCCAGCAGATACCAGCGCGCGGCGTCCACGCCGATCTGCGCCTGCAGATCCTCCAGCGTCACGAACTCGCCCGCGCGCTTTGACATCTGCGCGCGCTCGCCCGCCGACACGAGATGCACGAGCTGCATGATCAACAGCTCCAGCTCGTCGGGGTCGCCGCCGAGCGCCTGGTAGGCCGCCTTCATCCGTCGCACGTAGCCGTGATGGTCTGCGCCCCACACGTCGATCTG
>DATNLQ010000012.1:0-10293 GCA_035602785.1 Solirubrobacteraceae bacterium
CCCGCTGGGGAGAGCGTTGCCGAATGGCTAAGCGGGCGGGCACTGAACGAGCCGCAAGAGGCCACCGTCCGCGTACGACTTAGTCACGGCCAGGTCATGGGCGTGTACGCGCTGTGTGCTGCCCAGGTCGCGCTCAGTAGCGACGAGCGCGCCCAGCTTGGTGGCGTCCACTACCGCACCCAGCCGGCGATCCTGCTCGCGCAGTTCGCACGCTCCGCGCAAGCGGCCGGCATCGGCGCCGAGCTACTGACCCACGCCGCGAGCACCGCACAGGAAGCTCTGCCGTACATCGGCGCGACGGTGCTGGTCGTCGACCCCTTCGACGAAGCGACCGAAACTTACTGGCGGGAACACTGGGGCCTTCGCCCTTCCGAGCAGCGCGCGCCAGGCAACCGTCGGTTGCGACGACTATGGACGGCAATCCCACGCGAAAGCTAGAGGTTCGCGCCTTCGGCCTCTAGCTCAGCCACGAGCGCCCGCCCCTGCTCAAATAGAGCATGCACGCGTGGGTCGCGGCGCGAGGACTCCAGCTCGCCCTCATCGATCACGATCACCGCCTCATCGAGCGCATCATGCAGCTTGTCCCTGTCAAGCGATGTAGCCACCGTATCAGCGTACCGCAACGAGTGCCGCCCTCACCCGCGTCGCAAACACAAGGTTGCGGCGCCCGAGAGCCATCTGATACCCAGTCCTCCTAAGTACGTTGCGATATCTGCGTATGGCTGCCCCTGAGAATGCCCAATCTATTGAAATAGCCGGCATTTCTGAAGTTCGTCTGCGCCCTATGCGACCATGCTGGCATCATGCGCCCTCCTGGTGGAGACGGTATCCCAGCCCCGCCGCTAGCGGCCAATCGGTTGCTCAACTCGCCGACATTGGGCCGCGCTAACCGCCTGCGCCGAAGCCACCGCACCAGCGTTGCAGGCGCACCAAGGGCCGGGAAATGATCAAATCACTCCTTCGAACGTGCGAGTGCTCGGGGCTCACCGCAGGCGGCGCATGAACTACCAGGATCCTCGCCGTGAGGTTGAGAAGCTACGCGATCATCTTGCGTCGAACGAGCGACCGATCGCGTTCCTGATCGGGGCTGGCGCGTCCTGCGCAGTTCGCGACGCCGAAGATAAAGCACTCATACCAGCCGTTGCTTCGCTAGGAGATATCTGCGCCCAGGCGGTCACGGCAATCGGCGACGAGTATGTCGCGATCTACAAGGCGGTTACAAGCCAGATCGAGGCCACGCCAGACCGAGCTACAGGAGCGGCGAACATCGAGGAGACTCTGTCCGCAGTTCGGCTCGCCATCGCAGCGATGGGCGACACCGACACCATAGCGGGAGGAACGAAGGCCCAACTCACCGCGATCGAGGCGGCTGTTCGTGCGGCGATCGCGGATGCCGTCCTACCGGAGGAGGCCCGCATTCCAGCCGAGCTTCCCCAGCATGCCCTCGCCCGCTGGATTCGCCAAGCAGATCGACGTTTCCCCGTCGAGATATTCACGACCAACTACGACACGCTTCTTGAGCGCGCCTTGGAGGACGAGCGCGTACCTGTATTTGACGGGTTCACTGGGGGACGCACTCCGTTCTTTCTCTCTGCCACACCTACCGTCGCCGACGAGCCCGGCCGCGGCTGGACTCGGCTCTGGAAGATACATGGATCGGTTACCTGGAGATGGCACCAGCCTGCTGGTCAGCGCCCACGGATCGTTCGGGGGCCCGAGCACGCAGGTGGCGAACTAATCCTGCCCTCGGTTCACAAGTACGACGAGTCTCGCCGGCAGCCGTATGCGTCAATGCTGGACCGACTCGGGAAAGTGCTCAGCGATCGCGAGGATACGCTGGTCGTCACGATCGGCTTCGGCTTTGGCGACGAGCATCTGAATGCCGTTATCTTCGACGCGTTGGACGCGCGGCCGCGCCTATCCGTTATCGCTCTCCAGCACAGCGACCCCGCGGCAGACCACGAACTCGTGCGCAGGGCAGGGCGCCATCCGAACCTAACCGTCTACAGCCCCGGTCAGGCGATCGTCGGAAGCCGGGTCGGCGGCTGGCAGTTGCAAGAACCGGTCGACGAGAAGACGGCGGCGCTGCTTGACATCCCATTCGACTCGGATGCCAAGCCCGAGAAGGACGACATCGCCGCCACCGGCCGCTTTCGTTTGGGCGACTTTCGCTGGCTGGCGCGCTTCCTCGACACGTTGACACGCAGCCATGCCTGATGTCGCCAGCGGCGGATCTACCTTCATCGGGTTCGTTGTATCCGTCCAGGGCAGCGTCATCCGCGCACGGTTGCGCACGTCACCGAGCACACTGGTGATGGTGGGAGGTGAGTCCTATCGCGTGGGGCAGATCGGCGCATTCGTGCGGATTCCGCTCGGATATACACAGCTGTACGGTGTCTGCACACAGGTAGGTGCCGATGCCGCTCCAGGTGCAACGCGAGACGATACAGGCCTCTTTGATAGCGATGATCAGGAGCAACTGCCCCAGGGGTTCCGCTGGCTCACCCTAGTGCTTTTCGGCGAGTCGGTGGGCGGGTACTTCGACCGCGGCGTCGGGCAGTACCCGACGGTTGGCGACGAGGTTCATTTGGTCGTACCCACCGACCTCGAGACGATCTACAGAGACCGCGGTGACCGGGACTTCATCGAGATTGGGCGAGTTGCAAGCTCAGCGGGGATCCCAGCACGTCTGCAACTCTCGACTCTCGTCAGCCGCCACTCGTGCATCGTGGGCTCAACGGGCTCCGGCAAGTCGAACCTCGTTGCAGTGGCACTCGAGGAGCTGAGCGACGGATTTCCCTCTGCGCGTGTGCTCGTCGTCGATCCACACGGCGAGTACGGTGCCGCAGCCGGTCGTCCCGCCCGAGTGATCAGTACCGGCACAAGTCGGGACGGGAAGCGACTGCGCGTACCGTACTGGGCATTGCCCTTTGACGAGCTAATCGAGATGACGATGGGCGGAATGCAACCGCGTACGCTCGAGGCGCTGCGCGACCGCGTACGAGACATGAAGCTTGAGGCCGCGCAACACCTAGCGGATCCGCCAGCGCGCGAGGCAATTACCGCGGACTCGCCGGTCCCGTTTAGCATCCGCCGGCTCTGGCTCGAACTTGAAGACCGCGAGCGGATGACATTCTCATCACGTAACGATCAGACCAAGGAGACGCGACTGGACCCGACCGACTCCGGTGACATGAAAACGCTCCGATCGCCATCCTACCCGCCGCCAACATCGTATAACACTGCTCCTTATCGCAACCAAAGCGCTGACGGGATCGGCAAGCAGCTCGATCTGCTGCGCATGCGTCTGCTCGATTCAAGCTACGACTTCATGTTCGATCCGGATGACCCACTTCATCCCGACCGCGACGGCCGCGTCAAGGAGGATCTGGCGAACCTGTTGGCTGAGTGGGTCGGCGGGAATGAGCCGATCACGGTGCTCGATGTATCCGGTGTCCCCGCCGAGGTAGTCGCACCGATCGTCGGAACTGTGTTGCGAATCGTCTATGACGCCCTCTTCTGGGGAATGAAGCTACCGGTCGGTGGCCGCCGCCAACCCCTACTCGTGATGCTCGACGAGGCTCACCGCTTTCTCCCCGAAGGGCTGGACACCCCCGCGCACCGGGCATTCTCGCGAATAGCGAAGGAGGGTCGAAAGTACGGCGTGGGCCTGATGATCGTTACGCAACGCCCGTCTGACATCGACGCCGCGGTGCTGAGCCAGTGCGGAACGATGCTCGCACTACGGATGACCAATCCACATGATCGAGGTGCTGTCCGCGGCTCAATCCCGGACGACCTTGGCGATCTCATCGACCTGCTTCCGTCGCTGCGCACCGGTGAGGCGCTCGTCCTCGGCGACGCGCTCCAAGTCCCATCCCGAGTCCGCGTCCGCAAGGCGCGAGAAAAGCCTGAGGGTGAGGACCCTGCCCTACCCGCCGCATGGCTCGCCGAGCCGAGACCCGATCCCCGGTTTTATGAGCAGGCAGTACACAATTGGCGTGCACAATCAACGACGGCGGCAAGTGCGAAGGAGGATTGATGTCCGAGCCGCATATGGAATGGGTCGACTCAAGCAACATTGAGCAGATCGGTTATGACGAAGACGAGCGCGAGCTCTGGATTCGCTTTAAGTCCGGCGATACCTACGTCTATGCGAACGTACCCCCTGCGACTTACGACGACATACGGCACGCTGACTCGAAGGGCAGCTACCTAAATCGCGAGATAAAGCAGAACTACCCTTACCGGCGCGTGTGATATGGCATCAATCGAGTGAAGCTGCGGATGCCAGCCACGGCCGCTAATCGCGCTCGCGCCGACAATCAATTCTAGGCGGCGAGGCTTGCCCTGACCAATAGTTCTGTGAGGTCGTCGAGCTTGCTGGTGACGATCGCGCCGGCCTGCTCGGCTGCTCCGCTGACGTTCAGAACGTGGGCCCAATGCCGCTCCGTCACGACCACGTCGCAATAGCCGACCGCCACCGACAGGTACGAGATGTCGTCGAGGTCGTTGGGCTTCCACTTGGTCTGTGGATTGTCGTGCTGCCACCACATCATCCGGTGGCCCGCAGCACGCGAGGGCAGATCGAGCAGCAGTTCGGTCACGCCGTCCACTCCGAGGGTCCTGATCTCATCGTTAGTTACGTTCGCCCGCATCTGGGCCGCGCTCAGCTCATCCTTGATGTCGATCATCTGGCGGGCGGAGACCGCTCGACGCCGAAGATCCTTGTCGGCGCCGTGCTGGGCAAACAGCTCGGCCTGCGTGGTCTCGTCCGCGGCGAACGCTTCGGCAAACTGCAGCGGTGGCTGGGCGATCCCGGCTACTGGCATGTCCTCCGGCGGCCCGGCGAGTAGCGCCAACTCGAGCCAGGCCGTGATCTCCTGCTCGGCCAGGCTCGGGTCGTGCGCGCGTATTGCGGCACGCGTCTCCTCGGACAATTGCGGCAAGGGCTGCCCGAAGCTGTGGGACAAACCCCAGCCGAACGGCTGCAGCGGGAGCAGGAGCGCCGGGCGCCCAAATCGCCGCTGGAGGGCCCGGTCAAGCTCGCCGGGCAGCAAACTCGAAGCAGCTGCGATCGTGTGGTTCTTGCTTATCGCAGCCATCACCGGCGCCAAGTCGTGTCGCCGCCGGGCACTCGCCGCCTTCCAGGTCTCGAAGACGTGACCTGCGGAAAGCGGGAAGGACGCGTACCCGTGATCGACGGCCGCGCCGATCACCGTGATGACATCGGGTGCGCTCGCGCTGCCCGCCTTCAGCCCATGAGCAATCTCGATCCACTTGTTCTGGTCGAGGTAGATGCGCAGCATGAACTCCACTCAGGGTAGCTCTCGCCTCGAGGCTCCAGTGCGCGTCGCGTCTCGGACAGCATTCGGGCGCGGCGGCAGCGGGGTTATCGGTCCGCCATCGATGCGTCGGGAGGCATGAGCGCTGCTACACGAAGGCCGAGCCCGTCGGCAAGCGCGATCAGTCCGTCGTAGCGTGGATCGAGTTCGCCGGCTTCGATCCTCACGAGGCGTCGGCGCTTGTAGCCGGCAGCCTCTGCGAGCTCGGCCACACTCATCCCTTTCCGCTCCCGGGCAGCGCGGACCATGCGCCCGAGCGCGATCAAATCGGGGTCAAGTGTCGTCTTGTCGGTGGTCGCGTCCGCGTCGGGATCGGGTTCGCCGGCTTCGATCCTTTCGAGGCTGCGTAGCGGGATGCCGGAGGCTTCGGCAAGCTCGCGCGCGCTCATGCCTTTCTGCTCCCGTGCCTCGATGACGGCGAGCCCGAGCGCGACGAGCCTGTTCTTTGAGACTGTCTCAGCGACCAGCCTGTTCCTCGTTCTCGTTCTCATTGCGTGATGCTCCTTTCCGGGCCGGGTTTTCGAGTCGCGTCCGCCCCAGGCGCGATCGGCGCGAGGCGGTAGCCGATGCCAAAGGCCGCGCACACCCACCCGCTCGCACCGGCAGCGGCGAGCTTGCGACGAAGCCGGCTGGCATGGGAGTCCACGGTGCGTGTCCTGCCGGGGGACTGGTATGCCCAGACCGCGCGCAGGATTTCTTGCTTCTCGTGGACCCGCGTGGGTTCTCGCGCAAGATGCACGAGCAGCGCAAACTCGCGCGGGCGAAGCTCAACAGGCACACCGCCGAAGGTGACCGTGCAAGCCAGCGTGTCCACCATGAGCAGGCCGTGCGAAAGCACGGCGGCACCGTTGATGAGGCTATGCCGGCGACGCATCAGCGCACGCACCCGCGCGATCAACTCGGCGTAGCCGAGAGGGTGGCGCGTCACGTCGTCAGCACCGGCGCCGAAGGCGCGTAGCAAGCTGATCGTCGTCTCGCTGCTCGTGCTCATCCACAAGACCGGGACGCTGGCGGCGCCCGGCGCGAGCGCATCGGCTCGCAGCGCTCGCAGCATTTCGAGTCCACGAGCGGGCGCCATCCCGAAGATCACCAGATCGACCTGTCCCGGCTCGCAGCGCTCGGCCAACGTCCGGGGATGACTCGCTCGCCGGACCTGGTAGCCGTCCTGTTCAAGCTCGCCGATCAGCGCGGCATTCGCGCGTTCCTCGCCGTACACGAGCAACATGCCTCGAAAGCCCGGCGAGTACCCATATGGGCGCCGCTGCTGATCGTGGCGATCGATGACCAAGCTGCTTCCTTCCCGCACCGAGGAAGGGACACGCCCACGAGCACGCCAATGGCGATCCGTAGCTGAGCGGACTACGGTTGTCGTGGCATCGAAGGCGTATCCCTTCGGTGCTACGGCCGGGCGGGCGTTAGCGCGCTCGTCCGGCCACTCGGTTGTCTTGGACTGCGCGCCAGAGCAGAGCAGAACCCGCGCCCGATCTCAAGAGGCGTCCGCTCGTCGCTTTTCCGGCGTCCTGATCGAGCACTTACGTCCGTGTCAGCGGCGTGTCAGTGATCTGTCAGCAGTTCGCGACACCAGCGGGCCCATGGAAGCGATCCGCAACGGGCTCGCCAGGCCGGCTATCGCAGGCACTTGCCGCCAGCGCAATCGCCGCTTGGGGAGAGCGTCGGCGATGATCGTCCCCGCCGCCCGTGGGGTTCGGCACCCTGCCAGGTGAAGTTCGCCGTCAACCAGCGCAGCGGGGACGCGCCCCGTGCTGTGGGTGCATCCGATCGCCTCTCCCCTCTGCCCTCGGGTATTCCCTCCGATCTGCCCTCCAGCTTAAGAATCGAGGACCCTTTCTGGTGAAAACCGCTGCAAATCGAGTTCTTGCGTGCCGCCGACAACGGTACGTTGTCAGATGAATATTCCAGTTGAGCCGGGAAGAAGATCCGGTTCGGCGTGCCATGCCTGTACCCCAAGGGCGCCTCAATCGACCTTTTCTTCATTGCTAGGGCTTCCAACCGACGCCTACACGCAATGCAAGAAAGGGAACCAATGACTGCTGACCGACCGGGAAAGATCACATTCGGGCATCTCGTGAGCCTCGGCTCACGACTCACCGACCGCGACCGTCAAATCGCGCTCGACTGTTACGACCACCACGTGCTGACGACTGAGCAGCTCGTGCGGCTGCACTTCGCAGGGTTGCGAACGGCGACCGCTCGACTCGACGCGCTCTACAAGCTGCGCGTGCTCGATCGCTTCCGTCCACCCGCCAAGCGCGGCGCGGGCAGCACCCCATATCACTGGATACTCGATGAGGCAGGCGCGCATATCGTCGCCGCGCACCAAGGCGTCGAGCGTCGTCTCCTGCGTTGGCGGCACTCGGACGCGCTCGGGGTAGCACACTCGGGCAAGCTCACGCACCACGTCGAAATCAACGAGTTCTTTACGCTGCTCGCGCCGGAAGCCCACGCCGAGCATGGCGCGCTGACGGAGTGGTACGGCGAACGCGTCACCCATCAGCTATTCAAGGGCGTGGCCCCGGACGGCTACGGCGTCCTCGCCCTCCCTGGCCGTCCGCCCCTGCACCTGCTGCTTGAGCTTGACCGTGCGACCGAGCCGGCGCAGCGGCTTCGCCAGAAGGCGGTGGGCTACGCCCGACAGATACCGCGAAGCGAGCTGGGCGAGTACGACACGTTCGTGATCCTCGCCGTGCCCACCGCCACGCGCGCCAAACTGGCCCGCGAAGCCGTCGCCGACACCGGCGCACCGATCGAGGTCGCCGAATGGAGCAAAGCGAGCATACGGTCTCCGCTCGCGATCGTCACCAATGCCGCCGACCAACTCGCCGCACGTCGCTCGGCGTAGCCACCGGATGCCGCGCCGCACCGACAGTCCTGCCAATGCCAGCGTGCCGTCCCGTCCCGATGTCAGACCCTTGAGATCGAAGCGCGGGTCTGGTCTGATCGACGTGAGCAGCCATGCGCCATACGCGGCCGACACATCGATCCCCAGGCCTGGAGCCTCGCCGACCCTCGCCGAAGCCGCCCGGCTGATCCGTGAAGCCGTGCGCGACAAGAGCTACCAGCTAACGCCGATCGGGGCCGACGCTGCCGGCTACCTGCGCGCGAAGCGCAAGCGACTGACCGACTCCAGCTACCGCGACTACGAGTGCTGCCTGGACAAGCTCGCCCGCCACTTCCTCGACCTCCACATCGAGGACTTCGAGCCGCCCACCGGCACCGAGCGCATCGAAGAGTTCCTCGACGCGCTCTGGGGCTCCGGGGCACCGCGCACGTACAACAAGAACCTCTCCATCATCAAAGACTTCTTCCGCTTCCAGATCATGCGCGGGCGCCTGCACGGCGACCCCACGCTGCTGATCGAGCGAGCCCGCAGCAGGCAGGTCTACCGCACGACATTCTCCACCGACCAGCGCCGCGCGATCATCTCCGAGCAACCCGATCTGCGCGACAGGCTGTGCCTGCGCCTGCTGCTCGATTACGGCCTGCGCAAGGGCGCGCTGCAAGCCGTCCAGTTCAAGCACTTCGACCACCAGCGCAAGCGCCTGACGATCTTCACGAAGGGCCAGAAGGTGCGCGAGCTGCCGCTCCCCCACCGCGCGTTCTGGCACGACCTCGAACACCACATCCTCGACATCAGCGCACAGCCCTCGCACTACCTGCTGTGCACGCAGCGCACGATCCCCCGCGTCGGCGTGCGCCGCTACCCCGAGAAGCCGATGAGCGGCCACGCCGCACACGACTGGTGGTATCGCTGCCTCGCCACCGCCGGCATCGTCGCGCCGGGCACGACCAGCGGCGAGAAGATGCACAAGAGTCGCCACACAGCCGGCCAGCGCGTGCTAGACGCCACCGGCAACCTCAAGGCCGTCCAGAAGCTCCTCGGGCACGCCTCGATCCAGACGACCGGCGACATCTACGCCGACTGGGACATCGACCAGCTCGCTGCCACGATGGCCGACGTGCTCGCCGCAGACGAGGACGACGAAACGCCCGATTCGCAATCGTTCCCCCCGTCACCGCCGCAAAAACCGTCGATTTGCAGCGGAAACGAGGGATCAGTGGAGACGGTGGGAATCGAACCCACGTCCGCGATCGCGTGAGAATGGCTTCTACGAGCATAGCCGGCGCTCTGATCTCGTTCCCGGCTAGCCTCGCCGGCAGGGTTGCTGGGAACCAGCCTCCTGAGTTGTCCCCGGTTTGGCGGAGGCGAACCTCGCCGGGTGGAGCCTGCTTTCTGATCCCGGCGTTCCCCACCGCAGGCTAACGGGGGCCGAGACCTCACGGCTTAGCTATTGACTAAGCGGCGAGGGCGAACGTGTGAGAGTCCGCACTTATGTTTTTTCCGGGTGTTTTACGAGGCCTCCCGGGACCTCGACTCGCGACCATCCCCACGAGCCGACCGCGTCGAAGCCTGTCGTCCCCGGGAATGTATGCATCACCAGTGTAGCCGCGCGGACGCCGCGCGGCCACTGGAAGGAGCAGAGAACAAAAGCGACGCGGTTCCAAGCCGCTTGAGGAACCCGTCCCAGTCGGGCCGTGAAGCCTTCCTGTTTGGGTGGCGCGGCCTCACACCTCAGTGGCCTCGCTCTTTGCGGCTCGGTTCCGCGTCTGGATTGAACATAACCCGGGGGTGAGACGGGCGCAACCCCCGCTGGACGGGTGTTCCCGCATCCTCCGGAAAAAACTGAGAGACAGGCGGGTCGCACGACGCCTGGCAGACGTTAGGAAGCGCTTATGCGGCGTGCGACAATGGATGTATGGACGATGGCGACTTCTCATTGCACCCACCGACGGGTACGGGGCTGTCGCCGGCGGCCGCCGCGCTGACCGGCCCGCCGGCACCGCTGGCGCACAGCGGCTACCCGACGAGCACGGACAACCCGTTCGGCGCAGAGCAGCCGACCCGCACGGCCGGCGCGGCGCGGCGCTT
>DATNLQ010000033.1:0-10234 GCA_035602785.1 Solirubrobacteraceae bacterium
GTGCGGCCGCGTTGATGGCGCTCGGCGAGCAGCCGCTGCACCTGCCGAGCACGGCGCACGTGCTCGGCAGTGGTCTCGACGAGTTGGAACGACTCCAAGTCCTCGGCGAGCTGATCCCACTCGGCGGCGCTGCGAGCGCAATAGCCGAGCTCGAGGTCGCTGATGCCGGCGCGTGCCAGCTCACCCCGCTGCGCTCTCGGCTCGATCGCAGTTCGAATTGCCGGCCGCTTCAGGCGCGTGAGCACGCTCGTGTCGAGGATGTGAGTCAGCGCCATGCGCTCTCGCGCGGCGCGAAGTCCTGGCCTGCCAGCCGATCCAGGGCCTCTTTGATCGCCCGCTCGCGGTCCTTGCCCGCCAGGCTCAGCGACCGGTTGACCGTGTCCTTGATCGTCCGCGTTCCCAGCTCGCTGCGAGCGGCCCGCAGGGCCTGCTCATCGATGTCCACGAGATGCTTGCTCACGTCGTCAGTATATACGTCGCCGTGCCGATATATCCTGCGAACGGATGCTGTGCGCAGCGCGCTACCCGCAGCCCTACCAGGACAGCCCGCGATACAACGCCTGCACCCGCTCGATCAGGCCCGCCTCGTCGTACTCGTGCAGCTCGCACACCGGCGTGCCGTCGGCCCAGCGGTAGGTGATGGCGATCGCACGCACCCCCGTGTACACGGCATCGAGGTCGAAGCGCAGGTCGGGCAATCGCGCAAGGCCCCGGGCGAAGTGCTCGCGCAGGCGCTCGCCGCCACGCACGCACCCGTCGGGGATACCCAGAGTGTCGATGATGGTGGGCGTCTGAAAGACCACGTCGGGCGCGTACAACGCCATGATCGCGTCGAGGTCGTGCGAGTTCCACGCCTCGATCCACTCTTGCGCCAGCCGTCGCGCTTGCGCCTGGGTGAGCGGCGCAGCGGTCATGGCGCGGTCGCGGATGCGCGCACGATGCCGGGGGTTGCGGGCGCGCGAGTCACAGCGCGGTCGTGACGGGAACCGCTGGGCTGCGCTGCTCGCGAGCGCTCTCGTAGGCGTCGATAGCGTCGGCCTGCTGCAACGTCATGGCGATGTCGTCCAATCCCCCGAGCAGCCGGTGGCGGATCTCGTGATCGATCGCGAATGGCACGCTCTCGCCGGCGAAGCGCACCTCCTGGGCATCCAGGTCGACCTCCCCCTCGCCTGCACGCGCGAGCGAGTGGCAATCCTCGGCGCTCAAGACCACTGGCAACAGCCCGATCTTGGTGCAGTTGGAGTAGAAGATGTCCGCGAAGGAAGGCGCGACGATCGCCTGGAAGCCATAGTCCTGCAGCCCCCAGGGGGCGTGCTCGCGCGAGGAGCCGCAGCCGAAGTTCTCGCCCGCGACCAGAATCGGGTTGGCGGGCAGGTCCCAACCGGGCTCCTTGGCCCAGTCGTAGAAGAGGAACTGGCCGAAGCCCGAACGCTCCACGCGCTTGAGGAACTGCTTGGGCATGATCTGATCGGTGTCCACGTCGGCGCGGTCGAGGTGGCTGACCTTGCCCGAGATGACCTTGATGGCCTGCATCGTCTAGCTCCCTTCCGGCTTGACGGCGCCAAATATGACGCCCTCGGCCCATTTGAAGTGCACTTCGACCTGCTCGAAGCCGGCCTCGCCGAGCCACTGCAGCTGCGCGGCGAGCGGGTCTGGCCGGTCTTCGTCTTCGTCGGCGAGCAGCTCGTGCTCGATCTCCTCGTGGCTGCGCCCTGAGCCGTGTGTGTGCTCGGCGGTGACGGCGTTGGCGACCATCTGCTCGTCGAACAGGCCCTGCAGAGGCCCGTCGATGCTGACGACGTCCATGTTGACGAACATGGCGCCGGGCGCGAGCCGCTCGAACAGCTCGCGGAAGAGCGCGCGCTTGCGCTCGCTGGTGAGGTGGTGGATGGCATACGAGGAGACGGCCGCGTCGAACGCGCCGGCGGGCAGGCTCTCGCGCCAGGTCGGCTCGCGCAGGTCGCCGCGCACGGCCTGCCAGCGCTCGCCGAAGCGCGCGAGCCGCTGTCCGGCGCGGCCGAGCATGGGCTCGGAGAAGTCGACGAGCACGGCCGTTGACCCCGAGCCCACCCCGCCGAGGTCGAGCAGCAGCTCGGAGCTGGCGCCGTCGCCGGCGCCGACGTCGAGGAAGCGTCCGATGGCGCGCCCGCGGCGGGTGAACAGACGCCGCAGAAGGTCTTCCTGGACGTCGAGCAACGGCAGCAGCACGGCGCGCTGGTCGAGGAATTCCCCGACCAGGTGCTCGCGCTGCCAGACGGGCTGTGCTTGCGCCCCGCCCGCCCCGCTCACGACCACTCCCGAATGTCGACGAAATGCCCCTCGATGGCGGCGGCGGCGGCCATCTGGGGGGAGACGAGGTGGGTGCGCCCGCCGCGTCCCTGGCGACCCTCGAAGTTGCGGTTGGACGTCGAGGCGCAACGCTCGCCCGGCGCAAGGATGTCTGGGTTCATGCCGAGGCACATCGAGCAGCCGGCCACGCGCCAGTCAAAGCCCGCGTCGCGGAACACGCGGTCCAACCCCTCGGCCTCGGCTTGGGCCTTGACCTGCTGGGAGCCGGGCACGACCATCGCGTTGACTTTGGGCGACACCTTCTTCCCGGCGATCACCTCGGCGGCGGCGCGCAGGTCGCCGATGCGCGAGTTGGTGCACGAGCCGATGAACACGCGGTCCACGGCGATCTGCTCGATCGGCGTGCCGGCCTGGAGGCCCATGTACGCGAGCGCGCGTTCGGTTGACTCGCGGTCGGCGGGGCTGTCGAATTCCTCGGGGGCGGGCACGCGCTCGGTGACGGCGCGCACCATGCCGGGATTGGTGCCCCACGTGACCTGAGGGGAGACGGCGGACGCGTCGATGACGACGTCGCTGTCGAATGACGCGCCCTCGTCGCTGCGCAGCTCAGACCACTCAGCGATCGCGCGCTCCAACGACGCCCCTACGGGGGGCGCACCCGGTCGCTCGAGATCTGCGAACCATCTGAAGGTGGTCTCGTCGGGGGCGATCATGCCCGCTCGCCCGCCGCCCTCGATGGTCATGTTGCAGACGGTCATGCGGCCCTCCATGGAGAGCGCCTCGATCGCGGGGCCGGCGTACTCGACGGCGTGGCCGGTCATGCCGCCAACGCCGAGCTGTCCGAGCGTGGCGAGGATGAGATCCTTGGCGGTGACGCCGAAGCCGAGCTGACCCTCGTAGAGCACGCGCATGGAGCGGGGTTTGCTCTGCACCATGCACTGGGTGGCCAGCACGTGCTCGACCTCTGAGGTGCCGATGCCGAAGGCCAGCGCGCCGAAGGCGCCGTGGGTGGATGTGTGCGAGTCGCCGCACACGATCGTCATGCCCGGCTGGGTCACGCCCAGCTCGGGGCCGATCACGTGCACGATGCCCTGTCTGTCGGAGCCGAGCGAGTAGACGGGCACGCCGAACTCCGCGCAGTTGCGCTCGAGCGTTTCCACCTGCACGCGCGACAGCTCGTCCTTGATGCGCGCGGCCACCGGTGTGCCATCGGTCGGCGTGTTGTGGTCAGCGGTCGCTAGCGTGCGGTCCGGCCGGCGCACGCTGCGCCCGGCCAGGCGCAATCCGTCGAAGGCCTGCGGGCTGGTCACCTCGTGGACGAGGTGCAGGTCGATGTACAGCAGGCCGTCGGCCACCTCGTGGGCCTCCCAGATCTTCTCGAACAGCGTCTTTGGCATCAGCTTCTCCTCAGTCCAGCGGACACCACCGCCAAGAAGGCGGCGTCGGTTTGCGTTGGGTTCTCGAAGTGGTGGGGCAAGTCGGCGTCGAAGGTCACGCAATCGCCCTCGCCGAGCTCGTGGCGCTGGCCGTCGCAGACGAGCACGATGCGGCCTCGCTCCACCAGCGCGGTCTCACGGCTGCCCGGCTCGTGCATGGGCGGGTCGTCGGGCGCGCCGGTCGCGCCGCCCGGTGCGAGCGTGTGCCGCGACAGCTCCGCGCGCTGGCCCGGCTGCGAGGACGTGAGCACCTCGAAGACGTGACCGCGGCGCCTGTTGCCCCCGCGAGTGCGATCCCGCGCGCGCACTACCGTCACCGCGCCGCCCTCGTCCAGGCGCAGCAGCTGAGACAGGCGCAGGTCCAGGCCAGCGGCGATGCGCGCGGCGACCGTCAGGGTCGGGCTGGTCTCCCCCCGCTCGACCTGTGAGAGCATCGGCGCGCTCACGCCGCTGCGCTCGGCCAGATCGCGCAGCGACAGGCCCGCGGACTCGCGCAGCGCCTTCACGCGCGCGCCGACCACCGGCGGCGACAAGGCCAAGGCGTGGTCGGGTGGCGTGTCGCGGGTCACCGCGTCTATCGTCATACAAACGTATGTTATCACAGACGTCCGCTTCGGGTGGTACTTTGCCGTCGCACAAGGCAAGCCAACGCTCCAAGGGGGTATGGGCACGTATGGCTTTCGACAGCTGAGAGGAATTGACTGTGCGCTCAATCAGACTTGCGAGAGGTTGGCCCATGGCGCTAATGCTGTCCGTCCTTGCATCCGCAGCGGCTGCACTCTCGATCCCCCTCTGTGCGTCGGCCACGACATCCCCGGTGATGCGCTGGGGCTCGTTCGGCACGCAAGGCGGCGCGCAGAGACCCACAGCCGTGGACGGGCTCAGCAACGTGACGGCCGTCGACGCGAGCAACGCGAGCGCGTATGCGCTCGAGTCCGACGGCAGCGTGTGGGCGTGGGGAAACAACCGCGCCGGGCAGCTGGGATTGGAAGCGCAAGAAATCGAAGCAAGCCCCAACGAAGCCGTGGAGGTGCCGCTGCCGGCGGGCGTAACGGCCAAGGCGATCGGCGAGGCAGAGTTCGTGGGTATTGCGATCGACACGACAGGGCACGCGTGGGCTTGGGGCGGCTCCGGCCCGACGGCCTGCATGGGCAGGTTCGCCGGCTATGAGCTGCCGCCCACCGAGGTGCCTGGCATAGCAAACGCTGTAGCGGTCCAGGGCGGTGGCCACCACACGATCTGGCTGCTGTCGAACGGCACCGTGGAGACCTGCGGCAACAACGAAGACGGACAGCTCGGCGTGCCCAACATCGTGGGCAGCGGCTCGCCCGTCCAGGTTCCGGGGCTGTCGGAAGTGGTTGAAATCTCGGGGGCCGAACGAACCGCGTGCGCGCGCACCATGTCCGGCGCGGTGTATGACTGGGGCGCCGACAGCGACGGACAGATCGGCAACGGCGAAGAAACCGAAGGCGTCTTCAAACCCTTCAAGGTCCCACTCCCCGGCCCCGCCAGCGAGGTCTCCTGCGGCGGCAACGTGGAATCCGACGACTTCACGCTCGCGCTGGTCAACGGCCAGGTGTACGGCTGGGGCGCTGACAACGCAGGCCAGGTCGGCGACGACAAGACCGAAAACAACAAACTCTCTCCCGTCGCCACAAACCTGCACTTCGCGCAGATCGTCGCCGGCGGCAGCACCGGGTACGGCTTGACGTCGACCGGACAGGTGTTCTCGTGGGGCGGCGCATTCGAGAGCTCGCTGGGCACGGGCAGGTCCAGAAACCAGCCTCTGCCGGCACTGGTGGACGAAGGCGTCGAGTCGATCTCGGCGACCGCGCACGACGAGATCGACCTGCACTGAGCGAGCGTCAGGGCGTCGGCTCACCCTGAAGGGCACAGGCGGGCAGCCCGATCGCCTCGCCCGCCTTGGCGTGCGCGGCCGCGACCGACAACGCGCGCACGTACGCGCGCGCAGCCGCGTCGATGATGTCCGTTGACACGCCCTGGCCGGCGCCGGTGAAGCCGCCCAGCTCGACCACCACCGAGACCTCGCCGAGGGCGTCCTGGCCCTCGGTGACCGCGCCGATCGTGAACTCGCTGAGCGTCGGCGCGGTGCCGGTGGCAGCGTTGATCGCCTGGAAGAGCGCGTCGATCGGGCCGTCGCCGACGAACGAGCCGGTGACCGAGCCGCCCTCGGGCAACGTCACCGACACCTTGGCGTGGGGCGAGCGCTGCGAATGGTCTTCGACCTCGAACCACTCCAGCGCGTAGCCGGAGATCTCCTCGCGCAGCTCGTCGGTGACCAGCGCCTCCAGGTCCATCGCGGTCACCTGCTTCTTACGATCGGCGATCTCCTTGAAGCGCTTGAACGCCGTGTTCAGCGCGGCGCCGTCCAGCTCGAAGCCCATCTCTCCCAGCGCTTTGCTGAGCGCGTGGCGGCCGGAGTGCTTGCCCAGCACGATCGAGTTGCTGCGCAGGCCCACCGTGGTGGCGTCCATGATCTCATAGGTGGTGCGCTCCTTGAGCACGCCGTCCTGGTGGATGCCTGCCTCGTGCGCGAACGCGTTGCGCCCCACGATTGCCTTGTTGGGCTGCACCGGGTAGCCGGTCAGGCGCGAGACCAACCTGCTGGTACGCGCGATCTCGGTCGTGTTCGCGCCAGTCCACAGGCCCAGGCTGGGCTCGCGGGTGCGCAGCAGCATCACGATCTCCTCCAGCGACGCGTTGCCCGCGCGCTCGCCGATGCCGTTTACCGCGCACTCCACCTGGCGGCAGCCGGCTTCCAGGCCCGCCAGCGAGTTGGCAACCGCCAACCCCAGGTCGTCGTGGCAATGGACCGAGACGACCACGTCGCGCAGGCCCGGAACCAGGCGATAGAGCTCGGCGAACATCGCCGCGTACTCGGTCGGCATTGTGTAGCCGACGGTGTCGGGCACGTTGATCGTGGTGGCACCCTCGTCCAGCGCGATCTGGATCACCTCGGCCATGTACTGCACGTCCGAGCGCGAGCCGTCCTCGGGCGAGAACTCGACATCGTCTGTGTACTCGCGCGCCTGTGCGACCGCGGCGCGCACCTGGCCCTTGACATCCTCGCGCGTGGTCTGCAGCTTGCGCTCGATATGTATGTCGCTGGTCGCGATGAACGTGTGGATGCGCGGGCGCTGCGAGTCCTTGACCGCCTGCCAGGACGCCTCGATGTCCTGCTTGCTCGTGCGCGCCAGGCCGCAGATGACCGGGCCTTCGACCTCGCGCGCGATCGCCTGCACCGACTCGAAGTCACCTGGCGAGGTGATCGGAAAGCCGGCCTCGATCACGTCCACGCCCAGACGCGCCAGCTGGTGGGCGATCTCGAGCTTTTCCTGGCGGTTCAGGGAGATCCCCGGCGACTGCTCGCCGTCGCGCAGGGTGGTGTCGAAGATCAGGACGCGGTCTGCCTCGCTACGTGCGTGGGTGGTACTCATGTCGTTCGTGCTCCTTCTCTAACTCGCTTGCCGTTCCTCTCTGCTGGGTATGCGGCTACGCGGCCGCCACGCGCTATTCCCCCCGAGGGGGGAGCAGGAGAAGAAGGAGAAGCGAGTTGCGAAACGACATCTACGTCGAGATTAGCACCGCTCGCGCCGCGTTTGTGCCGGAAAACGACTGAGGCGGTCGAGGGTCGAGTCAGGCAAGGACGCAGCGAGCGTGGCGTGCTTGGCACGCGAGCGAGTGAGGACGCCGCATGACGAAGGCCCTCGGGCGCCTCAGGGGGTCAGTACGACCTTGCCGACGTTACGCCGCTCGATGATCATGGTGTGCGCGGCAGCGGCTTCGTCGAAGCCAAAGGCGCCTGCGACGACGGGCTTGACGGTGCCGTCGTCGATCATCGCTGCAAGCGGCGTGATCCATGGCTCCAGGGTGCCGCGATCCTTCCACAGGCTGAGCATGTTCAGGCCGATCACGGCCTTGGATTCGGACATCTGCTTGATCATGTTGAAGCGCGGCATGCGCACGACGGTGCGCAGCGCGGTGATCAGGTTGCGCCGCTTGCCGGACACGACCGCCGAAGCCCCGAAGGCAACGAGCCGTCCGCCGGGGCGCAGCAGCGAGTAGCTGGTGCGAAAGCTGTGCCCGCCGACCGCGTCGAGGATCACGTCGAACTTGGGCAGGCCGCGCTCCCAGCCCGGGCGGGTGTAGTCGAGTACATGATCGACGCCGAAGCCCGTGATCTGCGCGTGCTTTGAGGGCGAGGCCGTGCCGTAGACCTCGGCGTCGTGGTGCTTGGCGATCTGCGTGGCGGCGATGCCGACGCCGCCGCCGGCCGAATGGATCAGCACGCGCTCGCCGGCCTGAAGGCTGCCGTAGCCGATCAGCCCGGCCCAGGCGGTGCCGTAGTTGACGGGGATCGCCGCGCCCTGCTCGAAGCTGAGCTGCTCGGCGAGCGGCACCGCGTCGGCTACTGGCACGACGACCTGGGAGGCGTAGCCGCCGAACTTGGTGCCGGCCAGCACGCGTTGGCCGACGCTGAGCGGTTGGGCGGCGCCGTTCGACGCCCCGTCCCCCAGCTCGAGAATCGTGCCGGCCACCTCATAGCCGACCACGCACGGCGGCTTGGGCGCGTCGGCATAGAGCCCCTGGGTGGCCATCACGTCGGCGAAGTTGACGCCCGCGGCGGCCACGTCGATGCGTACCTCGCCCGGCCCGAGGACGGGGTCGGGACGCTCCTGCACCTGCAGGGCTCCCGGACCGCCGTGCTTGGTGAGGACGACCGCACGCATTCGGGTCGAGCCTATCGGATTACAGGCAATGGACTGGCCAAGCAGCCAAATGCTGCCTCAGCCGAGGTCTACCGACCAGCCGTTGACAAACTCCTCCGAGGCGACGATCTCGAGGACCACCTCATTGGAGACGGGCGCGTCGGTGGTGACGACCATCGCGGCCAGGCGCCGGTCGGCTCCGTCGGGGTGGGTGGGCCTCTCATCCGGCGTGTGTCCGACGGCGGCAGAGGAGATGTTGATCCCGTGCGCCCCGAAGACCGTGCCCACGCGGCCGATCATGCCGGGCACGTCCTCGTAGCGAAACACCGTGACGTAGCGCTCGAGCTCGATCGTCAGCCGCCGTCCCTGCACCTCGACGAGGTGGGGGACCTGGTTGGGCCCGATGCCGGTACCGGCGACCGCCACTCGCTGGTCGCCCGCGATCACGGTCACGCGGATCAGCTCGTTGAAGTCCTCGGCCTCTGAGACGGCCTTCTCCTCGAAGACGATCCCGCGCTGCTGAGCCATGGTGGGAGCGTTGACCAGGTTGACCTGCTCCTCGGTGCGGCCCTGCAGCGCCCCGACGATGACGGCCAGCCCGAGCAGGCGCGTGTCGAAGTCGGCGATCCGCCCGAGAAAGGCCGCCTCGATGCGCTCCACCGAGCTTCCCTCGGCGAGCTCCATGGCCAGGCGCCCGAGCTTGGTGGCGAGCGGCAGGAACGGCCCGAGCACCTGCATGTCCTCGGCGCCGACCGCAGGAATGTTGACGGCGGTGGACACGACTCCGCCGGCCAGCGCGGCGACGACCTGCTCGGCGCTCTGGTAGCCGGCGCGGTCGGTGGCCTCAGCGGTGGACGCGCCCAGGTGCGGCGTGGCAACCACGTTCGGGTAGGCGAACAGAGGGTTCTCGGTCATCGGCTCGCTCGGGAACACGTCGAGCGCCACACCCGCCACCTGACCAGAGTCCAGCGCGTCTTTGAGCGCGGCTTCGTCGACCAGGCCGCCGCGGGCGACGTTGAGGATGCGCACGCCGGGGCGCGTCTTGGCGAACGCGGCCGCGTCGAGGAAGCCTTCGGTCTCGGGCGTCTTTGGCAGGTGAATGGTGATGAAGTCGGCTTGGGCGTAGATGTCGTCGGGGCCGTCGGCCTTATCGACGCCCAGATCGCGGTAGCGCTCGGCGCTGACGAACGGGTCGAACGCGAGCACGCGCATGCCAAAGCCGCGCGCGCGCTGGGCCACGAGCTGGCCGATGCGCCCGAAGCCGAGGATCCCGAGCGTCTTCTCGTACAGCTCCACGCCGGAGTACTTGGAGCGGTCCCATTTCCCTTCGGTCAGCGAACGGTTGGCCTGGGGGATGTTGCGTGCGAGCGCGAGCAGCAGGGCCATCGTGTGCTCTGCGGCGGTTACGACGTTTGACTCGGGCGCATTGGCCACCACGATCCCGCGCTTGGTGGCGGCGGCCACGTCGACGTTGTCGACGCCCACGCCGGCGCGCCCGATCACGCGCAGGCGCCCGGCCCGCTCGATCAGCTCGGCTGTCATCTTGGTCGCCGAGCGGATCAGGATCCCGTCGTAGTCGCCGATCCGCGCTGCCAGCTCCTCGTCGCTCCAGTCGGTGCCGAGCTCTACGTCGAAGCGCTCGCGCAACAGCGCCACGCCCGAGTCGCCGATCTTCTCCTTGACGAGCACGCGCGGGCGCGCGCCGTTGGCGCCGGGCTCGGTTGCGGTGTCCGCCGCGGCCGCACTCATCGCTGACTCCTGTCGACGACGAAGTCGATG
>DATNLQ010000042.1:0-2654 GCA_035602785.1 Solirubrobacteraceae bacterium
CCCCCGCCGGTGTCGAGCGAAGGCTCGAGCACCCAGGCGATCACCACTCCGGTCGCTGCCCCGGGCGCCCCTGAAGCGGGCGCGGCGACACCCCAGCCCACGACGACCACGTCGACCACGCCCGCGGCCACCACGCCGAGCTCCGTCCCCGCTCCGACGACGACCGCCACCGTCCCGCAGCCGAGCACCCCGCCCGCGGCGGTCTCGCCCGCGACGGAAGCTCCGAAGGTCGTGCTTCAGCGCCGCCAGAAGTCGACGACGGGCGCGAAGGCGAGCCCCAACGCCACGAGCACCAAGGCCAACGGCCGCGAAAAGGAAAAGAAGAACAAGGGCGCCAACAACGTGGCCGCCTCGCCTCAGTCGGTCGCCCAGGCGGGTGCGCTTGCGGCGATCCTCGCCTCCTCGGAAGCATCCACCGCGGCGCTCGCCTTCTACCGTATCCCGCTGTTCCTGCTGCCGATCTACAAGGCCGCCGCTGTGCAGTACGGGGTGCCGTGGCAGATCCTCGCGGCGATCAACGAAATCGAGACCGACTACGGCACCGACCTGTCGGTGTCCACCGCGGGCGCCGTCGGCTGGATGCAATTCATGCCCACCACCTGGCTGCAGTACGGCGTGGATGCCCTCAACGCCGGCTATGCAGACCCGTACAACCCGGTGGACGCGATTTTCGCCGCGGCGCGCTACCTACGCGCCGCCGGCGCCGCGACCGATCTGCGCGCCGCGATCCTCGCCTACAACCACTCCGAAGAATACGTCGACTCGGTGCTGCTGCGGGCCAAGCTGATCTCCACCTACCCCAAGGACGTGATCGCGACGCTGACAGGCCTGATCGACGGCCGCCTGCCAGTCACCGGCACGCAGGTCGCCTGGGGGCCGCTCCCCACCGCGCCGCCGTCGACGTCGAGCGCGACCGCCAACGCCACCGCCGTTGCAGGACAGGTGGCCGGCAACCCCGACGAAGCCGCCGGCGCTGGCACCGGCCAGGCCGCGGCGGGATCCTCCGGCGCCGCCGGCCAGACGGCGGGCGCCTCCAACGATGCGACATCGCCCGGCGCGGGCGCCGAGGGCTCGTCGGTTGCGCCCTCTCCAGCCGCGGCAGCGGCCGGCGCGACGCCCTCCACGGCGCCGGCCAGCCAGCAGGGCCTGCAGCTCGTCGACCTGACCAGCGCCCGCAACGCCTCGGTGGTGGCCGTGCAGAACGGCAAGGTCATCAAGATCGGCGACTCGCGCAAGCTGGGCAAGTACCTGGTGCTGCGTGACGTCTACGGCGACGTGTTCACCTATGCAGGACTGGGGAGCATCGCTCCCACATACACCTTGCCCAAGGAATCGAGCTCTACGGCCAAGTCTGCGGCCGTGGAAGCGGCCAGCACGCCCGATCCGCAGCCGACCCTTCCGGCCAGCGCCGGGATCCAGCCGCCGCTCACGCTCAGCGTGAAATCGCCGGTGGCGCAACATGCCGGACCGACACCCGCGGCCGCAGGCTCGGCCCAGCTGCCGGAAGGAGCCAGCTCGGCGACCTCGAGCAAGGTGCGCCTGTTCGCGCATCCCGGCAACCCGGACGCGCGTGCGGCCGCCGCCGTCGACGCGGCCAACGCGGCGCGCCGCAGCCGCGCTGCGCAGCACATCCCGCTGCGCAGCGGATCGGTGGTCGCGACGGGCACGGTGCTCGGGCGAGTGCTGGCCGGGGCGCAGGAGGGCCACATGCGCTTCGCGATCCGCCCAGCGGGGGATCCCAGCACGATCGACCCGGGTCCGATCCTCTCCAACTGGGCGCAGCTGCAGACCGCGCTGCATCCGCTGGGCGCAACGGCCAACAACGCCCTGCTGGGCGCCACTGCAAGCGACGCCTTCCTGCTCTCCAAGGCGCAGCTGCAGCGTGCAGTCTTGTCAGACCCCGGAATCACCATCGACAGATGCGCTCGCAGCGACGTCGCCTCCGGGGCGATCGACAAACGCATCCTTGCGGTGCTCGCATTCCTGTCGCGCAGCGGGCTGAAGCCGACCGTGAGCGCCCTGCGCTGCGGCCAGAGCCAGTACACCGAATCCGGTGCACAGTCTGCGGCCTTCAAGGGTGACGCGGTGGAGATATCGGCGATCAACGGCACGCCGATAGCCCACCACCAGGGCTCTGGAACGATCACCGACCTGACGATCCGCACGCTGCTGACGCTCCCCGCAGGCTACCTACCGCACGAAATTCTCAGCCTGATGCAGTACCCGGAAGCGCCCAGCACGCATGCCCAGGCGACGCACTGGAACGACATCGAACTGGTCTTCCATCCGGCCGTGGCCGCGGTCACGCCGAAGCCGGCCTCTGCGGCGGCTGCACATTCGGCTCACACCGGCCGCGTGGCACCTTCGCCGCTGGTCACGACGGCGGCCCTGAGCGCCGTGCAGTGGAACCAGCTGATGACGCGCGTGGCCGCGCTGCAGATACCGACGGTCGCGGCCAAGCCGAGCTCCTCGGCGATACCCGACCGCAAAGCTCGCAAAACCAACGCCTCGGGCTAATAGTGCTTTGGTAGTTTTGTTGTAGGGTTTCGGTGGTGGTTTGGCGAACCCTTCTTGCGTTGATGGTGTCTGCGTGAGGAGGGCGTGATGGCGGTGATGGAGCGGTCAGTGGTGGATGGCCCCGTGGTGGTGCGCGA
>DATNLQ010000045.1:0-18432 GCA_035602785.1 Solirubrobacteraceae bacterium
TCGCGCACCACCACGGGGCCATCCACCACTGACCGCTCCATCACCGCCATCACGCCCTCCTCACGCAGACACCATCAACGCAAGAAGGGTTCGCCAAACCACCACCGAAACCCTACAACAAAACTACCAAAGCACTATTAGAACCTCTTTCAAAAAGATCGGCACGCCCGGATGCGCCCCTGAACACGGCGCTGGATCGCCACGTGCCGGCTTGCCCGTGCTACCAGCACGGCCTTCACCAGCCCGCGTCGCCCAGCTTGGTCCATGAACGCCCCGACCGCACCGCCTATTTTGAAAGAGGTTCTTAGTGATGTTGCGTCCAGCGTGAAGCTGCCTCCCATGTCCTCCTGGGACTAACTCGCTCGAGCAGGTAGCTGACGTGCCTCGGGTTCTTGCAAACGGCTAGATATAGTTCCTGACGAGGTTCGTCAGTCGGGTGGCGGGCGGTTGGTGGCGGAGTGAGCCGTGTGGTCGCTTGAAGTTGTAGCGCTCGAGGTATTGGCCGTAGACGTGAGAGACGTAGGCGGAGCCGTTGTCGCTCATCACGGCCTTGACAGTCACGCCTGGCCGACAAACCAAGCAGTCGCGCGGCGCAGGAAACTCACTGCAGCTCGCGGTAGAGATCGTGTTCCTCCAGGTTCAATACCCACAGGACGCGTGAATCCCGGTAAACCCAGTATTCATACGGATTCCCGACGAAAATGGCGAGACCGGGATTCGAACCCGGGACACCACGATTTTCAGCGGTGGGACGATGCAACTGAGGAGGGCGGAGATGCGCCCGAAAACTAGCGAATTTGCAGGGCTTTCGCCAACCCGGCACCGTCGGCACTTGCGCCCGTCGGCGTCGAGATACCGGCGGATACCGGCGGGTTTTGGACAACGTCGAGGGGTCGTGGTCCAAAACCCCACGCGGCCCCCCGCCGGGCGATGGCGAGACTCGGAATCGAACCGAGGACACTACGATTTTCAGTGTTGAGCCTATCGGGCCGGAAACTGGCCGATTTGCAGGGCCTTCGCTGGAGAGGCCGCGCCGGAGATACCGTTGGTTTCCTGGGGATTCCTGGGGGTTTGGGCCGGGAGCGGGGCATCCCCGGCCCAAACCCTGACCGGCCCCGACCGGCGATGGCGAGAGGCGGATACCGGGGGGTTTGTGCCGCGGGAGTCGTGCCGCATGAGCGACCGCCAGAAAGCTGACGCCGCCCCAGACTGAAGATCGGCTCCTCACCCCGCCCGCCGGTAGCGGATGTGCGTGGCGAGCGGAGAGTGGAGCACCTCGACCGGCTCGAACCCGAGGGACTCGACTCCGTCGAACAGCCGCTCGCCGGACCCGAACAGGACGGGGACCACGTCGAGCGTGAGTTCGTCGATCACTCCGGCGGCGAGCGCCTGACGGACGGTCGAGGCGCCGCCCGCGATATCGATGCCATCCTCGCCGGCCGTCTCACGCGCCTGCGCGTAGGCGGCCTCGAAGCCCAGGGTGACGAAGTGGAAGCTCGTGCCGCCCTCCATCTCGATCGGCTCGCGGGCGTGGTGGGTGAGCACGAAGACCGGCGCGTGGTAGGGCGGCTCGGAGCCCCACCATCCATCCCAGTCCTCATCCCACTCGCCGCGGATCGGCCCGAACATGTTGCGACCCATGACGTAGGCCCCGCGCGGTCGCATGAGCCAGCCCTCTGCCGTCGCGTCGGCGTCGTTCGCGCGCTCATCACCGAGGTGCCAGCTATGGACCTCCCTGCCGCGCTTCCCCAGCGGATTCTCCCGGCTCTGGTCCGGCCCGGCGACGAAGCCGTCGAGCGAGATCGACATGTGGCAGGTGGTGTCCGGCATCGGCGTCCTCCTAGTAATTGCGATTTGCGAGCGTCGGCACGGTACAGGGCCAAGCGGCCCGCCGGGCACCATGCGAGGCCCTCGGGAGCCCCGATCCGGCGATGGCGAGAAGGCGGCCTCGAACCGCCGACACCTCGATTTTCAGGCCTCGCGGTGCCATCCGTCCTTCTCGCCCGGACAGCCTGCGTCGGGGCTGCTTTCTCGATCGCACCGAGCCCCGTTCCGTAGCCGAATCCCTCTATATCCAAGCCAAAAGCTGAGATACCCGCGGTTGCACGCAGGATACACGGGGTTTGGGACGGAAAAGGGGTCTTCCGTCCCAAACCCGAGGCGGGCCTTCCACTCTCGTGCCAAGCGCACGGCGAAGCAGGGCGACTTTCAGCTGAGCTGAGGGAGTTGACGGGCTCGCTGCTCGCTGGTTCGCGGGTCGGGCGGCAATGACTCCCAGCGGCCCTCGCCGATTATCACCGGGAGCTCATGTTCCGGGAGGTGACGTTCGAACAGGGCCAGGGTCTCGCCGAGCTCGGTCGCCGCAGGCGCGAGGATCCCGTGTAGGCCAAGTTGATGCGCAGCCTGGCCAACGCGCTGGCACGGGCCGTGACCACCGATCAGGCTCGGCTGATCCAGGCCGACTAGCGCGAGAGTCTCGTCATCGCGCAGATCGAGCACCTGAGTGATCCGGACCTGGACCTCGAAGACAGTCCGGGGTCCAACGAGATCGGCAGTCATGCCCTCGACGCCGTCGACCAAGCGCCGGTATGCCTCCACTACAACGGAGTCGACTGGTCGTCCGAGGTAGATCACGGGATAGGTGTTTGGGAGCCCCCAGCGGCCGCCGGCGGTACTTCCCGCGAGAGTTCGGACCTTGGGGCTTGCGTGACGTTGGAACCGTCCGGCAACGTCGATGATGGATCCGCGTGCGACGTTCGCCGCAAGGTTGCGGTCCACGCTACATCGCCCCCGTCTCTAGCCGCTCCACGGCATTTAGGACCGTCGCGAAGTCACCCCGCTCAAGCAGATCGATGGGCCGCTCGCCGCCGAGATCACGGTTTCGGCCGTGGATCCAGATGTCGATGCCCTCGGGCCGGTACACGTCGCGAAGTCGATCGACGATATACGCGAGCTCAAGCAGCCGGTCTCGCTTGGCCCCAGTGGGACGGTGCGTGCCTGCCACCCAGTGCTGCACCTGTCGTTCCTTGACCCCAGCGATGCTGGCCACCTCTGCAGCCGTCAGGGCAGTCTCACGCAGATCTTCGACGATCCGTGCGTAGTACCCGGACTCCATGAGGGACCCTGCTGGCATCAGTACCTCCTACGGTCTAAACGACATATCTAACGACAGGTATGGTAGCATGCTACGCGACAGGAGGTTTGCTATGACGTCAGAGCTTCTAATTCGCCCCGGCATGAACGATCACGATGTGATCGCCGAGCTTCTAGCGCCTGCGTCTTCGCCAATGCTCGTCCCCGGAGATCGCCGCACCGCCATCGACCGGCTCGTCGCGGACGCACACATCGCCCGTAGACGCCCGCAGCTCGCGGTGGCCGCGGCGTCAGCTGGCGTCCCCTACATGGTCGACCCGTTGACCCACTTTTGGCAGACGGACCTGCGGGAGTCAGACGCGCTCGCCGCACTACCCTACGGCTCCGCGACCGCCCGGAGCGCCGACGATTTCACGCACCCACTTAGGCGCGAGTCCCTGCTGGCATCTGCGATCGACTTCGAGGTCGAACAAGGCGCGACGTTGGTGATCCCGCCCTATCTGTACGCGCGCACGCCCGATGATCCATGGTTCGAGCGCTCGCTCGAGCTCCTCGAGGCGACAAGCCGACGAATGGAACGGATCGGTCTACGTCTTCCGCAATTTGCCGTTCTGATGGTCGGCCATCAGGGCTTTGCGAATCCGTCGTCCTGGGCCGCGGGCATTGATCGATTCGCGCGAGTCGCACGAGATCACGGCGCTGTCGCGCTCGGGGTTGGCTTCTCGCCGACGAAGCCCGCAGACGGATACTCCAAGGTCCTAGCGACGTTTGCCGCGATGAGCCAGGCAAAGCAGGTCTCGGGACTGCCCGTCTACGCTTGGCGCCAAGGGATCTTCGGGGCAGGCCTGACCGCCGCCGGCATCGACGGCTATGAGACCGGCATCGCTACAGGCGAGGCGTGCGACATCACACGATCAATCGCATCGCGGCGACCACGCCCGGGAAAGAAGCAGAGCGGAGGCAATCCGCCCGGAATATTCATCGACACGCTCGGGCGCAGCGTTCCCGCGAAGGTCGGACGGCTCCTCCTGCAGTCGTCACTCAGGGCGCGTGTGATGTGTGACGATGAGCGCTGCTGTCCTGACGGACCCGCAAGCACCACCGCGCACCCCCGTGAGCACGCTATTCGCATGCGATCACGCCAGCTTCGATCACAAGACGCGCTTCCGCACATCAGCTGGCGCCTACATCAGCTCTCAAAGGACGCCGCTGCCGGAAGTACCCTTACCCTACAAGCCAATCAAATACTTCAAGCTGCGGGCATGACCGAGCGACTTCCCGCGACCGGCCTCGAGGCCATGGCCAAGGTCGCACGCCACCTCCTTTCCGACAGCACAGCAAACGCCGCGTAGCCACGTAGTGAGGAACCACGTGTTCATACGGTTTTCGAGAGTTATGGCGAGACCCGGATTCGAACCGGGGACACTACGATTTTCAGGGACGGGCTGATGAAAACGGGACGTCTGAGGATGATCCTGAAAAGTAGCCCGTTTGCGGGTGGTTCGCGTGCTGGTCGCCAGCGTCTCGCTCCGGCCCAGCCTGTCGGGATACCCGTAGTTGCCGGCGGATCCCGGCGGGTTTTGGACCACGGCTAGGGGTCGTGGTCCAAAACCCCTGACCCCCCGGCTGATAGCGAGAGGCGGATTCGGCGTGTGACAGTCAAAGGCGGACCGACCTCCCTCGGATCGAGGAAGCCTAGGAGGGTCTAGCGAAACTCGCTAGCCCTGTATTCATGCGGGTTTGTAGGTCTGCTCGCATCGTGGATACCTCGCTTTCGCGCTGCGGCTACCCCTTTAGGCCGACCATGTCGGCTCCCGAGTGAGCGTCGGATCAAGCTCAGGCGGTCGAAATAGCAGGTGTTCGCCTTGCTGGTTGCCTGTGTCATCAAAGCCGTGTTCGTCGTGCAGCCGCTTACTCGCGCTGTTTGAGCGCTTTACTTTTGCGAACACATACACCATCGGCGGCCCACCGAACATCGCTTGGATGGCCTTGAGTGCCTCCTGCATGAGCATGTTGCCTGGGCGCGTATGCCCATCCTCCAGCACGTGTTTGCGGTAGCGAAGATCGGTCCCAAACGCACCGATGTAGCCGCCCTCGGAGCCTTCTTCGACGCCTGGTACGCCTGGCAGCACGGAGTTCGTAACGCAGCAGACACCGATCAAGCGCGGGTGCCCCGTCGAGTCCTTTTCGGACGGCTTCTCAAGCACGACCGCGATCCATCCTGCCTGGGCGATCCCTGCGCAGATGCGATGCACCTGCGTGTTGACTTCGTGCTCCTCCAAGCGCTCTTTGCCGCAACTGAAATTGATGAGCGGCGGGTATTCCTTTGGCGTGATGAGCATGCGGGACCGCAAGGGTCCGGTGAGCGTGGGCATGCCCAAAAGGTACTTAGCTACTTGCTGCTCTGCTTGGTGCCGCCCTTGTCAGCCGTCTTTGACGCGGTAGTGCCTTTGGTTTTGCCGAGCACCTGCTGGACGTTCTTCGCCTGTGCAGAACTCAGCTTGAAGCTAAAGCCACCCGACTCGCCGCCGCCGCCCACGATGACGGTGGGGCGCTGCACTTTCGCCATCTTCGATCTCCTCTCATCGTGTGGACAGCGGAATGCTACTCGCCGCCCCTAAGTATCGGCGCAGCCGCCGAAACGCTTAGCCGCAGACGGCGTGCGTGGCCAGTTCGACAGGTGTTCGTCGGCGCCGGCGGACAGCCGTTTTTCCGTCCGACCCGACCTGTAGTTTTTGGCTTAGATAAGCCAAAAGAGACCCCCGCGATGTTGAAGGCATCCGGGGGTCCGGATCAAGGAGTTGTGCCTCCATGACCACGCAGAACGTAGCACGGCGATCTGTCGCCGATCAGTTGTCGGACATCCTCGATTCGCCCGATGTCTCTCGTCTCGCCGACCAGCTTCAACAGACCCGCTGGACGGGGCGTCCTGGCTATCCGATCCGCTCCATGATCGGCATGGCGCTGGCGAAGTCGCTGTACGCCTTGCCAACGTGGACGCGCACCGTGGCGCTCGTCAAGGAGCACTCCGCGTTGGCAGCCGTGGTCGCCCCCGATGGCGACGTGCCGTCCGTGTACGCCTGCTACCGCTTCACGGCGAAGCTGCGCGAGCACACGGACCTGCTGCAAGGCTGCATCGCCAGCGTGGTCAAGGAGTTGAAGCGGCGAAACCCGCTGCTCGGGTGGGACGTGGCGATCGACGCCAGCGACATGCCCGCGTATGCAAACGGGCAGCGCTACAAGTACAAGGGCGGACCGGAACGCGAGAAGTACAGCGACCCCGACGCCACCTGGGGGCACCGCTCGGCCGTCTCGACGCGCAAGGGCGGCGGCTTCTACGGCTACCGCCTGCACATGGCCGTGTGCGCCAAGACCGATCTTCCGCTCGCGTGGCGAGTGGAGACGGCGAAGGCGAACGAAATCCCGACTGTCGGCCCGCTGCTGGATGCGCTCAAGGCGCACGGGATCAACCCGGAAACGTGCGCGATGGACAAGGGCTACGACGCTGGCACGGCGTATGAGGCGTGCTCGACGCGAGGGATTGACCCCGTGATCTGCCTCAAGGAAACCCCCGCCGTCAAGCGCGGCGAGCACAAGCCCCCGACCTGCGAGCACGGCGAGTGGCGCTTCGCTGGCGCTGACCGCAAGCGCGGAGCTACCAAGTGGCGCTGCCCGACCGGCAAGTGCAAGCCCGCGTCCGTGTGGATCAAGGCCGACCGGCTGCACCCGTTGATCCCGCGCGAGACGCTGCGCTTCAAGGGCCTGTATCGGGGCCGCGCGTCCGTAGAGCGCGGCTTCGGCAGGCTCAAGAACGAATGGAGCCTCACGCCGCTGCGCGTGCGCAGGATTGAGCGCGTGCGGCTTCACGCCGACCTCACGATCCTCTCGCAGCTTTCGTGTGCGCTGAGTCGGGAACGCGTCGTCGCGCTCGCAGCTTGAACGGTCCATCCCCGTCGGCAGGGAAGATTGACATCATGTCGAACCCAGGAGGGGCTATGAGCCCCGAGACTGCGCTGCCCTCGGACGAAGTCCTATCCGAGCAGGCGTACCTCGTCGCGCGCGGCGTTCGACCGCTTGCGCTCGTCGCGCACTTCTTCTTGTCGCAGACGGACCCCCTGTGTGCTGCCGCTCAGCTTGAGCGCAACGCCCACATGGGGCTCATACCGTGGGTGCTCGATCACGGCGATGGAGTTGCGAGTTGTGGCTACGCGAGCGAGCGGTGGGCAGTTGACCTCTACGAGTGGACCGTGAAGGGGCCAGTACCCGAGAAACAGCGGGAACGCATCGTCGGGCTGCTTCTCGGGTATTCAGCCGTAGCCGTCGCTCGGTTTGACGCCGAGACCTGCGGCCGTCGATTCAGTAGTGCGTCGCCTGCACCAACGTCCAGTTCGCTGGCCGGTGGCAATGCGAGCACGGCGGGAACTCCTTGCCAACGGCAAGCGGAATCTGCTTGGCGTGGCAGTCGTTCTTGTATATGCCCGACGTAGTGCAGGTTTGCCCTGTCTTTGGCATTTGATACTCCTTGGTCCGAATGACTTGAATTAGCTGGTCGCGTCGCCACGCAAATGCCTCAGCAAACCAGCTCGACGGCAACCTATTCATCGCTTCGGACGGAGAGTTTTGCGTCCACCTTGGCGGATAGATTGGCGCAGCCCATCCGAATGGCGTCCCGGCACCGCCTCCGAGCCACGCAAAGCCTACGGAGGCGGTGCCGCAGCCCGGCTGCGTCAGGCGACGTGCCCGACCAGCCCGACCAAGTGATACGCGGCGGGCGTGGCGAACACGAACCCATCCGAGGTCTTGTAGATCAGGCCCACGCGGAGCAAGGGGTCGATCACGAACTCGGGATCGAAGTAGGCGAGTTCGCGGCCGATGTCCGGCACGCTCCACAGCGGCGGCTGACGGCCGGGGTCCGTGAGCAGATACAGCGCGTCTCGTTCCATATCGCCGACGTTGCGGTCGCCACGGGTCAGGTTCTCGGGGATACTCTCGTCTTGCATCAGGGTCAACTCCTGGTGTCAGCCCCCGGCCGCTACAACGGTGCGGGGGCACTTTGTAAGGAGCCGCCGACGCTAGACTCGCCCGGTCATGCCGTCAACCACTTTCGCTAGCCGTTTCGCTGGCCCCTCCTAGGCTTTCTTGTACCGCGTATGGTACGTTTGCGTCATGGGCGTTGCGCGATATCGCGACCCAGACAGCCGCTTCCAGATCCTTGCGATCGACGGGGGCGGTGTCCGCGGGATCTTCGTCGCGGGCGTGCTCGCGGCCCTCGAAGCTGACCTTGAGCAGCCGGTCGCCGAGCGATTCGATCTCATCGTCGGGACCTCAACGGGCGGGATCATCGCTCTCGCGCTTGGTGCTGGACTGATCCAGGAGCGTTCTCCGCATGCACCTTCACGATCGGCGACCGCCACGTCATCGTGTACAGCCCGCTTTCCTCCCCAGGTCGAACACAGAGCGATATCGCGCACGAGGTAGCTCACCTGCTGCTCGGCCACGAAGTGAACACTGTGAAGCGCATCGGTGATCTCAGCTTCTACACCTGCAATCCCGATGAGGAGCAGGAGGCGACCTGGCTCGCTGGCTGCCTGCTCCTTCCTCGCCCGCTGCTCCTACGAGCAGCGCGACAACGTATGGATAGCGAGGCAATCAGTGAGGCCTTCGAAGTCAGCGAACAGATGGCGGCCTTCCGGCTGCGGACGACCGGCGTCGCCCAACAGGTCTCCGCTGAGCGCGCGAAACACTAGGTGAACGCCGCGGTCCTCGCGAGCATTCTGTGGGATCGGCTAGCGGTCTGCGGTCGGCACTGCAACACCGGCGTCGAGCCAGCCTTGTTGTCGCAGACGCTCCCAGGCGATCGTGACCTCGCGCTCGCCGAAGACTTCACGCTTGCGCGGGGTCCAGTCAGCGACCACTTGCGTCGCCTCCTGTGGGCTTCGCGCACCCTCGCGAGTGGCCGCCCAGTGGACCGTGGTCAGGAGCTCGAGACCGAAGGGACTTTCGAGTCCCTCAATCAGTTTGCTGACGCGACGAGTTCGCTCACCCACCGCGTCGTCATTGGCCAAGAAAGTGCTGGCCGATGTCACCGCGCCAGCGAGTAGGCGGAGGTCCGATTTCGTCGTCCGATCGCCATAGCCCTCGATGAAGTGACCGTCCATGTTCTGTAGGGCGTGGTTCAGTACCTCTGCGTATGGACCGTAGTCGGCCTTTACGAAGTTCAGTTTCAGTGGCTCACCGGTGGTTTGGAGTAGGTAGGCGAGCTTCTGTGCGACGAGCATGGTGAGTGTCGAGGTCGGGTCGCGCCGGTAGGAGGCAAAGACTGCTATGAGAGCGGCGCGCCCGCGTGTCATTCGAGGGCGCTTCGTGGCGGTCCTCTGCTGGTGTACCGGGGGTGGCGGCCCTGGCGCGTATAGCGCTATGCGGATGTCGGGCAGCGGCTTCAGGGCGGCTTCGATCTTGGGGCGTACCTCGCTCCAAGGCAGGCCGCCGTTGCCGCAACCGAGTGGTGGAATCGCGACTGACCGGACCTGGTGGTGGCGCAGGATCCGTGCGAGGTCGGCGAGCCCTGCGTCGATGTACTCCATGCGGGACTTACCGCGCCAGTGGCGCTTAGTGGGGAAGTTGATCACGAGGCGCGGTCCACCTAGCCGAGACGTCTCGAAGACGAGCATGCTCCCCGGCTTGAGCTCGTTGTGCCTGCAGGCTCGCTGGTAGGCGCGGTAGTTGTCCGGGAATGCTTTGCGGAACTGAAGCGCGATCCCCTTGCCCATCACGCCGACCGTGTTGACGGTGTTGACGAGCGCTTCGGCGTCAGCCGCGAGGAGGTTGCCTTTGCGATGTTCGATGGTCGACATCGTCTAGTAGTACCAGTCTCTGCGGACGATCACAGGTGGCGGATCAGGCATCCCCTCAAGCAATGTAGCCGCTCGATGGGCAACGGCGTCCGTGGCCGCACCGACGAGCTTGATGGCCTCGATCGGGACGCTGCGGTGCACCAAGAACTCGGCTTGGCGGCGGAATTTGCGGTCGCCGTCCTCGTCGGTGTCGCTCCAGTACTTGGCGCGCATAATGGTCCAATCGAGGTCGGCGAGGGCCGCCAGATCGTCGAACTGCTCGGCAAGGGCCGTGATCGGGTGGCGGTTGATCACGGCGAAGCGCCCCAGCTTGGCGAGGCCCTGGACCGAGCAGACGAGGTGCACGATCGCGTCTTGGCCTCCGTCGTACTGCTCGACGTAGCCACGGTGGATCGAGATGAGCATCGGTGATCTCGGGGCGAAGTAGAACGGCACGTAGTCGGCGAGGGTTCCGCCGGCCGCGACCGTCACGCTGGTGCGTGCGCGCTGCTCCTTGAGGTCGGTGTGGGCGATCCCGATCGGATTGCGTGCGGCCTCCGCACAGTCGTTGTCGCACTCGATTTGGCCGCACGCGACGATCGAGGCGAGGTTCTCGACATGGGTGATGTGGTAGGCCGCGGTCCCGCCCTCAGCCCACGGGCGTGGCCCGCCTATGGGTTTGCTGGGCAGCACGGGAACTGAGATCAGTCTACTTGTGCCGCATCGATCCTCGATTGAGGTGTACGGCGTGAGCCGCGCGGCCAGGCTACCGCGGACTGGGGCGTCAAGATACCGGCGGGTTTTAGACCACGGCCAGGGGTGGTGGGCCAAAACCACCGCGCGGCCCCGCGCCTCCATGGAGGCGCGGATGAAGGGCCAAGAATCGAACTGAGGACACCACGATTCCCGGTCGTGTTCCCAACTCTTATCCGGGACCCTCCACGCAGAAACCGCACAACCAAGCCAATTTCCAAGGCTCGCCGACTCATCATCCCCAGCCAAAGAGAGCGCAGACCCGGCATGAAGCGGGGGTTTTGGACAACCAATTGGACAACGTGGTCCAAAACCACCGCGGAGAAGACCAACTCGCCCGGCTCAAATCCAGCCGAATAGCAGGCAAAAACCGGATGGCGAGACCGGGACTCGAACCCGGGACACCACGATTTTCAGCCGTGCGCCCATGCCGCTGAGAGGCGAGAAAGTGCGGGCTATAAATGGCCTATTTGCAGGGCTTTCCCTGGCCCGCCATTCCTGCGCCTGCGCCGCTGGCGGGTCGAGATACCGCCGGTTGCCGGCGGTTGCGGGCGGGTTTTGGACAACGGGTAGGGGTCGTCGTCCAAAACCCCGGCGCGGCGGCATGGCGAGAGGGGACTCGAACCGCCGACACCATCTGGGGCCAAATTGAGGTTGCCTACTCCGGTGCCGCCTGCCCTGTTATCGACTCCGCTGCCTCGATGGGTTGGTGGGCGAGGTACTTGTCGACGACTTCGTCGAGCTCCGCCTCCTCGGACGGCGGCATGTAGTTGAGGTGCTGGCGGAAGAAGTGCAGGCGCTGGCGGTTCTCCTCGAGGATCTCGGCCCAGAGCTTGACCCAGATGCGGTAGCTACCGCCCTCGGTGTAGAGACCGGGCTGCGAGTGCGGCTTGTTGACCAGCTCCTCGAGGACGTCGTCCATCGTGTCACCGACGAGCCAGAAGTCCCAGGTGACGTCGGGGTTCTTGAAGCGGTCGTCGCGGCTCACGGCGACCGCGTAGTTGGCGATCTGGTTCAGCTCGGTCTGCGTCAGCCTGGCCGCGGGGCGCTTCAGCTCGACGACGAGGTGCTGCCGCCGGTCATGGAAGTGGGTCGCCTTGGAGAGCATCAGGTCAATAATCCGGGTCTGGCCCTCGGCGTCGGTGACGGCGCTGCTGACGGGATTCGGGTCGCCGAGCAGCGCGCGGTGCGCCTCCAGGACCTTCGTGAGGCCCTGATCGTCGACGGCGAGGCCGTACTCCTCGCCGAAGATCCAGGTGCGCCCGTTCGCCAGGAAGCGATGGAGCTGCTTCCGCTCCAAGAGCCGCTCGCGCTTACCGTGATCGAAGAGCATGGCCTCGAGGTCGCAGAGGAAGTCCAGTCGATCGGTGACGGTCTTGCTTGTGTAAATAACCGAGGCGAGGCTTGTGCGGTCGAGCAAGCGGTCGAAGTCAGCGAGCTGCTCGGGGGTCAGGTCGAGTACCTCGCTCAGGATGCGGTGGAGGGCTCCAGGGGGTCCGGCGAGAGCCTCCTTGATGAGGCGCAGCGAGAGCTTCGCGGACTTGACGTCCTTGGACACCGCCGGTGCCGCAGCGATCGCCACGACGTCGAAAACCTTGCGCTCCTGCGCTTCGACTGGCGTGGCGGCGTCACCTGCGTAGGGGTAGACCCGCTCTGACTTCCAGCGATCAATCAGCTCTGTGCGCCGTTCGCCGAGGCGTTCGTCGAGGTAGCCACGGATCGCCTCTCGGGCGGCGTCAAGGATCGGGGAGATCGTCGGGTGGCCGAGGCCGGAGAGGATGAGGTCTTGGGCGTGCTCGGCGAAGCCCGGCCAGGTCAGGTAGGCCGTGTAGGGCAGCTCGGGCGGGCTGTCGATCTGATCGGTGACCTCGTGGAGAGCTACGCCGTTCTCATCGCATAGGACGAGCGTAGGCGTGATCGTCCGGGCGTCGGACGTCCACTCCATGATCCGCAGCACCGGCGCGCCGTGGTCGCCGCCGAGATGGGCGTCGAGTGGGATCTCAGTATCGCGGGCGACGATTGTTGCGGGGTCGAGCGTCGTCCCCTCGTAGGTAACCGTTATGCCGGGGTACTTCACGAGGTAGACCGCAAACTGGGTGACGAGCCAAGGGACGGCATTTTCGCCGAGAAGGCGGTTGGCGTGCTCGCGTGGCCGCGTGATCCGGACCTCGGTGCCCGGCGTTCCACTGGCGAGCGGCTCGGGGTCGCTGACAGCGAACTCCGAGCTATCCATCGAGCCGATGATATGAGTTCGCTCCAGATTTCCGTCGGGGCGACGCGCGATGCTCGTCCACTCGACCATGCCGCCGATGGCGAAAGCACGGAAGCGACCTGATCCCTCCTTGCCGTGCAGGGGCCGCTTGCCTGTCTTGGACTCGCGCCGCAGCTTCTTCCACGACCCGCCCAGACGCCTGAAGTCCTCGAGCGCGTCTTCGTGGGTCATCCCATGGCCGTCGTCGGTGACCGTGACGGCATCGACAGCATCCAGCCCAGTGCGATCGATCGAGACGCCGATTGTATCCGCCTCAGCGTCGAGGGCGTTCCAGATCAGCTCCGCTGCGCCGGCGACCGGCCTCGTCGGCCGGGCCAGTCGATCGAACTGGTCAGCATCAACCTGGACGACGAATCGCTCTGGCACCGGACGAGTCTATGCCAGGAGCCCACGGAACTCTCCGGCGGCACCCAGGGCCGGCTCTGTACCGACACCCGATTGGACACAAATGGGCACAATTCGCGTCTGTGGCCCAGGGCCGAACTCTGGCGCTGACTGCGAGCCTCCGTCGAAACATCGAAACATGAATCGAAGGATCGCGTCTGGGTAGGACGGCAGCGGTGGAAGCGCCGCGGAAGGCTTCGGCGGTCAGAGCCGTTCGGCGAAGGCATCCTCGAAGTGCTCGCCGATGAGCTCGTTCCCGCGGTAGAACAGACCGACGACCTCCATCCACTGCTCGTCGCTCATCGGCCCGTCCACTCTCCACAACTTCCGCTTCCGCTCATACGGGCCAGGCAGCGCCCGCGGATTGGTCGCTGTCGGCCCATACGTCTCAGTGGGGTAGCGGACGATCTTCCCGTCCACGTGCGTGAACTTCCTCCTGCTCGTGTCCCGCTCGGCATGAAGCTCTCGGTTCAACACAGCCTCGAACGGATCACCTGAGCGATCCTCGCTCGGCTTGAGCTCTTGTATGTAAAGACGCTTAACCGGATCGGACTCGTTGTCGCCTCGGGCTTTCCAGTGAAACCAAGTGCCGAGCAGCGGGTGCAGGTATGCCTCGGCCTCGCCACGCTCGCCGGCGGCGTGGAACGAAGACCCCTGGTCGTGACGATCAAGCGAGTCGAGCGCCTGCGGCGTGAGTTTCAGCCCGTCCCAATAGTCCGCGAGCAAGCACTGTTGCAGTTGGTCGCGTCGGCCTAGGCGGTAGGGGTCGATGGCGACATACACGGCCAGCCCCGCGTCCTCAGAGAGTTCGGCGAGCACTCTCAGCAGCTCTCGGTACTCGGCCAGGAACGGGTGAGGGAACAGGGCGCTCTCGCCGACGAAGAACGCAGCATTTTCCGCGACCCACGGCTCCTCGATGTGCGTCGGCGTTAGGCGCATGAGCCCGTCGGTCAACGTGTCGTACAACGCGGGATGCTCGCCGAAAACCAGATCTCCGCGGTCGGGCGCCAGTAGGGAAGCGAGCGTCAGTTCATGCTCGGCATCGACGATCGCGTGGTGGAGTTCGGCGAAGGCGCAAAGCCGCGCGTAGTCGGCGTCCGACTGCGCAGCCTTCACCCGGTCAGGCACCCAGTTGCGAAGGTACTCAGCGTGCTGCCGAACAGCGGCCTCAAGCCCAGGGCGATCGAGGCCAGCAAGATACTCGCGTACGAATGCCTCGACCTCGTCCTTCTCGGCGCGGTGCGCCGGGTAGGCGCCCTCGTTGAAGAACTCCCACGGATCGAAGCGGACAGGTCCTAGCAACAGCGCAGACTCGCGGAGTTCAAACGTCATCCGCGCGAACGAAGTTGGCCGCCCAGTCGCCTCATAAGACGATTGTCGCAGCCACCTCAGCCGGCCGCGTGGCTAGCAGCGCGCCTCTACGCGCCCCGCCGAGCCCGGCAGCTCTGGGCGCGCTTCAACCGGATGTTGGATACGGCTGTGCGCCGACCGGCGCTCCGAGGCGTGTCTTCAAGGGCTCCCTAGTTCACCGGCGCCCCAGCCCGTGAGGATACCGCTCCGAGGGCACCACACGAACGGTCCGCAGCCACGCAAGTCGCCTCCGGCGCAAGCTGAACGCCGCTGGCGAACGCTGGGTCATCAACGAGTGGGGAGTCGGCTACCGGCTGACGTAAGACAGCCGGGGTTGTCACCGGACGTCAGGTCGCCGGATCGCTCGGCTGGCGACGGCGTGCAAGTCATTTGAGTATTTCTCGGGTTCGCTCGCCGATCTTGTAGCGGGTCAGACCGTGTTGCAGACCGACGTCAGTCACGTGCTTCGGGAACGGCGACGGGAGCCCGCGAGTCAGGTCGGGCACGCGAACAGGCCGATGTCGAGCAATCTGGCGAATGGCCCGGCAAGACCGTCAGTGATGGCACATAGCTCCGCCGCCGCGAGCTGGGGGTAGCTGCTGAGAGGGCTCAGGCGGACGATCGCACGGTCAGCCGATCAGGTCCTCAAGAAACTCGGACCCGGGGGCGACGCCCGTGACAAGCAGATGATCGCGCGCTCGGGTACAGGCAACGTAGAGGAGCTGGCGCTCGGTCTCCCAGGTGTCCTCCAGGTCAGCGTAGTCGCCGACTTCGTCAATGCGCGCCTGCGACGGGATGATGGCCTCGTCGCAGGCGAGGACGGCGACTGCCCGGAACTCGAGGCCCTTGGCACGCTCCATAAGACCGACGGCCACCTGGCCGGTCTGGACGCCCGCCTCGGGATCGAGCAGCTGTGCGTTGAGCCCTGCTGCGGCCACCGCCATGTTGGCGCGCTTGAGCTCGCGCGGTGAGCGAACGAAGACTCCCATCTCCTCCGCGCCGACGCCAGCGTCGACAAGTGCCTTGAGCCATGCCCCGACCTTGCCCGTCTCCTCGCCGGCCGACTGCAACACGAGGATGTTTGGCGGGGCTCCCGTGAACACCGAGACGGTGCCGCGGCGCGACTCGGGGTTACCATCGACGTCGCTGAGCTGCGGCGGGAGCAGGCGATCGGCACACCGGCGGATCTCGTGTGAGGTGCGGTAGTTGACGCGGAGAGTCTTGGAGCGCCCGCGCACATCGACCCCGAGTGCCCTCCACGAGAAGGGTGTCTGGAAGATCCGCTGCCCGAGATCACCGGCGAAGAACAGCCCGTCGGGCCTGCTCCCGGCCGCCGCGGCTAGGAGGCGCAACTGGGGCACGCTGATGTCTTGAGCCTCGTCGACGACGGCGAAATCGAAGGTCGCAGCTCTCCCCTCGCTCAGGCTCCGTGTCGCCACGGCGTAGATGCGTGGCATCGTCAGCAGTCCGCTTGAGTCGAGCGTGGCGCCCACTTGCTCGAAGATCGCCCACAGTTCGGCACGCTGCTCTTGGCGCAGACCCTTCTTGCGTCCGAGCCGAGGAACATCGCGATAGGCCTCCCAGGTGTCAAGTTGCCACTCGTCGATGACATCCGCCCACTCGCTTTGCACGAACGGGACGCTGAGCCGCTGCGGTGCGGAGCCTTGACAGGCCTGCGCGACTGCCGAGGCGATCGCGGCCGGCTCGGCGATCTGTGGTTCACCGAAGGCCTCCCGGTAGATGTCGAGCGCGACGTTGTCGAGCGAGGTGACCGTGATGCGCTCGCGAACCTCAGCCTCGCCGTCAAGGAGCAGTTCGAGCTTGGTCCGGAGCGCAGCGGCGAGAGCGTCGTTGAAGGTGGTCAGTAGAAGCCGTGCGTCAGGGTGAGCTCGAGCGAGGTGCGCGGCGCGGTGAAGGGCAACGACGGTCTTGCCTGTCCCGGCGGAGCCGGCGACCCGTGCCGGGCCGGTGAAAGCCATCGTCGCGAGTCTGCGCTGCGTGGGATGCAGGAAGACCATCCATCGCTCCCACGGGTACTCAAGGGCACGGCGGAGCTCGTCCTCCGTGCCGACGAGTAGGAAGCGTCGCTGCGCGTCGGGATGCGCGAACGGGTCCTCGCCCGCGTCGGCGTGGACAGGTACCTCCGGGGTTCCGCCGGTTGCCAGCTCCCACAGCGCCTCGGTCGCCTCGGCGGGTAGGTGCTCTGCGAGCGTCTCGAGTGCCGCGTCGTCGGCGGCCAGCCGGACATCTTCGAGCCAGTCCTGTGGTACGCCGTACCCGAGGAGATCCTCGTCGGTCGCGGCGGCGAACAGTGGTTGGCGAGCAGTCGGCGGTGGCGACGTTCCCGCCGGCGGCGAGTCGGGCGGTCGACTCGCCTGTACGAAGGCAGGCACCTCGATCTCGCGCACGGTCTCGCGGATCACAACGAGCTGAGCGGCGCCCGTCTTGGGGTGCGCCTCGAGCCTCCGTCGTTCGGCCCAGTCGTACGCGTCGTCGTGGTGACCGACGTAACAGACCGTCACGCTGTCGCCCATCTCATGCACAATCATTCGCAGGTCGCGCGTCACCCGCACTGAGCGAAACCGCTTGTCCTTGGCGCGCTTGATCGCCTCGTAGTTCAGGCCAGGGCTGGCGGGGTTGGTCTGGAGCTCGTAGACGGTGAGCTTCGCGGCCTTCTGCTCGTCGGCGCTGAGCCTCTGGAGGCTGGCGTCAAACTTGTCGGCGATGAGTAGCGGCACTACGCGACGCGGAGGACCTTCATCGCCTCGTCGCCGAGGTGGTTGATGACCTTCACGGCGATCCGGCCCGAGGCCGGCTTGTCGAACGGCCGCGAAGTGTCGCTGTTGAGGCTGGCCCAGGCGTCTGGATCTATCTCGGCTTTCAGGGTCGTTCTGAGCGCCCGGTAGGGGTCGTTGGCGCCGAGGAAGTAGGCCTGCCGGACGAAGAAGCTCTCCTCGTTGTAGTCGGTGTCGACGAACCAGCAGGCGATGCCGTCGGCGTCATCGCTTCGTATTTCCCCGGTGCTCGGGTCGAAGACGTCGACGCCTTTAATGTGGACCTGAATCTGACCTGCCTTGGCCTCGGCGCTGTCGGCATCGAGGATCTCTATGTCCGGCTCCCCGAAGATGACGAACAGGTTGCCCTTGCCGGTGTTCTTGAGCTCCTCGGACATATGGAGGTCCGCGTTCATCCGGGCCTTGAGGACGGGGATTCGGCCGAGTTGGTTGAACTCGGAGGCGCGTGCCTCGTAGTTGAAAGCGCAGGCTACGAGAGTGTCGAAGTCGGCGTCACCGGCCTCGCGCGCTGCCTCGACCAGGTCAGCTCGCGAAACCGTGCCGAACTCGGGTCCGACGAAGATGCCAGCCCGTTTCTCGGGCGCGTCCTCGCCGCCTTCTCGATATATGCCCTCTCCGCAGATCAGCTTTCCGGGCCACGGGCTGACCGAGACGAAGTCGAGCTTGGCGTCCTTGTGCGCCTGCTGGACGCCAGCGGTCGTGAGGTTCGCGAGCACCATGTCGGCGAAGGCATCAGCGCCGCTGTGCGAGTCATCGCGGCCGGTGTCGATGAGTCGATCGTCCTCGTCAAAGCTCGCTAGTCGGTGGGGAGACAGGCTGTCGACTGTGAACGGCCCGGCGACGCGGACCGTTTTCGGGTCCTCGTAGGGGCGGTCGTAGAGCTTCTCGCGTTCGCCTTTCGAGGCGATCGAGTCGTCGATCTCGGCTCGCATTTGGGCGCCGGCGTCCCGCC
>DATNLQ010000048.1:0-2802 GCA_035602785.1 Solirubrobacteraceae bacterium
GCGATCCGCTCGAGCAGCTCGTGCGCTCCCGCGAGCACCTTCTGCGCGTGGGTCTGGACGATGCCGCCGCGCTTGAACTCGATCTCCTCGCCGAGGTCGTGGGCGGCGTTGAACACGTAGTCGACGTTTTGCAGGCCCAGCACGCGGTCGTGGATGTGGGGGGTGAAGATGCCCTCGGTCGGCACGCCGATCGTCTGGATGCCCTGGCCGGTCGCGATCGTGACCAGGTTGAATAGCGTGTCGGCAGCGTGTGTGCGGAAGAGGTTGCCGTCCATGTGGCGCGTCGGCGGCATGTACTTGACCGGGCAGTCCGGGAACAGCTCGCGCGTGAGCTGCGCCTGGGCCCACTCGTACAGCAGGCCGTTCTTGACCGGCACGTCGATCTCGAAGGCGTCGCCGAGGGCGATCTGGGCGTCCGGAACGCCCGAGGCGCACGCGAGCTCGTAGTTGACGAACTGGGACGCGGTCACCGACGGCGCCGCCTCCAGCGCGTCCGCCGTGCGCAGGTAGTTGTCCTCGCCCGTGTTGATCGTCACGCCGAAGTAGCCGTTGATCATCCGCGAAATGCGCTGGTCGATCAGGCCGCGCACGATGTTGATGTCGCGGTACAGGATCCCGTACAGGGCGTCGTTGACCATGTTGTCAAAGCCCTCCCACGCGCCCATCGCCGCGATCTCCGACATGCACAGCCCCGAGCAGAAGCTCGACAGGCGCACGTAGCGCCCGTGCTGCTCAGACCACTCGTCCATCGCCTCGCGCATGATGCGGAAGTTGGCCTGCGTGGCGAACGTGCCGCCGTAGCCCTCCGTCGTCGGACCGTAGGGCACGTAGTCGAGCAGGCTCTGGGCTGTCGAGCGGATCACCGCCACGATGTCCCCGCCCGCTTGCGCAACCGCCTTGGCGTGGACGACGTCCTCGTATACGTCGCCCGTCGCCGTCAGCACATAGCGCAGGGGTGTGGGCGTCTCGCCGAGGCGCTCGCGCATCGCCCGGCGCTCGTCGAAGCGCGCGTTGATTCCCTGCAGGCGTTGCGCGCACTCGCTCGCGACGCGTTCCTGGATGGCGGTCACAGCGCCGAGGCCGTTGCTGGCGGCGCCCTCGTCGGCGTGCTCCCCCTCCAAGGACGATGCCAGCGAGAGGAGATCGAGCTCGCCGGCGCTCACCGCCTCGGCTATCTGCTGTGGCGTGCGGCCGGTGTGCAGCATCGCGTTGCCCAGCCAGTGGGCGATCCCGCGGCCCAGGCCGCCGCCGTCGTGGACGTGGTCGACCAGCACGTTGGGCAGGGGCACGTCGAGGTCGTTGGCGCCGTCGACGCCCAGCAGGCGCGTGACCGAGCGCTCCACCGATACGGTCGTATGACCGTCGATCCGCTTGATCACGTCGTCGGTGATCTGGCGGGCGGCCTGGCGGCAGGCGGCCACCACGCCGTGGTCGAGATCGAGCTTGGACTTCACGACAAATCCCTGACGATTGGGAAGGGGATAACCTCGCGCAAGGTGTCGCGTTCGGTGAGGATCATCACCAGGCGGTCCACGCCCATGCCGCCGCCGGCGGTTGGCGAGTAGCCGTACTCGAGCGCGCGCGTGTACTCCTCGTCGTTGGGGTGGGGCACGTCGCCGTCGTCGACCGCGCGTCGCTTGCGCTGGTCGACGAAGCGCTGCCACTCGTCGACGGGGTCGTTGAGCTCGGTGTCGCCCGAGACGAGCTCGATGCCGCCGATGACCGCGTCGAAGTGCTCGGCCAACTCGGGGTGCTGCGAGTGGCGCTTGGTGATCGGGAAGGGCTCCAGCGGAAAGTCGAACACGTGGGTGGGCTGGTTGATCGTGTGCTCGATTTTCTCTGAGTAGATATCGGCTACCACGTCGGCCCAGCTGGCGGCCGGGTCGAGCGGCTCGTCGAGCAGCTCGGCCAGCTGCTCGCGCGTTGACTCCATGAAGTCCAGGCCGAAGCGCTCGAGGATCAGCTCGCGCATTGTGATCCGCTTCCACGGCTTGGCCAGGTCGATGTCCTCGCCGTTTCGTTTGACGACGGTGCGCCCGAGCGCGGTCCGGGCGACGTCGCGAAACATTTCTTCGGTGACCGTCGCCACGTCGTTGTAGTCGGAGTACGCGCACATGAACTCGATGATCGTGAACTCGGGCGAGTGCTTGGGCGAGATGCCCTCGTTGCGAAAGACCTTGCCCATGTCGTAGACGTTCTCCATACCCCCCACGATGCAGCGGTTGAGGAACAGCTCGACGGAGATGCGCAGGTACAGGTCGCGGTCGAGCGCGTTGTGGTGGGTGGTGAACGGCCGCGACCCGGCGCCTCCGGCGAGCGACTGCAGCGCGGGCGTTTCGACCTCGATGAAGTTGCGCTCGTTCAGCCACTTGCGGATCTCGAACACGATCAGATGCCGTTTGACGAACAGGTCGCGCGTGTCCTCGTTGGCGAGCAGGTCCAGCTCGCGGTAGCGGTAGCGCGTGCCCGTGTCGGCCAGGCCATGGTGCTTGTCGGGCGGCGGGCGCAGCGCCTTTGTCAGCAGCGTGAGCTCTACGACACCCAGCGCGAGCTGCCCGCGCTGGGTGACGTAGATGCTCCCTGCCACCCCCACGATGTCGCCGATGTCCAGGCCGAGGATGCGATCATATGCCTCCTGGCCGAGCGCGTCTACGCGCACGACCGCCTGGATCTGGCCGGAAAGGTCTCGAATGTCGAGGAACGCGGTCTTGCCGTGGCCTCGCCGGGAGATGATACGCCCCGCGATCTGGTAGGTCAGGTCGGGGTGCGCGCCTGCCTCCAGCGCCGCGGGGTTGTGCGCGG
>DATNLQ010000052.1:0-7257 GCA_035602785.1 Solirubrobacteraceae bacterium
GATGGTTCTCCTGGGCAGTGGCGCGGCGCACCCCCCTTGGAGCGCAGCGCCAACCACGCCGGGGGTCCTCGGGAACGGTTCCCCGGGGACCCTCGGCGCAGGTCCCACGCCGTAGCACCGTCGGCGCGCGCGTCGCGACGGCCCTGGGATCTGCGCTGCGGCCTACTCCTGCTCGACCCAGTCGAAGGAGCGTGTGACCGCCTTCTTCCACTGGCCGTACTCGCGGTCGCGCCGGTCCTCGTCCATCTGCGGCTCCCAGCGCTTGTCCTCGGACCAGCGCTCGCGCAGCTCGTCCTGGTCTGACCAGAAACCCACCGCCAGCCCCGCCGCGAAGGCCGCGCCGAGCGCCGAGGTCTGTGTGACTGCCGGACGCACCACCGGGACACCCAGCACGTCCGCCTGGAACTGCATCAACAGCTCGTTGGCCGTCATGCCGCCGTCGACCTTCAGCTCGCTGAAGGGCACGTCTGCGACCGCGTTCGCCTCATCCACCACCTCGCGGCTCTGCCACGCTGTCGCCTCCAGCGCCGCCCGCGCGATGTGTCCCTGGTTGGCATAAGCGGTCAGCCCCACGATCACACCGCGCGCGTCGTCGCGCCAGTAGGGCGCGAACAACCCCGAGAACGCCGGCACGAAGTACACGCCGCCGTTGTCATCCACCGTGCGTGCCAGATCCTCTACTTCGGGGGCGCTCCTGATCAGTTTGAGGCGGTCGCGCAGCCACTGGATCAGAGCTCCGGTCACCGCTATCGAGCCCTCCAGCACATATGTGGGCCTGCCCTCGCCCAGCTTGTAGCCGAGCGTCGTCAGCAGCTTGTGCGAGCGCACGATCTCCTCGCCTGTGTTCAACAGCAGGAACGAGCCTGTGCCGTAGGTGTTCTTCGCCTCGCCGCGCGAAAAACAAGTCTGGCCGAACAGCGCTGCCTGCTGGTCGCCGAGGATGCCCGCGATCGGACGCCCGCCCGCGGCCGTGCCCGACGCCTCGCCGTAGACCTCGCTGGAGGAGCGGATCTCCGGCAGCATCGAGCGCGGGATGCCCATCAGCTCGAGGCTCGGCTCGTGCCAGTCGAGGCTCTCCAGGTCCATCAGCATCGTGCGGCTGGCGTTGGTCACGTCGGTCACGTGCACGCCGCCCTTGGCGCCTCCCGTCAGGTTCCACAGCACCCACGTGTCCATCGTCCCGAACGCCAGCTCGCCGTTCTCCGCGCGCTCGCGCGCGCCCTTTACGTTCTCCAGCAGCCACGCCACCTTCGGACCCGAGAAGTACGTCGACAGCGGCAGGCCCACGCGCTCACGCAGGCGGTCGGACCCCTGATCGCCCGCGAGCCCACGCACGAGCTGGTCGGTGCGCGTGTCCTGCCAGACGATCGAGTTGTGGATCGGCTCACCGCTCTCGCGGTCCCACACCACCGTGCTCTCGCGCTGGTTGGTGATCCCGATCGCCTCCACATCGCCCGCCTGCGCATCGGACTTCGCCAGCGCCCCGCCGATCACCTCGCGGGTGCGCCGCCAGATCTCGCCCGCGTCGTGCTCCACCCAGCCGGCCCTCGGGTTGATCTGCTCGTGCTCGCGCTGGTCTACCGCCGCGATCCTGCCGTCCTTGTCGAACAGGATGAAGCGGCTGCTCGTCGTCCCCTGATCGATCGCTCCGATGTACTTGGCCACTGCCTAGCCCTCCTCGAGGCTCGCAACCGCCGCTGCGATCGTCGCCGGATGGTCGTAGGGCTGCATGTGCCCTCCGTAGACCATCACCAAACGAGAGTCAGGCAACTCAGCCGCGAGGCGACGTCCGTAGATCGGTTTGACCAGCTCGTCGTCGTCACCCTGAATCACGATGGCTGGCACGCGGATTTCACCGAGGTGCTTGTCGATCTGTGCGATTACGCCATTTGCTGCAAGTGTCTCGCCGGCCCACGCCTGCAAGTTGCCGTGGGTCATGTTGATCGCCAGCAAGCGGTGGCGGTGTGCGGCCACGACCGGCAGCGGATGAAACGCTTCGCTGTCGCCCATGTTCACCGACACCGTGAGCAGCAGTTGGCCGAACGTTGCGTTGGCCACCTGTCTGATGATCGGTAGCTGCAGGAACTTCACCGCGTGTGCCTGCACGTCGGTGAGGCCTCCGACCTTCTGACCGGCGGCTGCCGCGTCGACGAGCACGAGGCCACGAACGTCGCTCGGATAGCGCTCGGCGAACCCGAGTGAGATCGTCCCACCATAGGAATGGCCCACAAGGATCGGCCGTGTGACATGGAGCTTGGCGAAGAGCTCGTGAATAACTTCCAGCTGGCGGTCGAAGGGCACATAGCCGCCGCTGGAATAGCCAAAGCCGGGACGGTCGATCGCGATCGTGCGGTGACCTGCCAGCAGCGGCGTGACAGCGTCCCAGTCCTCGGCCGTCCCCGGCAGGCCGTGGATCAGCACGACGGGCGTTCCCGCTCCGGGATGTTCGATGTAGTGGATCCTCAGCTTGCCGATTTGCACGAACGAGCCGGTTGGCCTGGGCTCCGCCGGCAGGCGCCCGTAGGTCCAGTTGAGCACGACGACCACGACTGCGAGCACGCCAACAACGCCCAGCAGGAGCCTGCGGATCGAAACACCTCGGCGCACAACGCGCAGCGTACCCGCCGTCTAGCCTCCGATCGGGGCTCGCGCGTTGCCGCCCCAGAAGATCTGGGTGCCGAGCATCCCGATGATATGGATCAGCACGAGGTTGAGCACCATCGACTTGGCCGTCGCCCTGCCCACCCCCACAGGGCCGCCGCTGGCCGTATAGCCGTAGTAGCAGGCCACCAGCACGATCGCCGTGGCCATGGTCATCCCCTTGATCAAGCTGAAGATCAGATCGGGCGCGTTCTGGAACTGCCAGAAGATCAACAGATAGCCGCCCGAGGACACATAGCCGATCTGATCCACGATCGCGATGTAGGAGCCCAGGTACGCCACCCCGATCGCCGCCAGGTACATGAACGGCAGCGCGATCCATGCGGCCAGCAGGCGCGTCGCGCACAGAAACGCCACCGAGTCGATGCCCATCACCTCCAGCGCATCGATCTCCTCTGAGATCCGCATCGCGCCGAGCTCGGCAACGATGCCCGTGCCCACCTTCGCCGCAAGCATGTAGCCGAAGGCGTAAGGAACTGCCTCGCGCAGGTTGCACAAGCCCGCGAACAGGCCCGCGTAGTTGGGCGTGCCGGTGGACTGGTTGAAGTACGCCGCCTCGATCCCGCACGTACCCAGGCCGATGAAGAACACCAGGCTCCAGATGACCAGCGTGGAGAAGATGATCAGGATGCCCGCCTGGCGCAGCGTCTCGCCGAAGAAGCGGAACACCCGCCCGCCGTACACGTCGCGCACGATCGTGCTGGCAAAACGCCCGATCTCCCCGGTAACAGACAGCCATTGGCGAGGAACCGTCAAGAGCTCGTTCACGTGATCATGTCCCCAAGTAAAGCGACGAATGCAATGCCGGCGCTCGATCGTGTGCCCAATTAGTGGATCTCGGCCATCATTCCCGGCCTAAGTATACACTTAGCTGGAGTCAGTGGATCATGAGGCCGCTGGAGGGCCTCACAGTTGCTACTTGAGGGTTTGCGCGGCCTCAGACGCTCGCGGCGCGAACTGGGCCGAGGTTGATTGCCGCGCGATCAGGTTCCGTGCCCGGTGTGCAGCGCCCGGCTCTTCCGGGCAGCCACGCGTGGGCTGTCGCTTATCAGTCCCCGCTCGCGCAGCCAAGGCAGGCCACAACTGGAGTCGTCGAGCACGACGAGCGTGGCGTATGCGTGATGGCTGCTGACCGAGAATCGCTGCGCCTCTGTGTCCACACGGAACCCGTCGATCTCGAGGTCGAAGCCGCCGTGACCCGGATGGATTTGGAGGGTGACCTCTCGGTCGTCTGGGACGACGAGCGGGGGGGCGCATCCGCCGTGCATCGCGAGCGGCGTGCAAACGAAAGCGTTGGTGCCGGCCGCCAGCAGCGGGCCCCCGCCCGCCATCGAATACGCGCTGGACCCCAGCGGGGTTGCGACCACGATCCCGTCGCCCGCGAGGCGGACGTAGAGCTCCTGGTCCACGCATATGTCGACGACGAGCTGGGTGCTCCCACGTCGAGCGAGAACTAGGTCGTTGACCGCCCAGGCAAGCCGGCTCCCGTCGGAGCCGATCTCGAGCGCCGGCAAGTGGCGTGCCAGCCACTCCCCGGCGGCAAACCGGTCGAGCCCTGCGCGCAGCTCGTCCTCCTGCACCGCCGTGAGCACCCCCAGGCTGCCGTAGGCGACGCCCAACACCGGCGTCCGGGTTCTGCCGGCTGCATGCAGCGCCTTGAGGACCGTCCCGTCTCCACCGAGCGCGGTAATCAGGTCACACGCGGTCACCTCGCCGGGTGGCGCCACCGAAGGCTCCTCACCAGTCGGAATCTGAACCAGCCGCAGGCCACGACCCTGCGTCCAGCGCTCGAGAACCTCCAGGGCATCCCCCACCGGACGGGTGGGGTGGACAAGGACTCCGACGCGCTCCATGTGCGTTGCAGATTAGGCGCCGCCGACCGCGGACGGGCGCCGCCACACGCTGCGGGTTTGGTTTCGCGCGGATACAAGGAGCCGGTTGATAGTGCCGGCACTCTGCCTTTCTCTACGCTGGCGGCCGAGGCTCGGCCGGCCGGCCGGCGCAGAGAAGCACCCGCCGAGGATCAGGTCACGGTCCGAGCTGGCTCCCGTGGGCGTCTGTCAGCCGTCGATGTGCGTGTGCAGCCAAAGCTCAAGGAGCGCGACCTGCCAGAGCTTGTTGCCTTCGAGGGTCGTCTGGTGATCGTTTGGCCCAGCGAGGAGCATCTTCACATACCCGGGCTCGAACACGGCGCGGCACTCGATCCGCTCGGGGGTCAGCGCGTCGCGCACGAGCGCAAGCACGTCGCCGTCGAGGTGCGACAGCGCCGGGACCGGAAAGTACCCCTTTGGGCGATCGATGACAGCGTCTGGGAGCAGTCCCCGCGACATGCGCTTGAGGATGCCCTTGCCGCCGTGCGCCAGCTTGAGCTCCGCGGGGCAGCCTGCCGCCAACTCGACCAACTCATGGTCGAGGAATGGCGTCCGCGCCTCGAGCCCCCAGGCCATCGTCATGTTGTCTACGCGCTTCACGGGGTCGTCGACGAGCATCACCTCGCTGTCGATCCGCAGCGCCCGATCCAATGGCGTGCGGGCGCCCGGGGTCGCGAAGTGGCGCTGCACAAGCTCGCGCGAGGGATCGCAGGAGAGCCGCAGGCGGGGGTGGACCATCGCGCTGCACTCGGCGTGCGAGCGGTCAACGAACTCGGCGATGTAGTCGCTGGCGCCGTTGCCGAAAACATCGGCGAGCGGCGGGTACCAGGAGTATCCCGCAAATATCTCGTCGGCGCCCTGGCCCGACTGCACGACCTTGACGTGGCGCGAGACCTCCTCGCTGAGCAGGTGAAATGCGACGCAGTCGTGGGAGATCATCGGCTCGCTCATCGCGCTTATCGCAGAGCCGATCGCCGGCAACAGTCGCGCCGAGTCCACTTCGATGCGCTCGTGCGCCGTGCCGAACTCCGCCGCCACGAGGTCGGAGTAGTGAAACTCGTCACCGCGCTGGCCACCCGCATCGGCAAAGCCGATCGAGAACGTCCGCAGCCCTCGCTGGCCCTCGCCGGCGAGCAGCGCGACGATCAGGCTCGAGTCGAGGCCGCCGGAGAGCAGCACGCCGACGGGAACGTCGGCAACCATCCGGCGTTGCACGGCGGTTCGCAGAGCCGCCAGCGTCATCTCCTGCCAGTCGGCGTCTGGCGCGAACGGGTTGGGCTCGGAGGTAGACGACCAGTAGCGACGCTCGCTGCGCGCACCGGTGGGCTCGATCCTCAGCAGTGTCGCCGGCGGGAGCTTGCGCACTCCGCGCAGGATCGTCAGTGGCGCCGGCACAACGGAGTGAAAGCTGAGGTAGTGGTGAAGCGCGACAGGGTCGATCTCGGTGTCGATCTCGCCGCCTCCGGCGAGCAGCGCCGGCAGCGTGGACGCGAAGCGAAGCGCCCCGTCCAACTCGGCGAGGTAGAGCGGCTTGATTCCCAGGCGATCGCGTCCAAGCACGACACGCCCCGACGCCGGCTCTGCGATCGCAAACGCGAACATGCCAATCAGGTGATCGACGAAGCGCTCCGCTCCCCAGTGGTGGAAGGCCTTGAGGATCACCTCCGTGTCCGAAGTGGAGCGAAACGGATAGCCGGCCTCGACCAGCTCGGCGCGCAGCTCATGGTGGTTGTAGATGCAGCCGTTGAAGGCGATCACGAGGCCCAGGTCGGGGTCCGCCAGCGGCTGGTCACCCCGCGCGCTGAGGTCGATGATCTTCAGACGCCGGTGCACGAGCGCGACGCCGGAGTCGTGCCAGTCGCCGGCGCCGTCGGGCCCGCGTGGTGCGAGCGCGTCTCCGATGCGCGCGAGCGCGTCGAGATCGGGTGCACGCCCCCACGCGACCTCCCCGCCGAGTCCGCACATCAGAAAGCGTCGGCCAGCGCTGCGACGAGGCCGGCAAGCCCCGCGGACTCCCGGGCGCGCTCGCGCTGGCGCATCGCGCCGGGGTGGCGGCTCAGCTCGCGCACGCCCTCCAGCTCGTCGCGACAGCCAAGCTGATCGGCGTGCTGCGCACAGAGATCGATAGTCGCCGAGAGCACGTCGTGCACGGAGATCTGACTTTCGAGGCCGGCATCGAGGAAATGAGCTTGCATGCCGTCCCGCGCCGCCAGGAAGCGGTTCTCGGCAAGCAGCTCAGCACTGTTGTGCGAGGCGACCGCCGCAGCGCCCTTGCTGGCTTCCATGTGCACGAGCGACTGCACCAGCGCGACCAGTCCGGTGGAGTCTTCGACCGTGATCTGGGCGTCCATGATGCGCACCTCGACGGTTCCCCAGCGCGGCTGTAGGCGCACATCCCACCAGAGGAACGTCGGCTCGGGAAAGGCGCCACAGCGCAACAGCAGATCGATGCTTTCGACGTAATCGCCGTAGTCGGCGAAGGCGCGGGGGAGCCCGACGCGGGGGAACGCCCCGAACATCGGCGTACGCGTCGATGCGAGCCCGGTCTCTCGCCCCTGCCAGAAGGGAGAGTTCGCCGACAGCGCCAGCAGCAGCGGCAGATGCGCGCGCAAGCCGTTCATCGCACGCATGGCGTCCTCGGGGTCGGGGACGGCGACGTGGACGTGCAGGGCGAACGTCGGCTCGCGGCGAGCCAGCTCGCGCAGGGACGCGTACAGCAGTTGAT
>DATNLQ010000074.1:0-4544 GCA_035602785.1 Solirubrobacteraceae bacterium
GACCGGACCCTTGCGCAGCTTGACCACCGCGCGGTAGCGTCCGCCGACGCGGACGTTGACCACGACGCTGAAGCGCGAGAACTTCTTGCCGGCCTTCTTGACCAGCGTCGCGAACTGGTCGACGAACTTGGCGGTCACTTCCGCGCCCGGCTTACTCGCGCCCGGTTTGACGGCCTCGTGCACCTGCAGCAGCACCTTGGCGCCGACCGCCGCGGGCGTGACCGTTCCGTACAGGCGCACGAGCCCTTTCGTGCTGCTTGTACGCACCCGCAGCACCACCTTGGCCTGCGCGTGGACGATCTCGGTGCGGCTGTACAGCGGGTGCAGTCCGCTGACGGTGATCGCGCGCAGCTGCGTGCTCGCGGAGATCGGCGAGACGGCGAAGAAGAACTGCCCGGTGGGGCCTGTGACGGTTGTGGGGCCCAGAGCCTTGAACGCTTCGCGATAGGGGAAGGTCGAGCCCTGCAACTCGACCATCTGGTTTGCATTGTTGGGCCCCGTCAGCGTGCCGGAGACGACGAATGGCGTGCCCACCACGACGTCGACGCTGCGGGGGATTTCGAGCTTCGGCGTGCTTTTGCCGGTGAAGAACGTGCGGTCGCGCCCAAGGATCGGGGCTTCGCCCGAGACCACGGCTACGACGCGGTAGTGGTAGGTGACGCCGGTCTGCAGGCCGGAGATTGACTGGCCGACTTTGACCCTGGTGCTGTCGGCGCCCACCACGACGGTGGGTGTCTGAACGCCATAGGACGTCGCGGTGCCCCACTGGAAGTAGTAGCTGGTCTGGTTGCCGTTGGGGTTGATCGACGCGTTGAGCAGCGCTGAGGTGTCGAGCACGTGCGTGGCCGCGCCGGTCGATGCCACGACCTTCTTCTTCGGCTTGGATTTGGGCGTGGCCGTAGCCGGCGAGGCACTCGGCACCGCGACCAGGGCGATCAGCGCAAGCGATGCGCTCAGGGCGCCGCGGCGGGCTTTGCTGCTCGTTGTCATGTGCGAGTACCTCCCTGTTCTCGATCCCGTTTTGGTGCCTGCTCGACTCTCCACGCGCCAGCGTGGCTGTACTCGTCAACACGTCCGCAGCGCGGTTGATGCGGTCGCCCCTGGGCACGGCTGAATCTGCGTGCTCGGGATGCTAGACGGATTCTCCGGGCGCGGAGACCTCGCGCGCGCGGGCCAGCGCGGCCGTCCGGTTACCCACGCCGAGCTTGCTGTAGACGTGTTCGAGGTGCTTGGCGACCGTGCGCTCGCTCAGCGCGAGCTCGCGTGCGATCTCGGCGTTGGCGAGCCCATTGGCGAGCAGGCGCAGGACCTCGACCTCGCGCGTCGTCAGGCCGCGCGCGCGCAGCGCGTCGGGCTGCAGCTGTGCCCGCTCGCGCAGGGCGATCGCGTTGCGCTCGAGCGCCATAAGCCTCGTATGCACGGCAGCGGTCTCATAGGCCTGCACGACGAAGGGCCGCACCGCTTCGAGCACGCCGCGGTCGCGCTCGGAGAAGTCGGGTTGCCTGCGGTTGCGGTTCAGCGCGAAGCCGATCACATGCCGCGACGGGGCCGGCAGGGTAAAGGCGATCTGGTGCTCGACTTCGATCTGCCTGTAGATAACGTTGTAGATGTCAAGGCTGTGCAGCTGCCGCGTGCTGACGAGGTCGCTGAACTTCCTGACGCCGATGTCGCCCGGGCGCCCGGCGGCGGCGACCAGCGGGTTCTGGTGCGCATAGGCGCCGAACAGCTCCTCGGCTCCGTCCCACAGGATCTCTTCGGGGTCGACGGCCGCGATGATCGCCTCGCCGTCTGCCGGCGCCAGCTCGTTGAAGGAGAGCGTGTCGCAGTCCACCAGGCGGCGCAGCTGTCCGAGTACGCTCGCGCGCAGCTCGTCCACGTCGCGCATCGCGCCGAGCTCGCGCGCCACTTCGAGGACGCTGTTCAGGTCGGTTGCGCTCAGCCGCTCTATCGCTTTGGCTTTCCGCTCGATCGCCGTGGCTGTGATTGTCAGCCCTGCGCCGGCGATGTTCGCAGAATTGCGTATTGACAGCTCAGATCGCGCCCCAGACGATTCACGGCACGTCGGCCCCGGGGTGTTGGGGCGGGGCCGAGCGGGTGGCCGCCGAGCGCAAGGCTCGCGCCGGGTAGCGGCCATCCCATCGGCGCAAGGGCACGACCTTCCCGGACGGGGTCGTGCCCTTTGCGTATGTCGGGCCCAGCTCGGTGCCTGCTCCGCCGAGTGTGCGTACCGGCCCAGAGTGATTCAGACGCTCTTTGCGGGTTGTGGTTCAGAGCCGTCCATATTCCTGATAGACTTAGTGAGGCATTGGCGTACCCGCGATCTCAAACGGAGCCATCATGATCCTTCCGCTCGTCATCGGTGCCTGGATCCTCATGTTGCTGGCAGTCGTCAGTCTGTGCGCCGCCGCCCGGGCTGGCGACCGCCAGCAGCAGGTCCATGGCGCCCAGCAAGCCGTCGCGCAGGCGCAGCACTCGTGGGAGCTCGCGCAATCGGCGATCGTCGCGCGCCGCGGCGCCGAAGACGCGGTCGCGTCGGCCTCGCAGCCGGCCGGCTCGCTGGCCCGGACGGCGGCCTGAGGCCGACCGCCGGCCGCCGCTTTTACCAAATCGTTACGCTGGCGGCGACCAATGGCTCGATCATCTGGCACAAGCTGCTCGCGGTTGCCGGGCGCCGGCCCTCCGGACCGTCCGAACGGAGCGCCAGCATCTGCAGCAGCATCTAGACGCAACGCGAAGGTCTCACCCTGTCCACAGAGCCTATAGCCAGTTCCCATCCTTCGACCGCTCCCTCGATCGGCGCGGCCGAGGTGTGTCCCGGCTGCGGCTCGCCGCTGGCGGACGACCAGCGCTACTGCTTGGAGTGCGGCGAGCGTCGCGTCCCCATGAGCAGCGTCCTCGCGGGCGGGCCCCCGCTGCGCTCGCAGTCCGGGCCTGCGCCCGGCCTTGCATCCTCGCCAGCGGGGCCGCCAGGGCCCCCAACCGAGTCCAAGCCGTTCGCGGGTGGGGCGGCGCAACGCGGCAACACGCTCACGGTGATCGCGGGCGTGGGCGTGCTGCTGCTGGCGATGGGCGTGGGTGTGCTGATCGGCCGCTCCGGGACCTCCAAGTCCAGTCCGGCGCCCGCGCAGACGATCAGCGTCGCAGCCACTCCCGCCACGGGCGCCGCCACGCCCCCAGCGGCGGCGGAAGCGACGTTCACGGGCAGCTGGCCGTCGGGCACCACCGGCTACACGGTGCAGCTGCAGACGCTGCCCCAGACGGGCACCACCGTGAGCGCCGTGGAAGCGGCCAAGACGAGCGCAGGCGCCAAGGGCGCCAAGGCCGTCGGCGCCCTGAAGTCCGAACAATTCACCAGCCTGACGGCCGGCAACTATGTCATCTACTCGGGCGTCTACCACACCAAGGCGCAGGCCGAAAAAGCGTTGGCAGGCCTAAAGAAGAGCTTCCCCGGCGCGTCGGTGATCCGCGTGTCCAACGCCGGCTCCGGCTCGGCGTCGCAAACTGCGAGCCCGCCTGCCTCCAGCCCGGGGGGCGTCGGTCAGAGCGAGAGCCATCCCGCCCCGCCGACGGTCCTCAAGAGCCTCAACACCAGCAAAGGCAAAAGCTACGAGCAAAAGTCCAAGAACCTCCCCAACGTGGTCGAAACGGGCTGAGGATGGGCATTCTCCGAGACGCTGGCGGCGTAGACGGGCAGGAGCCGATCGCAACGTCGGCCCTGCACAGAAGCTTTACCGCGCCCGCGCCCGGCGCGGGCTCGCCCAACGGCGATGGCGCACGCCCGCTCCCCGCTCACACAGATGCGCGCTCTGACCTGCGCTGCAGGCGCGACGAACTGGCCGAGCAGGTCACCGAGCTGCACTGGGACTTGGGCGGACTGGCCTACGAGATGGCGATTCGTGACCACTTCCGTCTGGACGTGCTCGTCCGTCGTGCGGCGATCCTGCAGGAACGCGACGCCGAGCTGGCCGAGGTCGAGCGACTGCTGCGGATGGAAGACGACGCAGTCGCGGGCACCTGCCCGCACTGCGCAGCGCCCCACAGCCGCGGAGCGCTGTTCTGCTGGCAGTGCGGCGCAACGTTGATGGAGCGCACGCCGAGCGCCGCCATCGTGGCCGGCACCACGGACGCGTCGACCGCGGTCATGGACGCCCTGCTCGCCGGCGACAGCGCCCAGGGCGGCGGCGATTCTGCTTCCAGCCTGGACGAGTAGGCGCCGAGCATGAGCGGCGAGCGCCCCTTCGGCCCCTGCCAGGACTGCGGCGCGCCTGTGGAGCCCCACCAGCGCTACTGCGTCAACTGCGGTCAGCGCACGGGATCGCGCGATCCTCAGCTCGTGGCGCTGCTGCGTCGCATGGGCGAGCGGTCGCGCGCGACGGCGCCGCCAGCGCATGCTACGACCGAGCCGATCGCCCAGGCGCGACCAAGCGCGGGGGCACGCGGGCCGGGGCTGACGCTGCCGCCGCGCAAGGTGTCGGCCCTGCTGGTGCTCGTGTTCCTCGGCTTCGGCGTGCTGCTCGGCCACGAGGCCGGCTCGCGCGTGAACG
>DATNLQ010000077.1:0-7525 GCA_035602785.1 Solirubrobacteraceae bacterium
TGTTCACGCGCGAAGGCGAAGGCTCGACCTGGAGCAAGGACGAACAGCTGACCGGCGGGCTCGCAAGCGGCGAAGGCCACTTTGGTGTGAGCGTGGCGCTGAACGGCGACGGGACGACCGCGCTGGTCGGCGGTCCCACCACCATCGGCGCCACCTGGGACAAGTCCAAGGGTGCGTTCGAACGCGTGGCCAATGCGGGCGCGGCGTGGGTCTTCACGCGTCCCAGCGCCGAGGTCCCGTTTGCCCAGGAAGGCCAGAGACTGACCGTGACGGGCGAAGGCGAAGACGAACGGGAGATCGGGGAAGGTCGCCTCGGCTACAGCGTCGCGCTTTCCTCTGATGGAGATACGGCGCTGATCGGGGCTCGCACCGACGACGAAGGCGACGGGGCGGCCTGGGTGTTCACACGCCCGTCGGTGGGAGAGTGGACGCAGGGCTCCAAGCTGACCGCCGGCACAGGCGCCCCGATCGCATTCGGCTACAGCGTGGCCCTGGCCGGCGACGGGACGACCGCTTTGATCGGCAGTCCCAGAACCCTTGGCGGAGCGGGCGCTGCGTGGCTGTTCACGGGCTCCGCCTCCACCTGGAGCGAGCACGAAGAGCTGTTGGGAGGAGCCGCCGAGGCGGGCGCCGGCTCCTTCGGCGTGAGCGTCGCCCTGGCCGGCGACGGCGAACGGGCTCTCGTGGGCGCCCCGACCAATGGCGACGGAGCGGGAGCGGCGATCCCGTTCGGCCAGGGTCCCGCCGTCACCGAGGTGACACCCGACGAAGGTCCTCAGGCCGGCGGCACCCCGGTGATGATCACGGGCGTCGGCTTCGCTGAAGCCGAAGAAGTCAAATTCGGCTCAAACGAGGTCCAGGAATTCACCGTCAATCCGCAGGGAACGGCGATCGCGACCGTCGCGCCCGCAGGCAAGGAACAGGTGTTCGTCACGGTCAAGACCCCGGCGGGCACGAGCGTGCAGAGCACAGGTGCCCAGTACACGTATCTGGCGCCGGGCTCGCGCAAAGCCGACGTGCCGTCTCCGGTGGTCAGGACCGTCTCGCCCGACGAAGGGCCCGCGGCCGGGGGCACCAGCGTGACGATCGAAGGCGCCAACTTCGAAGAAGGCGCGGTTGTCGACTTCGGTTCGGTGGCAGCCTCCGCAGTCCACGTCGAAGGCGCCACGATCACCGCCGTCTCACCGGCACAGTCGCCGGGCACGGTCGACGTGACCGTCACCACCCCGATGGGAGGGACCAGCGCCACCAAAGCCAAGGACCGGTTCACCTTCCTGGCCTCCTCGCAGGGCACAGGCGGCTCTGGCGCAGGCGGCGCATCCACCAGCGCCGCCGCCGCTGTCCTGGGCTTTGGTCCTCGGGTTGGCGCCAGCTGCGCGGTGGCGCTGCGCAGCAAGGGCATTGCCGTGTCCGCGAGCAGGCGCGCGACGGTCAAGCTGAGCTCGGTCGGCCTGGCATTTTCGGGCCGCTGTACGGGCAGGCTGACGATCGAGGTCAAGGTCAAGCTCAAGACCAAGAAGGGCCATGAGCCGCGCTTCGGCGCCAAGGCGATCGGCACCGCCAGCTTCTCCATCCCGTCTGGGCGGAGCGCCACGGTGACCGTCAAGCTCAATAGCGCAGGGCGTGCGCTGCTGGCCTCCCATCACGGGCGCCTCAGCGCCAAACTGGTGATCCTGCCGGTCCTCCCGGGCCCGGCAAGGGCGCACAGCGCGATCGTCCACCTCGCGCTGGCAAAGAGCCGCCTCGTCAAGCACAAGCCCAAGCCGGGCAGGTAGCAGCCGGCGCGGGGGCGTCCGGCCCCCTGCACTATTGTCGTGGGCCGGTGGCCCGAATCCCGATCAACATTGCCGAACTGGTCGGCAACACCCCGCTGGTCGGGCTTTCGCGCATGCTGGAGGGCACTCCCGCGGCAGACAACGACGTACAGCTGTTCGCCAAGCTCGAGTCGTTGAACCCGGGTGGCAGCGTCAAGGATCGCATCGGCGTGGCGATGATCGAGGCGGCCGAGGCGGAGGGCAGGATCGAGCCGGGTGCCACCACGATCGTGGAGGCCACCAGCGGCAACACGGGAATCGCGCTCGCGTTCGTGTGCGCCGCCAAGGGCTATGACCTGGTGCTCACGCTGCCGCAGGGGATGAGCCGCGAGCGCGAGAGCCTGCTGCGCCTGTACGGGGCGCGCGTGCAGATCACCGAGTCGCTGGGTGGCATGGACGAGGCGGTGCAGGCCGCCCGAGCGATGGCCCGCAAAGCGGACACGTTCCTGCCCGACCAGTTCTCCAATCCCGCCAATCCGGAGGCGCACCGGCGCACCACCGGCCCGGAGATCGCGCGTGCGCTGGACGGCAACGTCGACGTGCTGGTCGCCGGCGTGGGCACTGGCGGGACGATCACCGGCACGGGGGAGTACCTGCGCGAGCACGCCAACCCGAAGCTGCGCGTCGTAGGGGTCGAGCCGCGCAACTCGGCGGTGCTGTCGGGCGGGCGCCCGGGGCCGCACCGTATCCAGGGCATCGGCGCGGGCTTCGTGCCGCCCGTGCTCAACCGGGACCTGCTCGACGAGGTGATCCCCGTGTCTGACGACGACGCCATCAGTACCGCCTGGCGCTGTGCCAAGCGCGCGGGCCTGCTCGCCGGGATCTCCTGCGGCGCCGCTCTGTGGGCCGCGCTGCAGGTCGCCGCGCGCCCGGAATCCAAGGGCAAGCGGATTGTGGTCGTCATGCCCGACTCGGGCGAGCGCTACATCTCCCAAGCCTTCTTCGCGCCCTGACGGCACCCGGCGCCTGCCGACGTGCCACCAGCACGCCGGCACCACCGTGCACCGTCAGACGCGTCGTTCGATCGATCTGGCGCCTAAGACTTTTGATCGGCGCCCCTTCGGGGCGGGGACGTGTCGCGCGCTGGCGGAAATACGGTTGCACGCTCAACGTTCGCGCTGTTGCCCGCTACGCTGTTTGCAAATGCCCGGCTTCAATGCGTTCGCGCGGGTCGTCAGCGAGGTTCGCTGTGATGTGCGCGCCGCGCGCGACCGCGACCCTGCCGCTCGCGGCGTGGCTCCCGCGGAGATCCTCGCGACGTGGCCGGGAATTCACGCGCTGCTCTCCCACCGGGTCGCGCACGCGCTGTATGGGGCCGGGGTGCCGGTCATCCCGCGCCTGTTGGCGATGCTCACCCGCGCGCTCACCGGGATAGAGATCCATCCCGCGGCGAGCATCGCCGGCGGGCTGTTCATCGACCACGGCGCGGGCGTGGTGGTCGGCGAGACCGCCGACATCGGCAAGGACGTGACCCTCTATCAGGGGGTGACGCTGGGCGGCACCGGCTTTGCGACCGGCAAGCGCCACCCGACCGTGCAGGACAACGTGACGATCGGCTCGGGCGCCAAGCTGCTGGGCCCGATCACCGTCGGACACGGCGCCAAGATCGGCGCCAACAGCGTGGTCATCACCGACGTGCCCGCCAACGCGACCGTCGTCGGCAACCCCGGCCATGTGGTGCGCGTGGAGGGACGCAGCGTGGAGGGGCCCGATGCCGACTGGATCCACCTGCCCGACCCGATCGCCGAGGCGATCCAGGCGCTGTCGGCCCGCATCGGCGCCCTGGAACGGATGGTTGGCGAGCTGTCGGACTCAGAGCCCCAGCCGATCGCCGAGGTCAGGCCGCTGCGGACGGTCAAGGGCCCCAACCCCGCCGGGGGCTGACCCGGCGGACGCCTCGTCGCCCCTGGCTGTGTCCTCGGTCGCTCGCGTACGTAGTACGCCACGCTCACTGCGTCCTTGCCAGGAACGACGATCCGCCCGCCGGGTCGGGCATCTGTCTTGGCCGGGCGCGTATCTATGCTGGGGTCGGATGGCGGCGAACCCCCACGCAGAGCACCTCCAGGAGCTGCTGGAAGGCCTCAACGAGCCCCAGCGCGAGGCCGTCACGCACGGCGAGGGGCCGCTGCTGATCCTGGCCGGCGCGGGCAGCGGCAAGACGCGCGTGCTCACGCACCGGATCGCGTTCTTGATGTACACAGACCAGGCGCAGGCGGGCGAGATCCTGGCGATCACGTTCACCAACAAGGCCGCCAACGAGATGCGCGAGCGCGTCGAGCGCCTGCTCGGTCGCAGCACGCGCGGGATGTGGGTGATGACGTTCCACTCCGCGTGCGCGCGGATCCTGCGCGCGGAGGCCGATCGCCTCGGCTACACGCGCCAGTTCACCATCTACGACCAGGCCGACGCGCGGCGGCTGACCAAGCGCAGCGCTGACGCAGTGGGCGTGGACCCCAAGCGCTACACGCCCGCCGCCATCCACAACCAGATCTCCGCCGCCAAGAACCGCCTGATCGACGCCGAGTCCTATCGTCAGCAGGTGGGCTCGCCCTTCGAGGAGATGATCGCCGACGTGTACGACATCTACGAGCGCGACCTTCACCGTATGAACGCGATGGACTTCGATGACCTGTTGTTCCGGGTCGTCAACCTGCTGGAGCTGTTCGAGGACGTACGCGAGCGCTATCGCAACACCTTCCGCCACGTGCTCGTCGACGAGTACCAGGACACCAACCACGCGCAGTACCGGCTGCTGCAGCTGCTCGTGAATGAAGGCCCACCCGCCCGCCCGCCGCAGCGCGGCGAGGCACAGCCCGGAGATCGCCCCACCTACAGCGGTCCGGTGGGGCATCGCAACCTGGCAGTCGTCGGCGACGACTCCCAATCGGTGTACAGCTTCCGCGGGGCTGACATTAGGAACATCCTTGATTTCCAAGAGGACTTCCCGGATGCGCGCGTGGTCAAGCTCGAGCAGAACTACCGCTCGACCGAGACGATCCTGCGCGCGGCCAACGCGGTGATCGCCAACAACCGCGGCGGTATCGCCAAGCGGCTGTGGAGCGAGCTGGGGCAGGGCGATCAGATCCAGCTGCGCGTGCTCGACGACGAGTACGCGGAGGCGCGGTTCGTCATCGGCGAGATCCAGCGGCTGCTCGACAACGGCGCCTCGCGCGCGGAGATCGCGGTGCTGTACCGCACGAACGCGCTGTCGCGGGTGCTCGAGGAAACGCTCACGCGCGATGATATCGCCTACCAGGTGATCGGCGGCACCAAGTTCTTCGAACGCGCGGAGATCAAGGACGCGATCGCGTATCTGTCGCTGATCGCCAACCCCGCCGACGTCGTGAGCTTTACGCGCGTGGTCAACTCGCCGCGGCGGGGGATCGGGCAGACCTCGCTCTCGCGGGTGCTCGCCAACGCGGATGCGCTGGGCATCCCGGTATGGGAGGCGGCTGCGCAACCCGATCAGGTCCCCGGTCTGGGCGCCGCGGCCGTGAAGGCGCTGCGCCGCTTCATGGACACGATGGAGGATCTGCGCGAGCTGGCGGGCATGCCGGCCGTAGGCCCGGCGCCGGCCGCGGCGGGTGACGCCGCGCAGGATGATGGCGAGTCCGGTCCGGCGCAGCAAGGCGTGCCGGTGGGGGATCTGCTCGAGGCGATGATGTCGCAGACGGGCTACATCGAGGCGCTCGAGGCCGAGCGCACGATCGAGGCGCAGGGGCGCATCGAGAACCTCGAGCAGCTGGTGGAGGGCGCGCGCACGTTCGACGCGCAGGCCGCCGGCGGCGAGGACACGCTCGCCGCCTACCTGCAGGAGATCGCGCTCGTGGCAGATGCAGACAGCCGCAGTGACGAGGGTCTGGTGACGCTGATGACGCTGCACAACGCCAAGGGGCTGGAGTATCCGACGGTGTTCATCACCGGCTGTGAGGACGGCGTCTTTCCCCACTCGCGCGCGATCGACGAGGGTGGACTGGAGGAGGAGCGTCGACTGTTCTACGTGGGCATCACGCGCGCCATGCGCCAGCTGTACCTGACCCATGCGCGCCGGCGCGCGGTGTTCGGCGCCCAGTCATACGGGCTGCGCAGCCGCTTCCTAGACGAGATTCCCGCCGAGCTGCTCGACGAGCCTCGCCAAGCGCTGTTCCGGGCCAGCTCGCTGTCGGCCGGGCTTGCCGTCGCCGGCGCCAGGCTCGGGCACGGCGCCTCCATCGGCACGGGCGGCTCCCACGCGCCGGTCGAGGGCTGGCCGGCGGCGCGTCGCGGGCGCGACGCAGATGCAGCCACCAGCAGCTTCCGTCTGGGCGAGGACGTGGTGCACGCGGCCTTCGGCGACGGTGTCGTCACGGGTGTGGAGCCCGACGGGGTGATCGTCGTGCGCTTCGCCGGCGACGGCTCCGAGCGCAAGCTGATGGCTGAGTACGCGCCGGTCACGCGACGCTGAGGGTCCCGCACATCACGCTCCAGCGCATAGCATCTGCACCATGAGCGCCACAACCATCGACGGCAAGGCGATCGCCGCGCGCGTGCGCGCACAGGTGGCAGTCGAGGTCGAGGAGTTTGTCCGCCAGGTCGGCCGCCCGCCGGGACTGGCAACGATCCTGGTCGGCGAGGACCCCGCCTCGGCCGTGTACGTGGGCGGCAAGCAGCGCGCCTGCCAGGAGGTCGGCATGGCCGCCTTCGACAGGCGCCTGGCAGCCGACGCGTCCTTCGAGGACGTCGCCGAGGAGCTCGAGCGTCTCAACTGCGACCGGGCGGTCAGCGGTGTGCTGCTGCAACTGCCCGTGCCCGCGCACCTGGACGGCCCGGCGCTCACCGCCATGATCGTCTCCGAGAAGGATGTCGACGGGCTGACGCCAGTCAACGCCGGCCTGCTGTCGCTCGGGCGCCCCGGGCTGCGCCCGTGTACGCCGCTGGGCGTGATGGAGCTGCTCGCAGACGCCAATGTCGACCCCGAGGGCGCCGAGGCGGTCGTCGTCGGGCGCTCCAACCTGTTCGGTAAGCCCATGGCCCAGCTGCTGCTCGCCGCCAACGCCACGGTGACCGTCTGTCACTCGCGCACCCGCGACCTGCGCGAGGTTTGCGCCCGGGCGGACATCCTGATCGCCGCGGTCGGGCGCGCGCGGCTGATCGAGTCTGACTACGTCAAGCCGGGCGCCGTTGTGATCGACGTCGGCATGAACCGCCTGACGCCCGAGCAGGCCAACAACAAGAGCGGTCTCGTCGGCGACGTCGACTTCGCGGCGGTCAAGGACGTCGCGTCGGCGATAACGCCGGTGCCCGGCGGGGTCGGTCCGATGACCATTGCCATGCTGCTGCGCAACACCCTGCAGGCCGCCCGCTATCAGGAGAGCGTCCACACGCTGCTCTCCGAGGTCGCCCCCGATGCCATCTGAGGCCCGGCGATGAACCTGCGCCAGATCCGCGTGGGCGAGCTGCTGGCGCTGGCGGGCGCGGGATGCGTGATCGCGTCACTGCTCACGCGTTGGTATGAAAGCCCGGCCGGCAACCTGGACGCCTGGGAAACGTTCGGGCCGTCCGTTGCTCTGCTGATCGCCGCCGCGTGCGCCGCGCTGATGGTGGTCGTCACCGCGCTGACCGAGCGCAGCACCGCGCTGCCGGTCTCAGCGGCCGTGTGGTGCGTCGCGCTCGGCCTGGCCGGCGTGATCGCGGCCGTCGTGCGGGTGCTCGAGCGGCCCGACCACGCCACC
>DATNLQ010000090.1:0-4964 GCA_035602785.1 Solirubrobacteraceae bacterium
TCCCGCCGACGGCTCCGGCCGCGGCGGGTGTCATGCCGGACACCAGGCCAGTGCGCCGTGCTGCGCCGGCCAAGCCTCTGCGCGCCGCGCCAAGCGGCCCGCCCTCCGGGGCGCCCATCGCGCCAGCCGCGCGACCCGCGCTACGCCCCAGCGAAGGGACTCCCTCGTAGGCGACGCTGCGCAGCCGCGCGTGCGCGGCACGCACCCGCTCCCCGCCCGGCATCGTGCTCTGGCCCTGCACGCCACTGGCGCTGCCGCCACCGTGCAGAGCGCCGCCGAGGATGTGCCGCAGCTCCCCGAACAGCATCAGCGGCAACTTCACCGCAAGCACGAACGTGATCAGCCCCGCGAACGCCGCAGCGACATGCCCCGGTAGGCCGCCGGCGCCGCCGGTGAAGCTGGTCGCGTCGAGCGTCAGCGCGCCCGCCGTGGCGAACAGCATCGTCCACCCGATCGGCACGAGCACGATCGCGGTCAGCGCATGCCCCCACACTCTCGCCAGATGTGAGAGCTCCGGGATCGGCGCGAGCGCGATGAACGGCGGCCCCGCGCAGAACACCAGCGCCAACAGCACGGTCAGCGCCTCCGCGGACGCGAACAGTCCGGCGGCGAACACAACGCCGACGATCACCAGGAACGCGCCGAACACGCCGCCAGCGCCGAGCAGCAGCGCGCCACCGAACAGGACGGTGATGATGCTCGCAAGGCCATTGGCGACGACCGGGAAGCCGAGGATCGCGTGCGTCAAAGTGTTCGTCGCCGCGACGACCTGCTCCACCAGCCAGCGGTAGGCCACGAGCACCCCGGTAGCCCACGCGCACCGCGACAGCGCCGTCACCGGGTGAGCCGCGCCGCTCAGACCCATCATCCAGTAGCGAAGCGTGCAGACCGCCAGCGTCACCGGCATCAGCGACATGCCCAGGTAGGTCATGTCGCTCTCCAGTTCACCTACGTGCCCCCAGCTCGCGGGGTCAGGCAGCGCCACGAGATGCTGGATCGTGGCCACCGTGCCGTGCTTGAGAAACCCAGGCACCAGCGCGCCCGCCAACGCCGAGAAGAAGCCCTTAGCTATCGCTTCGATGATGCTGTGCAAGCTCGGCAGCCCCAGGAAAGCAAGCGGCGCCAAGTGCCCCCCGCGCGTCGCGGCGGACGCTGCCGGCGCGAACACGAGCATCAGGCAAAGCGAGCCCGCAACCGCGGCCGGCAGCAACCGTGCGTGTCGGCGAAAGAGCACCCGCCCCACGCCCCCTACGCGACGATCCCACTGATCGACGCCAGGATCGCAAGCCCGACCAGCGTCTTGATCGCCACATCGTGCGCCCGCGAATGCCCGGCCATGAACATGATCCCCACGACCGCGATCACCAAGCTCATCGCAGTGCCGCCGAGCCACACCAGGCTGCCCTTGATCTTTTCGACAAAGTTCTGCACCCCGGTGATCGGCGTCCCTTTAAATGCACCGGCCGCGTTCAGCGCGTGCGCGTGCGAGTCGCGGAACACCGCGACAACGGCGGCTCCGATCACCAATCCGCCCAGCGCGCCGACGGCCAGCAGCAGACCCGCCTGCCTTCTCTCTCGACAGGCAAGCGCCCATCTGAATGTGAGCGCCATCACTGGCCTCACCTCCTTTGTGTTCGATTGCAAGCTCATGGCGAGAACAGGCCCCCTCCCGTCTGTTCCGGGGCCGCCACAGGCGGCGCGCTCGGGGCCGGCGCCGCCGCCGGCACTGGCGCCGCGGCCGGTGACGCTTGAGGGACGGGTGCTTCTCCGACTGGCGCGGCGGACGGCGCGACCGTCTCCCTGACGTGAGCCGCTGCCGGGCGCCGCCGCCGCGCGCGAAACACAGGACGTGCCTGCGCGGTGCGGGCAGCGGATCGCGGCGCCGCGCGCGGCGTCCTCGAGCTGGGCGCAGGCGCTCGCTTCGACGCCTGCGTCCGATGCCTCGTGGCGGGCCGCCCGCTGCGCGTGATCTCGCTCCGAGCCGGGGTGTGCGCGTTCTGGCCGTCCAGCGCAGAAGCGAAGCCGACGATCGCCCACAGCAGGATGGCCGCGCCGACAGCGGCGCCCGCCACGCGATGCTCGCGCAACCATGCACGAACACCGCGGCCAGCGCCCAGCTCGCGGAGCGCGCCCCGGCGCGGATACACCCCGCGCCACCTCACCGGACCGCTACGCCCGGCCAGCACGTCCTCCACATGCACCACGAACTCCTCGTCCGCGGCCGCCTCCTCGCCTAGCTCCTCTGGCGCTTCGTCGTCGAGCGGCTCGCCATCCAGCCCGCCCGGCTCCGGCTGCAACTCCCACGGCGGCTCGACCGCCGGCCGAGCGAGCACGACCGTAGGCGGCTCCGACCCTGACGGTCGATCGGGAAGGGCGGGCGCCAGCGGAGCATCGAACGCTGGCGCAGCTCGCCCGGAACGGCCCCGCTTGCGTCGCCGCACACGCGCTGGCGCGCTCGCAGCCTCGGCCTGCTCCGCCTCGACCGACGCCACCGCCACCGGCTCTAGACCGCCGCTTTCGACCCGCGCCGCGTCAGTCCCCTCGTCGATTGGCTCGCTTCCCGGTGCGGCGACGTACAACGTCACCATCCCGTTGCGAGCCATGCTGCTGCCGGCCGTCGGCTCCTGCGCCACGACGAGCCCGGTCAGCTCCTCAGCGCAACCGAACGAGCGGTCAAGACCCGGGCGCAGCCCAGCGCGGCGCACGGCCTGGGCGGCATCGCCGGCCGGCTGCCCAACATAGTCGCCGACTGCCTGGCGACCCGATGGGCCACCACGACGAGCGGACTTGGAGCGCTCGACCGCGCGGCCTGACGATGCGGTTCTGTCGGTCATCGAGGGTTACTGACCTCAACCGCCGCAAACCGGCCAACGAATTTCTCCGGGCTACCGTCTCCGCAGCGGCGCCCGGCCAACATGCCCGCCAACGTTCAAGCCACCGCGCCCCCGGCGGCAGGCCCGCAAGGCCCTTGCCGTCTACCTACGACTGCTGCGTCGGCTCGCCAAGCGCCTGCTTCGCGTCGGGCGCAACAGCGAGCCGCGACCCGTGGAGACGCTCGTCGCTCGTTCGTCGCTCGTCCCATCCGACAGTGTCAGGTGTCCATCGCGACACGCTCGCTCGGGTGAGCGGGCGATAGCGAGTGCCTGTCATAGAACCCGGGGAGGTCCAAACACCTATTCTGCGGACTGATGGCCGGGGTCTTTGTCAGTCACGCGTCAGCCGACAGTACCCTCACTGACCCGTTTGTCGACACGCTGATACGACTGGGCTGCGGTCTCTCGCCGAACCAGATTTTCTATTCATCCGGCGAGGACACGGGCGTACCGTCGGGCGAAAACCTCAACACCTTCGTCCGGGACAGGGTTGCGGACGCCGAGCTGGTGGTCGCCGTCATAACGCCCGCATTTCAGACGCGCCCGTTCTGCGTTGCGGAGCTGGGAGTGGCTTGGGCCCAAATCGGAAAGCTCATGCCCATCGCCCTCCCGGGGATGGATCGCACGGACCTCGATGGTGTCCTGGCCGGCATGACAGTGCGCTTCCTCGACGAAAGCTCGGCACTCGACGAGCTCCATGACCGCGTCGGCGAGGCTACGGGGCATCCCACCGAAGCATCGACTTGGGGTCGCTACAAGGAGCAGTGGCTGGCGAACGTAAAGAGCTATGTGGAGGCCCTCCCCGAGCCTGAGACGGCCACCATCGGTGATGTAACGCGACTACAGACCGAACTAGACGGCGCCCGTCAGGCGCTCGTGGACTCCGAGAAGACGCGTCGCACGCTAGAGACGCAGGTAACCCAGCTCGCGGGCGCAAAGTCGGCTGAGGATGTAGCCGACATCCTGTTGCCGGAGGACGAGTCTGAGCGGTTCGCGGCTCTGTGCAAGGCGGCGGCGGGTGCCGCCAGGCGAGTCGACCGCATCGTGATCGAAGCGCTGTGGTACGACGAGTTCTCCGGCGATGGCGGTATGCCCTGGCCGAGCGCCTTCGATGAACGCGACCGTGACGAGCGCGCCCACGCTGCGTCCCGGGACCGCATGCTGGTCGAGAACGCCAACGACCTGCTGGTGCCGAACTACGACATGGCCGACATCGCCGACGCCTACAAGGCGATCGACGCACTCCGAAAGTTCCTAGCCGAAGAGATCTCCGAGGCTTTTGACAACTGGTTTCGGGAGGAGTATCGAATGCCTCCCGACCTACACAGCCAACGACTCTTCGACCAACTTATCTGAGCTGGGCAAACGGTCGCGATTTCCTCGGCGGGAAGCCTGCGTCGCGACTCCACAAGCACCGCGATGACCACGTAGTTGGGCTCCAGTACCCGTTCGGATTCGGGTTTGGCGCGCGCTCACTTGCGAGCCAGACTTCCAAGGAACCAGCACCGCGGGACTTCCGTCGCTCCACGTCGTTCATCATCTCCTCCCATGTGGCTGACCGACTGCTGGATACATGGACTTCGCCGATTCGGCGGAGAGAACCCGCACCGCGTTCGCGTCGATGCAAAGCTCGTCTGTCTCATCGGTGCCAATGAGGCGGGCAAGTCTACGATCCTCGACGCCTTGGAGTACGTGCAAGGTGCGGACGCCGTGCCGGCCGCAGATAGGACCCGCGGCGAGGCCGTCCCCGACGATCGAGCCATCGTCAAGCTTCAGTTCCGCCTAGACGACAGCGATCGTGCGGCGCTCTCGGGCGTTGCCCGCGACAGCGACGGACCTCAGCAAGTCCGATCGTTCACGGTGGAGCGAACTGCCGGCGGAGGGGTCAGCTACTACGCCTTTCCGGAGTTGATCCGTGACCGTGCACCGAGACGAGCCATCCGGGCAACGCTGGTCCAGCATGCTCAGGAGTGGTGGCCGCCCCAAGACGACGCCGCTGAGCATGACGAGGATAACGGAGCCGAGGAGACCGAGGTCGAGGCTTCCTTCACGCCGGATCAGGGTCGCGTGCACCAGCTTCTCAATGCGCTG
>DATNLQ010000125.1:0-2655 GCA_035602785.1 Solirubrobacteraceae bacterium
GGCGCCTGCCGAGCGCAGGCCGCCGCCGTATTGCACAGGCGTGTCGAGCTCGCCGGCGATGCGCCGCAGCTGCGCGACGTTGACCGGCTCGCCGCGCTTGGCTCCGTCCAGGTCGACCACGTGCAGGTACTCCGCGCCAGCCGTCACCCAACCACGCGCGGCCGACAGGGGATCCTCGTCGTAGACCTTCTTGGCGTCGAAGTCGCCCTTAACAAGCCGTACGGCGCTGCCGCCGAGGATGTCGATGGCGGGATACAGCCTCACCGGGCGACCGGCGCGGCCGCAGCGATGCAGATGCGCGCGAAGTCCGCCAGCAGGCGCAGCCCGGCCGCGGAGGACTTCTCGGGGTGAAACTGGACGCCGTAGAAGGAGCCGCGCTGCACCGCTGTGACAAACGAGCTGCCGTACTCGGCCGTGCCCAGGATGTCGCCCTCGTCAGACGGTACGGGGGCGAAGGAGTGCACGTGGTAGAAGGCGCAGCGCCGGGGCAATTCGGCAATCAGCGGCGAGTCGGGCTTGCTGAAGCTCACCTCGTTCCAGCCGATGTGCGGGAGCTTGAGCGACCCGGCGGCCAGCGCGCGCACCTCGCCGTCGATGATGCCAAGGCCGGCCGCGCCGCCCAGCTCGGTGGACGAGTCGAAGGCCAGCTGCATGCCCAGGCAGATGCCCAGCACCGGCGTTCCCGCCTGCACACGCTCGCGCAGCAGCTCATCCAGGCCCAGCTCGCGCAGGCGCTCCATCGCGCGCGGGAACGCGCCCACCCCCGGCACGACCAGCCCGGCCGCCTCGCGCAGCCGCTCGGGATCGCTACTGACGCTCGCGCGGACGCCGACGTGCTCGAGTGCCTTCTCGACCGATCGACGGTTGCCCATGCCGTAGTCCACCACGGCGATCTGGACCGGCTGCTCAATTAGAGGGCTCATGCTGTCAGCGTACCCTTGGTGCTCGGCACGCCCATCTCGGTCGGGTCGATCGCGACGGCCTGGCGCAGCGCCCGTGCGAAGGCCTTGAAGGCAGCCTCGATCATGTGGTGGGCGTTGCTGCCCGCTTCCACGCGCAGGTGCAGCGTGAGCTTGGCCGCGTTTGCCAGCGCGCGGAAGAACTCCTCGGTCAGCTCGTGCTCGAAGCCGCCGGTGGAGCCGGGCGGCAGCTCGGCGTCGAAGAGCGTGAACGGGCGCCCGGAGATGTCGATCGCGCAGCTGGCCCGCGCCTCGTCCATCGGCACGGTCGCCGCGCCGTAGCGGGCGATCCCCGCACGGTCGCCGAGCGCCCCGTCGAGCGCTTGGCCGAGCACGATCGCGGTGTCCTCGACGGTGTGGTGGGCGCCGGTCTGCAGATCGCCCTTGACGCTCACCTGCAGGTCGATGCGGCCGTGGCGCGCGAGCAGGTCGAGCATGTGATCGAGAAAGCCCACGCCCGTCTCGCGTGAGCCCGCACCGGTGCCTTCCAGGGTTAGCTCCAGACGCACGTCGGTCTCGCCGGTCGCGCGCTCGACGGTGGCGGTCCTGCGATCGGCCTTCTCAGTTGTGTTGGCGGAGCTCATGAGGTCTCATTCTCGCGCACGCGCGCCTCCATCGATTCGGCGTGCACCTCAAAGCCCTCCGCGCGCGCGATCGGCGCTCCGGCCCTGGCCAGCCTTTCCGCGGCAGAGCCAATGCGCACTTCGGCCATCCTGCGGCGAAAGTGACGCGGCGAGAGCGTGGACGCGAAGCGGGCGGCGCCGGCTGTGGGCAGGATGTGGTTTGAGCCTGCAACGTAGTCGCCGAAGGCGGTTGCGCTGTCGGCTCCCACGAACAGGCAGCCGGCCGTGCGGATGATCGGTGCGAGCGTCTCCACGTCTGCTCCGATCAGCTGCAGGTGCTCGGGTGCGAACGCGTTGGCCAGCGCGGCCGCCTCGCGGGCGCTGGGCACGTGTGCGATCGCAAAGGCCGCCTCGCCGACGGTGGGACGCTCGAGGACCATTTCCTCCAGTGCTCGGGCGAGCGCGTCGCAGACCGCGGCCGATGGCGAGCAGGCGGCCACAAGGCTGCCCTCGCCGTGCTCTGCCTGGGCGAGCATGTCCAGCGCGGCCAGCCGCACCTCGTGCTCGCCGGCCTGTGCGCCGAGCACGACCAGCAGGTCGCTGGGGCCGGCGAAGCCGTCGATCCCGACGGTCGCCGACAGCTGGTGCTTTGCCTCCTGCACGTACAGGTTGCCGGGGCCCACGATCACGTCCACGCGCTCGACTGTCTCGGTGCCGTAGGCCAGCGCGGCGATCGCGTGCGCGCCGCCCATGCGGTACACGCGCTCGACTCCACACAGGCGGCACGTGCCCAGTATCACCGGGTCGATCTGGCCGTCCACGCCCGGGGGCGCACACACCGCAACCTCCACGACGCCCGCGGAGCGGGCCATCACTACACCCATCACCACCGTGCTCGGGTAGGCCGCGCGGCCACTGGGCACGTACACGGCGGCGGACGTAACGGGCACCTCGCGCAGGACGATCCGCTGGCCCTGGGGAAGGTCCACGGGCACGTCGCCGCCCACACCCGCGTCGGCCACGATCGCGACGTTGGTGATCGCGACCTGCAGGCCGGCAACGAGCTCGAGCGGCAGGCCCTTGATCGCCTCGTCGAGCTCCTCGGCTCCCACTCGCAGCGGACGTGGCTCCCC
>DATNLQ010000128.1:0-5391 GCA_035602785.1 Solirubrobacteraceae bacterium
TGCGTGTGATGCGCGAGCCGCTCGACGGGCCCGTGCTCACCGTCATGGCCGTCGACACCATCGACCAGGCCATCGCGCTGGCCAATGACAGCGACTACCGGCTGGGCGCGTCTGTGTGGACAGCCGACCGCTACCAGGGGCTGCGCATAGCGCGCGAGCTGCACGCCGGCATGGTCTGGCTCAACGACCATCTGCCCGGCCCGACCGTGTCGCGGGGCCCGTGGGGCGCCGCCGGCGGCGGCGGGCTTGGACGCACGCTCGGCCAGGCCGGCCTACGGGCCTGCGCCCAGGAAAAGCTCATCACCTGGGATCCCCCCGCGCTGCGCGGCCTGTGGTGGGGGCCCTACGACCAGACGTCCACCAGCGCCGCGCGCGCGATCGCCAAGATGCGCTCCGGGCGCGAGGGCGACCGCGAGCGCGCGTGGCGCACCGGGGCGCTGGCCGTCGCCCGGATCGGCGCGCGCGCGTTCGGGCGAGGGCTGCCGCGGAGGTGAGCCTACGATGTCGGGGTGATCGTGTCTCGTAGTGTCATGTCGTTCGTGGCAGCCGTCGCCGTGTCGGTTGGAGTCGTGCTCGGGGGCCTGCCCGGCGGCGGCGCGGCTACTGGCGTCGCCCGCGCGTCCGCCGCGGCGCCGCTGTCCTACCTGACCGCCGTGGCCTGCCCGTCCGTCTCACAGTGCACCGCCGTCGGGCGGGGGCTCGAGTTCACGTTCGACCCCGCAACGCCCGGCGAACCGGCCGCCACGATCATCGCCGGCGATACCGAGCTCAGCGGCGTGGCATGCCCGGCCACCAGCCAGTGCACCGCCGTCGACAGCGCGGGAGATGAGATCACGTTCGACCCGATCGCGCCAGGCGTCGCCGCGCCCGTGGCCATCGACAGCGGCGGCGCGCTCACCGCAGTGGCCTGTCCGTCGGCCGGCCAGTGCACCGCGGTCGATGACATGGGGCGCGAGATCACCTTCGACCCGTCCACCCGAGGCGGCGCCAATCTCCCCACCTCCGTCAATCAGGGCGCAGCGCCCCTTGCCGCGGTCGCATGCCCGGCGACGACCGAGTGCACCGTCGTCAACGACGCAGGACAGGAGGCCACATTCAATCCCACAGCGCCGGGCGCTCCCGTACCGGAGCTCGTCGACCCGCCAGACGCCGGGACAAGCGCCGCGAGCCTCAGCGGCCTCGCGTGCCCCTCGACTGGCCAATGCACTGCCGTCGACACCGCCGGACGGGAGGTCACCTTCGATCCGACCGCGCCAGGCGCCCCTGCTCTGACAAGCATCTACCCGAGCGGCCTGGCCTCCGCCAACCCATTGACCGCATCCAGCAACGCCCTGTCGGCGATCGCCTGCCCATCGACCGGGCAGTGCACGGCCGTCGGCTACCAACGGGAGTTCACATTCCAACCCGCAGCGCCCGCCAGCCCCAAGCCGATCACCATCGCCGCCGAAAGCGCCACCGGCGTGGCATGCCCGGCGACCACCCGCTGCACGGCCGTCGACAGCACCGGGCAGGAGATCACGTTCGACCCCATCGCGCCGCTCCTGCCCAACCCCATCAGGATCGACAGCGTGGCCGTTACGCCCCGCGCGAGCGTCAGCGCTGGACGGGCGAGCGTGCCGTTGACCTGCGGGTTTCACGCCACCGTGCCCTGCAGGGTCACCCTGCGGCTGCTCGCACCCAAGGCGGGGGGACGGACTGCTGCGCTGGCCCGGAGGACGCTCACCGTCCCCATCGGGCGAAATGAGACCGTCACGCTTGCGCTGGGCGCCGCCGGCCGTCGGCTGCTGTCAGCCGCGCACAGGCTCACTGTCACGCTCTCCGTCACAGAGCGCGAATCCGACGAACTGCGCTGGACGACCGATCAGGTGCTCGTCTTCACCGCGCGCGCACGCCACCGCCGTTAGCGCTGGGCGGTCCTGATGGCTGCACTACTCTTCTACGCATGCCCGCCCAGGCCTACGCAGGCAAGGAGTGCGTCTGCCAGTTGCGCAGGGGAACCTGCGATCAGAGCTGCGTGCAGGGGATGCTCGACACGCCGTTCTACATCGCCTGCCTGAAGCTGACCGGCCGGCGCTGCGTGGTCGTCGGCGGGGGCGAGGTCGGCTTGGAGAAGGTCGAGGGGCTGCTCGCCTGCGACGGGCAGGTCACGCTGATCGCGCCCACAGCCGAGCCCGCCCTGCAGGAGTACGCCAGCGAGCGCTCGATCCGCTGGGAGCAGCGCGCCTACGCCGGCGCCGCCGACCTCGACGGCGCGTTCATGGCAATCGCCGCCACCAACGACACCGACGTCAACATCGCCGTCTTCGACGACGCCGAGCGGCGCGCCATGCTCGTCAACGTCGTCGACGTACCGCCGCTGTGCAACTTCATCCTGCCCGCCATCGTGCGCATGAGCCCGCTCGCCATCGCCATCTCCACCGCCGGCGCATCGCCCGCCCTGGCCAAGCGCATGAAGCGCGAGATCGAAGCCCAGTTCGGAGCGCCCTACGCGCGCCTGGCCGTGCTGCTCAACGAGGCGCGCGGCTGGGCCAAGGCCACGCTGCCCACCTACCAGGAGCGCAAGGAGTTCTTCGAGGGGATCGTCAACGGCGACCCCGACCCGATCGCGCTGCTGCGCGACGGAGGCGGACACGACGGCAACGAGGTTGACGGAGGACTCGCGGGCCCGGCTGCGCTGTCAGGGGAGCAGGCCGTGCGGGATCTGATCGCGCGGGCTCAGGACGCGCACGCGCTGCAGGTGTAGGCAGCGGCCCGTGCGCCGGTCACTGGTTCTGAGCCCACAGGCTTCCCCACGCGGCGAGCAGCAGCTCGCACAGCAGGTCGTCGCGCTGCTCTTCGCTGCTGGCGTCCACGTCTTCGATCACGCGCTCCACCAGCGCCGCCGCGGAGATGGGATCAAGCGGCCAGTCTTTGGGTTCCATCACGCAACCCTTTCGCGGTGCGATTAGCCAAAGTGCACAACTCGTACTCGACCTCACAAACCCTGGCCGCGGCGGGTAGTTGCGTAGACAGCGCACGATCGGTCGTCCAAAACGTGCCAGGCCGGTTTGCCTGTTCGGCATAGCCATGGCCCCCAGCACAGAGCCGACGCGCGCCGCGGCCCCACGCGGGTCTGAAGGAATGGGCCAAGCCGCGCTCGAGGTGGACGGGCTTATTCGCCGCTACGGCGAACGCGAGGCGCTCAGCGACGTCTCGCTGTCGCTCGCCGCCGGACACACGCTCGTCGTGTTCGGGCCCAACGGCGCCGGCAAGACCACGCTGTTGCGCGTGCTCGCCACGCTGCTGCGCCCGCACGCCGGCAGCGTGCGCGTGCTCGGAAGCGACCTGATCCATGACGCCTGGCAGGTGCGCGGGCGCGTCGGACTGCTCGGCCACGAGCCGCTGCTCTACCGCGAGCTGACCGCGCACGAGAACCTGCGCTTCCACGCGCGCCTGCACGGGGTCGACGAGCAACGTGTCGTGGAGCTGCTCGACGCCGTGTCCATGTCCACCCGCGCCGCCGAGCCGCTGCGCACGCTCTCGCGCGGCATGGTCCAGCGCGTCGCCGTCGCCCGCGCCGTGCTACACGACCCGCCGCTGCTGCTGCTCGACGAGCCCTACGCCAACCTCGACCCCGCCGCCGTCGAGCTCGTCGCCCCGCTGATCGGCGCCGCAGGCGACCGCGACGGTGCGGACGGGCTGCGTACTCGTGTGATCTGCAGCCACGATCCCAGCAGGGGCCTGACAGAGGCCGACGTGGTGCTCGGCCTGCGCGGCGGACGGCCCGTCCTGCTGCGCGCCGCCAGCGAGGTCGACGCCTCCGACATCGCCGAGCTGTATCGATGACGAGCGTGCAGAACATGGCGCCGCAGGACGTGCCGCCGCAGGATCTGCAGGAGCCGGCGCAGGGCGCCCAGCCCTTGCGCGCGCTGCGCCAGACGGGGTTCGCGTCGACCGTCGCCGCGCTGCTGCGCAAGGAGCTGCTGCTGGAGCTGCGCACGCTGGAGTCCGTGCCCGGGATGTCCCTGTTCGCCGTCTCCACGTTCGTCGTCTTTCACTTCGCGCTGAACCGCAACAGCGTCGAAGGCGACCTCGCCGCGGGGATCCTGTGGGTGACGCTGCTGTTCGCCGCCATGCTCGGCGTCAACCGCCTGTTCGTAGCCGACGCCGACCAGGGCGGCTTCGACGCCTTCCTGCTCGCCCCCGTCGACCGCAGCGCGATGTTCGTCGCCAAGACGCTCGCGCTGCTCGCCTATCTGGTCGTGCTCGAGCTCGTCGCCGTCGCCGCCTTCGCGCTGCTGCTGCTCGGCTCGCCGCTCGGGCCCGCGCTGCCCGGGCTGGCGGTCACGCTCGCGCTCGGCGACGTCGGCGTCGCGGTCATCGGCACGCTCGTCGCAGCGCTGGCCGTGCGCACCCGCGCACGCGACCTGCTCGGGCCGCTGCTCGCGCTGCCGCTGTTCGTCCCGATCGTCATCGGTGGCGCGCGCGCCACCTCGCCGCTGCTCGTCGCAAGCCACCCCGCCTGGCCCGCACTGCGATGGCTTTTGACGCTCGGCCTCTATGATCTTGTGTTCGGGCTGATCGCCTTCGCCCTCTTCGACTTCCTCCTGGAGGACTGACCCGTGGAACGCTCCAGCCAGCCGAAGGCTGGCCTCATAAAAAGAGGCAGTCGCGCTCGCGGTGAGACGCCCGCCTACGGCGGTGGGCTGCGCACGCTGAGCATCGCCACCGTCATCGCGGTGGCCGTCTCGCTGAGCCTCGTGTTCTTCTACGCCCCGCTCGAAGCCGAACAGGGCTTCCTGCAGAAGATCTTCTACGTGCACGTGCCGCTGGCCATCATCGCCCTGTGTGGCTTCGTGCTCGGCGGCCTGCTCGCCATCGCGCACCTGCGCACGCGCGACCCACGCTGGGACTACCGCTCCTATGTGGTCATCCACATGAGCCTCATCTTCGCCGTCGGCACGCTCATCACCGGCTCGATCTGGGCCAAGGGCTCGTGGGGACACTGGTGGGTATGGAGCGAGCCCACGCTCGTGTCATTCTTGATCGTCTTCTTGCTGTACGCCACCTACCAGCCGCTGCGCTTCGCCATCGAGGACCCCGAGCGCCAAGCGCGCTACGCCTCCGTGTTCGCCATCACCGCAGGCGCCTTCGTGCCGATGAACTTCATCGCCGTGCGCCTGTCCACCGCCTACCTGCACCCGCGCGTGCTCGGCAGCACCTCCAACCTGCCCGGCCCGATGGCGCTCACGTTCCTCGTCTCGCTGCTCGCCATGTCGCTGCTGTTCGCCACGTTGTGCAAGTACGAGCTCACCGCCAAGCACACGCGCGCGCAGGTGCGCGCTCTGCGCAGGCGCTTGGAAGGCCAGGCCGACGCGCGCAGGGCGCCGCGCAGCGCGGCTCCCAGCCTGC
>DATNLQ010000015.1:0-5526 GCA_035602785.1 Solirubrobacteraceae bacterium
TAGTCGTCCATCCATTCCCGAGCCGCCTTTGCCGTCGGGAAGGATCGCGTGCGCTCCTTGCGCTGATGGTCGTAGAAGCCCACGAAGTAGGACCTGGCGCCGTTCCTGGCGACATAAGGCCATCTCGCTTGCTTCTTCCAGGGCTTAGCCACTTCTCGCTTCCACCCCAGAGCGCAAGACCGCGAGAGCCTCCAGCGAAAGGTCATAGGACGCAGCCGAGCCCTCGTCGCGGTCGACCGGACGACGAGAGCGCCGACCCTCCAGCTGTTGCGCCACGCCCAGCACATCAACCGCCGACCCATCAGCCGCTTGAGGGCATCGGCCGCTAGACGCGTCGGCGCCCTTGTTCCTTTCCCAGAACTCCAGGATCGCGCGCTCTGGGATGCGATAGTGACCGCCCGGGAGTCGACGATAGGCGAGCAGGCCCGAGGACATGTAGCGACGGACTGTGCGCTCGTGGACACCGAGCTCGGACGCCGCCTGACGAGTGGTGAGCAGCCGAGCGCTGGTCGGAGTCGTCCTCCTGCTCATACCCCAACATCGGAGAGCACCACCCGCTTCCCCCCAACGAGTCGTGCCGCCCGCGTTGAGTCCCGCCACACGCTCGACTACGGCCGGAGCGACAGCACCTTCGTACACGCCGAGAACCGTCAGCGGCGGGATCCCGTGACCGCAAGGGGACCGCAGATTCACGTCCTCGCAGCCCGCGAAAGCCCGTGCTTGCCCCCACACAGGGTCGCTCGCCGGCGCCCCGAATCCCTGCTCTAGAGCCATATCTGGCCCCCGGCCCCGAAAGCGGCGGACGGGCTTCGAACCCGCGACCTCGAGCTTGGGAAGCTCGCGCTCTACCAGCTGAGCTACCGCCGCACCGACTCGAATACTACGCGGCACGGCTACCCTTGATGGCCGTGAAACGCCCCACGCTGCCGTTGTTCGCCTCCTTCGGGGGCGCGTGCCTGGTCGCCCTGCTGATCTACGGCGTGTCCGCGCAGGCACCCAACCGCACGCTCGACGAGCTGGTCGCCCGCGGACAGCACCCGACGGCGCCCGACGCGACGCGCACGCTGCCCATGCTCGACGGCTCGCCGCAACGATCTCTGGCGTCGTTCAAGGGCAAAGTGGTCGTGCTCAACTTCTGGGCCTCGTGGTGCGAACCCTGCCAGGTGGAGGCACCCCTGCTCGAGCGCGCCCAGAGCACGCTGGAACGCCATGACGCGACCGTGCTCGGCGTGACCTACCTGGACGCGTCGCCCGACTCCAAGAGCTTCGTTCGCCACTACCACCTGACCTATCCCAACCTGCGCGACAGCGACGGCACGTTCGCGCACTCCTTCGGCACCGACCAACTGCCCGAGAGCTTCATCATCGATCGCTACGGGCACATAGTGGCGATCTCCCGCGGCGAGATCGAACAGCCGTTCCTGAACAAAGCGCTCGCGCTGGCGGAGCGCTCGTGAGACGCCCTATGAGCGCCCGCGCGCAGCGGCAGCGGTGCGTGCGGCTGCACGCGCTGGCAGCCTCCCTGGCGCTCGCGCTCGCCGTCGCCCCCGTCGCCCACGCCTCCAGCGCGTCGCGGCCGTCACTGCCTACGATCGAGCGCCAGGTGATGTGCGTCACCTGCAAAATTCCGCTGAACGTCGCCCAGTCGCTGCAGGCCAACCGCGAGCGAGAATTCATCCAGAGCTTGATCGACGAAGGACAGAGCGAAGCGCAGATCAAGCGCTCGCTCGTCGCCCAGTACGGTCCCTCGGTGCTTGGGCTGCCCAGCACGCATGGCTTCGACCTGACGGCCTATCTGGTCCCGCTCGCGGTCGTGCTCGCGTTGATGATCACGCTCGCTGCCCTGCTGCCGCGCTGGCGACGCCACGCCCGCGCCCAAGCTGTCCGCGGGTCCTCCGTGGTGGCCCTCAGCACGATCGACGCCGCGCGACTGGAGTCAGACCTCGCCCGCTTTGACTAGCGCTGCGATGCTCCCATGACCATCACCGTCCACCAATGATCCTCCCGCTCGCGACCAGCGGAACGGCTGTGGTCGCTGTCACGGTGGCGGGTGCCATCCTGCTCCTCGCGGTCCTGCTGAGCGCCGAGAGCCGCAACGAAGCCAGAGAAAGGCGCAAGCGCAACGCCCGCGATGACAGCGACAGCAGCGCTTAGAAGCGCTGCCTCAGCGCGCGAGTCTGTAGCGACGGGTCGACGGATCGCGCTCGAGCAGCCCGACGCTGAGTAGTGTCGCGACATAGCGATAGGTTGTGCTCGCGCCCAGCCCGAGGTTGTGGGCGAGGTCGATCACGCCGATCTCGCTGCCGTCACGTGGCAGGCCACTGAGCACCAGCAGCCCCAACAGCAACGAACGAGACATGCGCGGGTCTTCGATCAGCCGCCGATTGTCCTCCAGCGTCTGGCGCGCATCCTGCAGACCCGATAGGAGGACCGACATGTTGCCCTCGCCGGAAGCCGCGCGCACCACCTGATCCACCTGCGCGCGACTGAGCTCGATGCGCACGGGCGCAGCGGCCGATGCAGCGCGTGCGGTGGCCGGCGCGCTCGCAGTTCGCGGGCTCACTTAGACAGCTCGCAATGGACGTAGGGTCGCACGACCAGCATCTTGACCGCTGCTCGACCCAGTAAGCAAGACGGTTGTTCTTATTGGAACAAAAGTCGTTCCAATAAGAACCGGCGCTCAGCGGCGGCAAGCGGTTGGGTCGCGCTCGCTCGACGCCAACAGCGGTCAGCTCGCGCTCCCAACCGACGAGTACCCTGTGGCCGGGCCGCGTGCCTGGGTCTGGTCATGAGGGCGCAGGATGACGCGCGCGCCGGAGTTGGGAGCGACGATCGCGCTGCGCCATCGCGCATGCTCGATGCGCCTGCCCGCCGCGAGCACGTGCCGGGTGCTGAGAACCTCACGCAGCACCGTTCGCATCTCCAGCGCAGCCAGGTGCTGGCCCAGGCAGCGCCTTCGCCCTCCGCCCCACGGTTTCCAGGTCAGAGCAGGCAGCGGTGTTTCGATGAACCGCTCGGGACGGAAGGCCTGTGGCTCGGGGTAGAGATCGGGATCGTGGTGCATGAGATAGGTGCACGGGAGCAGCTGGGTGGGCGGACGGTAGATCAACCCGCCCACCTCGATAGGGCTCGCAACCGCGCGGGGAATCGCGAACAGGAAGACCGCTCCATGTCTGAGCGTCTCCAGCACGGTGGCCGTCAGATAGTCCTCGCCCTGCCCATCGGCGAGCTCCTCGATCAGGCGGTCCTGCACTTCGGGGTTGTGCGCCAGGAACAGAAACGCCCACGCAAGCGCCGACGCTGTTGTCTCGTGTCCGGCGACCATCAGCGAAAGCAGGTTGTCGACGATCTCTGAAACGGGCATTGCAACGCCTCGCTTGCGTGCGTCGATGAGCATCTCGAGCACGTGCCCGTGCTTGTGACGCTCGTTGGTGCGCCGGGCGATGATCGCGCTGAGCAGCGCGTCCACCTCGCTGCGCTGTCGCTGAAAGCGTCTCCATGTCGCATGCCAGCCCGGGAGGCGACTCAGTCGCGGCTCCTGGATGACGAAGCTGCGCGCAACCGACAGCATCTCCAGCAGCCGACTCCCAAGCCGGCGGATCTCAGGGTCCTCACCGAACAACACGTCCAGCGCCACCCGCAGGGTCAGCCGACTGAGGCGCGGGTACAGCGCCACCGTCCGCCCGACCGGCCAGGAGCTGATCTCATCTCTGACGATCGCTGTGATCGCCTCGGCATAGCGATGCTCACGGCTTCGCCTGAACGCGGGCGCAACTGCACCCCGCACGACCTTGCGCTCCTGCTCATCGGAGAGGATGAACGAGCTCTCGCCGATCAGCGGCGCGATCAGCTTGGTGCCCACGCCCGGCTGCAGCACCGACGGTGAAGCCGTCAGCACGGCATCGATGTCGTGCGGGTCCGACAGGAACACCAGCGGCGGCATGTCCACCAGCAGGACCGTGAAGCGGCTGCCCAGACGCGAGCGACAGCGCTCCAAGAAGGGGACGGGGCGCAGCCGCAGCGCAAGCGTCTGCAGGGTCGCGGGCCCAGGCGCGGTCGGTGGTAGATCGCGCCTGCCGGCGGGTAGCGATGCTGCGCTGGGGGCTGGCATCGTGATTCAGGTGTCTCTCAGCGCAAGCCCGAGCCTGGGCGACGGAAACGGTGCGGGCACACGCCAGGCCCCTTGACGGTAAGCCCGCAGTTCCAAATCCTAGTATGCGGGGCTGGCCGCTCTTGCAGGCGTGCGAGCGACGAGATAGCCGGGTACGGCAAGAACGCCCACCGCCACGACGCTCGACAGCGCGAGGCTCACAAGCGCGGGCAGCAGACCGACGCTGTAGACCACCGGAAACCCTGTGACGCTCGCCAGGTAGTGGCTGGCGACCAGCTGCCCGTACAGGCCGAACACGACCCCGATGAAGCTGCCAACCCCCACCAGAAGCGCGCTTTCCCAGCACAGCCATCGCCACAAGACTCCTTTGGAGTAGCCATCACACTTGATGTACGCGACGAGATCGCGGCGCTGCCAGATCATTGCGGCGATCGCGCCCGCCACGGCGAGTATCGCGGCGACCAGCAGCAGGATCCTTATCTGCGTCAGGCGCGACAGCCCCTCGCGCGAGCTGGCGAAGTGGCGGCGCTCGCGTTCCGCCGTCGTTTCCACCACCAGGCCCGTCCCTGGACCGACAGCACGCTCGATCGCAGCTCGTAGGGCACCCGGCGTGATGCCCGCGGCGGCCTTCACCTCATACGCACTCGCATCGGTGCTGTCCCATGCGCGCGCGTAGTCCTGCGAGCTCATCACCAGAGCGCCGGATGGCCAGGCGAGATTTGTTGTCAAGGCGGCGACGCGCAACGTGATCGGACGCGGGGACGGAAGCACGAACGCATCGCCGATGCGCAGGTGGTCTTCCGAGGCGAGCGCCTGCGAGATGGCCGCCCAGCCACCGGCACGTACCCTGGCCGTGGCAAGCGCCAGCCGGCCGCCGCGCAGCTGGCTCGGCGGGATCGGCTGCGCTGCGCTGCTCGGCTGGGCGAGCACCCACAGGCGCCGCTTTCCCCAGTTCAAGAAGCTACCGCGGTAGATGCCAATCTGACCGATGCCCGGCACGCGCGCAAGCGTGCTCGACTCCAGCGCGAACGGCGTCGTCGCGAACGTGTTCGCCGAACCGGCGGACGTGATCCACACGTCGGCGTTGGAATCGATATCGCGAGCCGAGTCGTCGAGCCCGTGCTGGAGGTTTGCCTGCGCTCCTTGAAACTGGACCACCCCGAACAGCGCGATCGCCACGGTGGCGGAGATCGCCAGCGAGCGCACGCGAGTCCGAGGCGTCCTCAGCTCGACGACCGCCAGCACGGTCGACGCGCCGTTGAGCAGGCGCTGTGCGTGCTCGAAGAACGTCACCAGCCTGTCGAACAGATAGGGCAGCAGGCACAGCAGCGAGAGCAGCAGGGTCGCGCTCGCGAGCACCGCGTCCTGGGGCGCGAGCACGAGCAGGAGCGTGGTCAGGCCGAGCAGGCACAGGC
>DATNLQ010000231.1:0-4739 GCA_035602785.1 Solirubrobacteraceae bacterium
TTCGAACATCGAATCCTTCCGCGGCAGCCCGGCGTTCATACAATGCAGCCATGGCCGACACGCCCTCGCCGCGCCTACCCGAGCGCGATCGCCCGTGGATGATGCGCACCTACGCGGGGCACTCGACCGCGAAGGCGTCCAACGAGCTGTACCGGCGCAACCTGGAAAAGGGGCAGACAGGGCTGTCGGTGGCCTTCGACCTGCCCACCCAGACCGGCTATGACCCGGACGACGAGCTCGCTCGCGGCGAGGTCGGCAAGGTCGGCGTTCCGGTCTCCCATCGCGGCGACATGGCCGCGCTGATGGACGGCATCCCGCTCGCGGAGATGAACACCTCGATGACGATCAACGCGACCGCGTCGTGGCTGTTGGCGCTGTACATCGTGGCCGCCGAAAATCAGGGGGTCAGCCAAGAACAGCTGCAGGGCACGACGCAGAACGACATCATCAAGGAGTTCCTCGCGCGTGGCACCTACGCCTTCCCCCCAGGCCCCTCGATGCGGCTGATCGCCGACATGATCGCCTACACGGTCGAGCACGTGCCCAGGTGGAACCCGATCAACATCTGCTCCTACCACCTGCAGGAGGCGGGCGCGACGCCCGTGCAGGAGATCGCCTATGCGATGAGCAACGCGATCGCCGTGCTCGACGCGGCCCGCGAGCGGGTGGCAGACGAGCGCCTAGAACAGGTTTTCGGGCGTGTCTCCTTCTTCGTCAACGCGGGCGTGCGCTTCATCGAGGAGCACGCCAAGCTGCGCGCCATGTCGATCCTGTGGGAGGAGCTGGGGCGCAAGCGCTATGACGTGCGCGACGAGCGCCACCTGCGCTTCCGCTACGGCGTGCAGGTCAACTCGCTTGGATTGACCGAGGCCCAACCGGAGAACAACGTGCAGCGGATCGTGCTCGAGGCGCTGGCGGTGACGCTTGGGCGCTCGGCTCGCGCACGGGCGATCCAGCTGCCGGCGTGGAACGAGGCGCTGGGGCTGCCGCGCCCGTGGGACCAGCAGTGGTCGCTGCGCATCCAGCAGGTGCTGGCCTACGAGACCGACGTGCTCGAGTACCCCGACATCTTCGAGGGCTCGCGCGTGATGGACAGCCTGGTGGACGAGCTGTTGGAGGGCGCGCGCGCGGAGATGGCGGTGGTGGCCGAGCACGGTGGCGCGGTGCAGGCGGTCCCGTACATGAAGGGCGCGCTGGTGGACTCCCACCGCGCGCGCATCCACAGGATCGAGTCCGGCGAGCAGGTGGTGGTGGGACAGAACCGTTTCACCGAGACCGAGGAATCGCCCCTGACCGCAGACGCCGAGGGCGGCATCCTGGTGGTCGATCCAACCGTCGAAGCCGAGCAGGTCGAGGCGGTGCGGCGCTGGCGCGCCCAGCGCGACCAGGGCGCGGTCGACGAGGCGCTCGCGCGCCTCGCGCAGGCAGCCCGCGACGAGAGCGGCGCAGAAAACCTGATGGTCCCCACGATCGCCGCCGCGCGGGCTGGCGCAACCACGGGCGAGTGGGCGAGCACCCTGCGGGAGGTGTTCGGCAGCTATCGCGCCCCCACGGGTGTCGGCGAGGCGGGCGCTGCAGCCGGCGACGGGCAGCTGAGCGAGCTGCGCGAGGAGGTCTCGCGCCTGCAGGAGAAGCTCGGGCGCCGGCCGAAGATCCTGGTCGGCAAGCCGGGCCTGGACGGCCACTCAAACGGCGCCGAGCAGATCGCGGTGCGCGCGCGCGACTCGGGCATGGACGTGGTCTATGAAGGGATTCGCCTGACGCCCGCGCAGATCGCCTCCTCGGCGCTGCAGGAGGGCGTGCACGTGATCGGGCTGTCGATCCTGTCGGGCTCGCACCGCGAGCTGATCCCGGCGGTGATCGACGCGCTGCACGGCGCCGGCGTGACCGCCCCGGTGGTGGTCGGCGGGATCATCCCCGAACAGGACGTGGCGGCCCTGCGCAAGGCGGGCGTGGCGGCGGTCTACACGCCCAAGGACTTCGATCTCAACCGCATCATGCGCGACATCGTGGCGCTGGTGGGAGCGGACGCCAACGGGGCCAAGGTCAGCAGCTCTGAGGCCAACGGCTCCGCCGCCACCGGCTCCTCAGCCGCCGCCACGGCGTGAGCGAGGACGGAGCCGCCATCGGCGCGCGCCTGCGCGAGCGAGACCTGGGCGCGGCGCCCGCCGCACTGAACCTGCTCGAGAGCACCTCCCCGACCGACCGCGAGCAGGCGGCCAAGATTATGCGCGAGCTCTCGCCGGACGCGCTCGGCGGCGAGGCCCCGGCGCACGTGATCGGCGTGACCGGCCCCCCGGGCGCGGGCAAGTCGACGCTGCTGTCGGCGCTGCTGCGCGCCTGGCGCGGCGACGGCCGCACGGTGGCCATGCTGGCCGTCGACCCCAGCTCGCGGCGCTCGGGTGGCTCGCTGCTGGGCGATCGCGCGCGCATCGACTTCGACCCGTCAGACCGCGGCGTGCTGATCCGCTCGACCGCCGCGGGTGAGCGGCTGGGCGGCCTGGCCCGCGCGACGCGACAGAGCGCCGACGCGCTCGCCGCCGCGTTTGACGTGGTGGTCATCGAGACCGTCGGGGTGGGCCAGGCCGAGACCGAGGTGGCCGACGTGGCCGACACGATCGCCGTCATCGTCCAGCCCGGCGGCGGCGACGTGCTGCAGTTCCTGAAGTCCGGGATCATGGAGATCCCCGACGTGCTGGTCGTAACCAAGGCCGACCTGGGCGCGCTGGCCACCGCCACCAGGCGCGACCTGAGCGCGGCCCTGCGCTCGCTGGGCGCGAGCGACACGCCCGTGCTGGCCGTGTCCTCCCTGCCTCCGCCCAGCGGGATCGGCGAGCTCGCGAGCGCGCTGGCCGAGCACCGGGCGCGACTGGACGTGGCCGCACGGCGGCTGTCAGCGCGCCGCGCGAGCGCGCTGACCGAATTCGTAGCCGAGCACGGTGAGCGCGGGCTGCGCGCGCTGGGCGGGCGCAGCGCGGCCAGGAAACTGCTGTCCGCCCAGGCGCCCGGGCTGGATGTCCCGGCGCTGGTCGCAGCGCTCGAGCAGTCGATGACTTGAGCAGCCGGCTGCGAGCCAGCGCACGTGCGTCTGCTCTTGAGGTGTGATGGAGTGGCGCTCGGCGACGTAGATAGGTTGTGAGCACGCATTCGGACTCTCCAGTCGATCATGCCTCGGGCGCGGCCCGGGCAACGCATCGCGGGTCGCTGAAGGGCGGCGCCTTCGAGGCGCTCTTTCGCGACTGCGCCGCGGACGTGCACGGATACGCGGTCTCGCTGTTGGGCGATCGCCAGTCCGCGGAGGACGTGACCGCGCTGGCGTTCGAGCGGCTTTATCGCTTCCGCGCGCGGCTGGACAGCGCGCGCGGAACGCCCAGAGCATGGCTGTTCGCCATCGCCCGCAACGCCGCGCTGGACGAGCTGCGCCGACGCCGACGTCACCCCAGCTCGGTAGCCACCGAGGTTCCCGACCCCGAGGATGAGCGCTCGAGTCATGCGCTGGAGCGCGCAGAGCGTCGCGCGACGGTGCGCGCAGCGCTCGCGAGCCTGTCCAGGCGCGAGCAGGAGGTGGTGCTGCTCAAGTTCCATGGGCAGCTCTCCAACGGGGAGCTTGCGCGCGTGCTCGGCATCAGCGAGTCCAACGCCGGCACGCGCGTGCACAGGGCACTCACCCACCTGCGCGAGAGCTGCGCCGAGCTTGACCGTCAGGAGGTCGCATGAGACTGGTGCCATCGCCGGGACGTCATGAGGACGCTTGGCACGACGACATCGAGACGGCGCTGCACGGCGAGGACGGCGGTGCGGCCGGTGCGGCGTGGCGTGAGCTGCGTGCAGACGTACGCGCCCTGGCTCCACCCATGAGCGCCGACTTCGAGCGCCTGCTGTCAGAGCGCGTCCAAGAGTGGACGGCCGCGCCGCCGCACGACGAGGCCGGCCCGGAGCGACGCTTGCCGCGGCGAGGCTTCAAGCGCCTGAGACTCCCGCCGGGGCGCCTGCGCGCGGTGGGCCTCCTGGCAACGGTCGCTTGCACGCTGGCGATCGCTGGCCTGGTCGCCGCGTCGCTACAGCCGGGTGGCCAGAGCGCCCGCAACGAACTGCAGCCCGCTTCGACGAGACCGGCCACACGGCGCGGCCGGGCAGACAACCTGGGCCCGGCAACTCCGAGCGCGGCAGCGAAAGCTTCGGAGGGCGCGTCGGGCGGCGTTTCCAATGCGGGCCGCGCGGAAGCCTCTGCGAGCGCGCCGGCGAGCGGCGAAGGCGCGCTCTCGGCTCCCGGCCACGTGCAGCAGCTGGCGGCGTCCGTCACCCTCTCCTCGAGCCCCGGCGAAGTGCAGTCGCTGGCTGACCGGGTGACCAGCCTGGCGGTGCGCGACGGCGGCTTCGTGCAGAGCTCACAGGTACAGCAACAGGCACAGGGAACAAGCGAAGCCACACTCGACCTGAAGGTCCCCAGCGCACAGCTGTCGGGCGCACTGGCCGCGCTCGGGCGCCTAGCTCCGGTCCGCGCCGAGAGCCAGTCGCTGCAGGACATCACCAGCGAATACGACGCGGCTCGCCGCAATCTCGCTGACGCGGTCGCTGAGCGCAAGGCGCTGCTGCAGGCGCTCGCCAAGGCCGTCACGCAGGCCCAGATCGAAAGTCTGCGCCAACAGCTGGCGCTCGCGGGCGGTGCGATCACCAGGGCTCAGTCGGCGCTGCGGGCGGTTTCGCGCCAAGCGTCCTCGTCGGCGCTGGAAGTGACG
>DATNLQ010000232.1:0-3374 GCA_035602785.1 Solirubrobacteraceae bacterium
GGCGTGGAGAAGCGCGCGGTCGAGGAGGCCTGCCTGTCGGCCGGCGCGCGCACGGCCTATCTGATCGAGGAGCCGATGGCGGCCGCGATCGGCGCCGGGCTGCCTGTCGGCGAGCCGACCGGCTCGATGGTCGTGGACATCGGCGGGGGCACCTCCGAGGTGGCCGTCATCTCGCTCGGCGGGATCGTGGTCTCGCAGTCGATTCGCGTGGGCGGCGACGAGATGGACGAGGCGATCATCAACTACGCAAAGAAGGAGTACAAGCTGCTGATCGGCCAGCAGACCGCCGAGGAGCTCAAGCTGGAGATCGGCTCGGCGTGCCCGATGGCAGAGGAGCTGCAGGCGGAGATCCGCGGGCGCGACATGGTGGCCGGCCTGCCGAAGACCGTCGTGCTGACCAGCGAGGAGATCCGCCAGGCGCTCGCAGAACCGCTCAACCAGATCGTCGACGCTGTCAAGGAGACGCTCGACCGCACGCCGCCCGAGTTGGCCTCGGACATCATGGACCGTGGCATCATGCTGGCGGGCGGCGGCTCACTGCTGCAGGGCCTGGACGAGCGCCTGCGCGAGGAGACCCAAATGCCGGCGCACCTGGCCGAGTCTCCGCTCACGTGTGTCGCGGTCGGCTCGGGCCGCTCGCTGGAGGAGTTCGAGGCGATCCATCGCTCCAACCGCACATCGCGCAACCGCCGCCGCCGTTAGCGGTGAGCGCGCGGCGGGTGTGCGACACGCCCCGCCTGCGCCCTGGGTACCCTGTCCTCTGAACGCTCCTGGAAGGTAAACATAGGTGTACGACAAGACGGTCCGGCGTCGCCGAGCGGTGCTCGTGCTGCTGGTGGTGCTCTCCCTGCTGCTTCTCAGCGTCTACTTCGGCGAGGCGCCCAGCGGGCGCCTGCATGCGGTGCAGCGCGGCTTTCTGACGATCGTCTCGCCAATCCAGGATGGCGCCAACAAGGCTCTGAAGCCCGTGCGCGACCTGTTCGGCTGGTTCGGGGACACGTTGCACGCCAAAAGCCAGCGCGATCAGCTGCTCAAGCAGGTCGACAAACTGCGCGCCGAAGTGGTCGCCGAGCAGGCCGAAAAACGAAGCTACCGCGAGCTGTTGTCGCTCTACCACCTCGACCAGCTCGGCGTCGGCGACTACCGTCCGGTGACCGCCACGGTCGTGTACAAGTCGCCCAACCTGTGGTACTCGACCGTGGTCATCGACAAGGGCGAATCCTCCGGCGTGCACGACAACGACCCGGTGATCAACGGCGAAGGCCTCGTCGGCAAGGTCGCCGTGGCGGCCTCTGACGGCGCGGTCGTGGACCTGATAACCGACAGCTCGATGGGCGTGTCAGCGCGGGTGGGCACATCCACGGCGACAGGCATCGTGCAGCCCAAGGTCGGCGACCCTAACGACCTGCTGTTGCAGTACCTGCCCACCAACGCCTCCGCGGTGGCCGGCGAAGATGTGGTCACCTCGGGCACCGTGTCCCCGCCCGACAACTCCCTGTACCCGCCCGGCATCCTGATCGGACAGGTCACGTCGGTCAATGAAGAAAGCGCATACAAGTCCGTCAACGTGCACCCCGTGGTCAACCTGCACGACCTCGACGTCGTACAGGTCCTCACCGCGGGAGCCGGCTCGCGCGCAGCGGTCATCGGCAGCGTCGCCACGAGCCTGCCCGCGCAAAGTCCTTCCAACGGCGGCGAAGAACAGCTCGCCTCCACGCAGGTGGGCGGATGACCGGCGCCGGCCTGTCGGGCACGCTGCTCTGGCGCTTGGCCATTCTGACGGTGTTCGTGGTGTTCTTTCAGATCGGCGTCGTCTCGGAGGTGCCCGTGTTCGGCGTAACTGTCGACCTGACGCCATTGGTGGTCGTGTTCGTGGGATTGCTGTGCGGATCGATGCTCGGCGCGATCAGCGGCTTCGCCGTGGGCCTGCTCGTGGACCTCACGCTTGTGCAGACCCTCGGCGTGACGTCGTTGATCTTCACGCTGATCGGCTACTGGGCCGGCCGACTGCGCGAACTGCGCGACCCGCAGGCGGGGCTCACCCCGTTGCTCGTCGGCGCCGCCGCCGCCGCGGCCTCGCTGGTCGGCTACTCGCTGATCGAGTTCATGCTCGGCGTCGACGCACCTGTCAGCTTCGAGTTGCTGCGCCAGATCGTCCTGGGCGTGCTCGTGGGCACGATCGTGGCGGTGCCCATGTGGCTGCTCGTGCGCTGGGCGCTCGAGGGCGCCCTGCCGGATGATCCCCGTCGCCGCCGGCGCCGCGCATACACGACCGGCGGTCTGAGTCCCCTGACCAAACCATGAGCGCGATCGAGCCTGTCCGGCGACGGGACCCGCGCGTGCCGGTCTCGCCTCAGCTTGCCTGGCGCGTGGCGATCATCGGCGGCGTGGCGATGGTCATGTTCGGCGTGATCTTCTTTCGCCTGTGGTATCTGCAGGTGCTGTCCGGCGAACAGTATCTGGCGCAGGCCAACGCCAACCGCGAACGAGACCTGCCGATCGCGGCTCCCAGGGGCGAGATCCTCGACCGCGAAGGCCGGCCGATCGTGGCCAGCCGCACGACCAACGCGGTGGAGATCGTCCCCTCGGCGCTGCCGCCCGCCGGCGCGCCGCGGCTGGCGCTGTATCGCCGGCTGGGCAGGCTGCTGGACATGAGCGCGGCGCATATCGAGGCGCTGGTCGTCCGCGGTCGCAGCGCTGTGCCATATGCGCCGGTAACCATCAAGACAGACGCCGGCAACGGGCCGCGCACGGTGCTCGCAGAGCGCCAGAGCGAGTTCCCCGGCGTCGTGCAGCAGCCGGTCGCGATCCGCTCCTATCCCTACGGCGAGATGGCCGCGCAGGTGCTCGGCCACGTCGACGACATAAGCCCGGAAGAGCTCAAGCTGCCGGCCTTTCGCGGGGTGCAGGAGGGCACGGTCGTAGGCCAGGAAGGACTGGAGTACTACTACGACCGCTACCTGCGCGGCAAGCCGGGCGAGGAGCACGTTGAGGTCAACGCGGAAGGCTACCCGGTGCCCGCCAAGCTCCCGCCCGAAGCGCCCCAGGCCGGCCACAGCCTCAAGGTGACGCTCGACCTTGGCCTGCAGCGCGAGGCCGAAAAGGCGCTGCTGGAAGGGATCGAACGGGCTCACGCGGGCGGCAAACCGGCGACGGGCGGAGCGTTCGTGGCACTCGACCCGCGCAACGGCGAAGTGCTCGCCATCGGCTCCTATCCGAGTTTCGACCCCAACCGCTTCGCCAAACCGTTGACCGAACGCGAATATCACGAACTGCTGGGCAGCGGCAGCCAAAGCGGCGGCGGCCCGCTCGACGATCGCGCGGTCGAGGGGGAGTACCCGACGGGCTCCACGTTCAAGCCGATCACCGCCATG
>DATNLQ010000249.1:0-8620 GCA_035602785.1 Solirubrobacteraceae bacterium
CACAGGCAGTCCTCCTGCTCCAGCCCCTAATCAAGTGCTGGACCGGCCGCTGCACCACCTGCCAGCAGACGATCGACCTCGCCGCCCTAACCCTTCACCAGCACCCCCAACACGAGTGACAAAACTACCAAAGTACTACTACGGTGGCTCTGAAAATTTCTGCGGGAGCACCCTGCTGGGCAAAGCTCAGATTTGCACCAGTGCGGTTGGGAAATCAACTGAATACATCTTCAACATCTCCGGGGAAAACATAACCAACGGCAACGCGGTATGCGTTGGTCCGGTAACGTGGAACGGGAAAGAATACAGCGCTCCGTACGGGTACAGCTGCGGTGGCGCAGATTACGATTGGGAATTCACGCCCATTGCCAGTGTCGCGGCCGCCGTTGAGAATCCCAACGGCGTATCCGAGAAGATCGGGGGGTTGTTCGACTGGAAGGAATACCCACCGGTTGCGACGACCGAATCGGCGAGCGGAGTGTCGCCCTCGCAGGGGACGTTGAACGGGACGCTGAACCCGGAACGCTCGCAGGCGCACTACTACTTCGAATACGGCAAGACGACCTCTTACGGGTCCTCGACGGGCGAACAGCCCGCGGGTTCGGGTACGACCAACGAAAAAGAGTCCGCCACCATCCCGAGCTTGGAAGAAGGTACTACGTATCACTACCGGTTGGTCGTCAAAAACGCGGTGGGCACCACCTACGGCGGCGATCAGGCGTTCACGACGCTGCACAAGCCCGAAGCGAGCACGACCGCGGCGTCGGCCGTGATGGAAGAAGAAGCGACGCTGAACGGCACCGTGAATCCGAAGGGCAGCTCGACCAAATACGACTTCCAGTACGGCGAAACGACGAGCTACGGCAAAACTACCTCCGAAGGCAGCGCCGGGTCGGGCACGAGCGGCGTGGCGGAGAACGCGACCGTCACCGAACTGCAGCCCGGATTGACGTATCACTACCGGATTGTGGCTATCAGTTCGGCCGGCACAACCTACGGCAGTGATCACACGCTCGAAACATTCTCGGCGCCGGTGTCGTTGCTCAGGTCGAACGGTGAACAGGACATTTTCTATCGCGGGACTAACGGACAGCTTCACTGGGAGTCGTGGAACGGCAGCAAATGGGCGTTGCAGTACAAGAGCGGGGCGCCTGCGATGGTCGGTAACCCGAGCGTTGTGGAAACCTCTCAGGGGTATCTCGAGGTTTTCTATCGTGACACCAACGGGCGCCTCGACTATTGGTGGTGGAATGGCAAAGAATGGACCGAACAGTACCTCGGAGAAAACGGAGCCATGGGCGGCAAGCCTACACACCTCCTAGAGACCAATGGTGAACAGGAGATCTTGTTCGCCCAAAGCAATGGCAGGCTCGACTATTGGCTATGGAACAACGAAAAGTGGGCTTTGCAGTGGCTGGGTGAAGCAGGGGCGCTATAAGACGACGATAAGGTGACGCGCTAGGGCCCCGATGCTGGCGCGTCACCCCATCCATCACGGCCACTCGGGTGCTCACTAACGCGCGTTCATGAGGTTTGGATTCACGGCCGGTTCCCGATACAGACACCTGGAAGTGATATCAATAGCCTAGCGATGGGTGCCTAGTCAGTTTTTCTTGTGCTTTCTCCCCAACAGCGACACTGGATCGCGATGTGCGCACTCGTTCTCTGTCTGGCAGGTGGTCTTGTTTTCTTACTGACCGGATGCGGAAGTGCAGGGACCAGTAGCCAGCGCGAGCAGTCTGCGGCAAATGGAGCAGATACCCAGAGTACCCTTACGTCCGCGCGCAGCCTCTTCTCCGTTTTGAGCAGCGCTCGAACCAGTGATGACATGCTCCCATCGGTGCAGCGCTCGCCGGGTGGACCTCTCGTCGTAGGCTCCGGGCTGTCCACGAACGCAGCGAGTGTCAGCGCCGCTCGCAGAGTGTCCTCGACGGTGCCCGCGTGGCTGGTCCCTGAGAGTGATGAACGCCTGTGTCTCCTCTACACCGTCAACGCTCTCATGCTCGGACCCGGAGGCCGGCCCCTGCCTCCCGCCGTGGTGCAGCAGTGCACGACGGTGGCGGCTGCCACGGCCGGCCGGTTGGTCGTCACGCAGAGCCTGAGTCCATCCTCTCGTGCGGGGTCTCGCTCGATCCTAGTCATAGGTGTGGTTCCTGACGGCGTGAGGAGTGTGTCGGTCATCAGCGGTGATGGTCACCAGACAGTCGCCTCCGCTCGACGCAACTCCTACGCCAGCACCGTCGTAGATCCCACGGCCGTGAAGTTCAGCGATCGTGTGGACAAGGGCACAGTGTCGCGGCAGATTCCGATCGCGAGCTTCGACAGCCACTAGTGTCGGGGGCACCTGCGGTCAGTTCGACCGTCCGAATGCGGCTACAGGTCCTCGGCGATGTGCGGCGCCGCGCGGTTGAAGACCCAGAAGCCGATCACGAAGATGAGGGCGACCAGCCCCAGCGGCTCGAGCAGCAACGCCCAGCTGCCCATGATCTGGCCGGCGCTGGGCGTCGCGTGGTTGATCATCGCGTGGCGGAACTGTTGGAAGACGGCGACGAGGGGGTTCAAGGTGTACAGGTGGTAGAGGAAGCGATCGAGTTGGACGTGCTTGTAGACCACGCGGGTGACCCCGCGTATATGGACTATGTGGCGCGTGCCGTGAATCAGGTCTTCGCGCACCGTAGCGGCGGGAAGGATCACTGGCGACGAGTAGAAGAGGATCTGGCTGAGCACTTCCCAGATCGGCGAGATGTCGCGGAAGCGCACGAAGAGTGCCGAGAGCAGCATCGCGACGCCGGTCCCGAGCACACTTAGCATCAGGATGATCAGCGGCAGCTCGATCCAGCTGAGCATTGGGCGCGCCCCGGCTACGACCGCGAAGATCATTACGACCACGAGGTTCAAGCCGAGATTGAAGAGCGCAAGCAGCACCACCGAGATGGGGATGGCCAGCCGCGGAAACTGGATCTTGCGCACCAGGGTCTCACGGTCGACGACGCTGCGCACCGCCCCGGTCGTCGCTTCGCTGAAGAACGTGAAAAGCACGATCGAGCCGAGCAGTTGGGCGCCATAGAAATCGGAGGCGGCCCCCTTTCCTCTGTCGACGTGGAAGATCTTGACGAAGAACACGTACAGCACGCCGAACAGCAGCAGGGGGCGCACCACCTGCCACAGATAACCGAGCGCCGAACCGAAGAACTTCAGTTTGAATTCGCTGCGCGCGATGTTGTACGCGAGGTGCCAGAAACGCGACCAGCTATCGTCGAGTGCGCGCGGCCCCCGGATCGGTTGGCCGAGCGACTCAGAATCGCTCGGAGTGGGCTCTAGGATAGGCGCGGGCAGGCTCGACGCACTCACCGCACGTTTCCCGCGGGCTGCATCTCGCTTGGAGGGGGTACGTTCCCCCAGCGCGTGACATTAGTCTGCACAGGGATCTCGACCATGCCACCGCTCGCGGTCCTGCCCGAGACCACAAACGACAGGCCACCCGAATAGCGGTCGATCACGTCCAAGCCGTCGCCGCGATGACTGATCGTCAGGATCGGGTGGTAGCGCCCCGGTGCGAGCATGTTGTGAAAGGAGAACGCAAATACGGCCCATTCGCCACCTCTGTAGGCGCCCGTTTGCTCGTCGTCTTGGGTGGTGGTCGCGACGATCACGGGCTGGCGGTGCTCGTTGAGAAGGGTCATGCCGATCGCGGGATCGAGCACTTCGGAATCAAATTTGACGAGTACCTTGAGGGTCAGCGGCTCAGATTGGGGTGCCACAGCAAGCTGATCGAAGCGGTCGTCCCCAAGCCAGACGTCTGTGACGCGCGCTGCGCCGTCGCCCATGCGAGCGCCGAGGTTCGGATCCTCGTAGCCGATTCCTCGTCCAAACGCGATCTCCAGGTAGCGATCGGCAATGTCGCGAGGATCTCCGATATCGACTGTCTCTCCGCGCTCGAGCAGCATCGCGCGATGGCAGAAACGCGTCACGGCTCCCATGTCGTGTGTGACAAACACGATCGTACGTCCTTCGTCGCGCATGCGATTGAACACGTCGAAGCACTTCTGTTGGAATGCGGCGTCGCCGACGGCGAGCACCTCGTCGATCAGCAGGATGTCGGCGTCGACCTGAATTGCCACCGAGAAGGCCAGTCGGACGTGCATCCCAGAGGAGTAGTTCTTGAGCTTCAGGTCCTGGAACTCCTCCAGCTCAGCGAACTCGATCACACGCTGATAGCGCGCCCGCGCCTCGCGGGGAGAGAGGCCGAGCATGATGCCGTTCAGCGCCACGTTCTCGTAGGCTGCGAGGTCGGGGTTGAAGCCGACGCCCAGCTCAATGAACGTGGACATCCGTCCGTGGCACCAGATTCTTCCCTGGTCGGTGCGGTAGATCCCGGCAAGGCACTTCAGCAGCGTGCTCTTTCCGCTGCCGTTGCGTCCGACGATGCCGAAGAACTCTCCCGGCTGAACGGCGAAGGAGATGTCCTTGAGCGCGTACAACTGCTCATGGCGCGCACGGCGCAGAGGATGAAGCGCACGCTCCTTGAGCGTGTGGCTGCGCTCCTCGGGGATCTTGAAGCGCTTGTGCACCTCCTGGGCGGCAAGCGCCGGCCGTCCCTTAACGGCTGTCGGCTGGTTGGACACGTTCAGAGCAGGGTATAGCGGCGGGGGTCCGGATCGCGTTAGCGAGGCCGTCTACGAATCGTGTGCCCGATGGTCCGAGCGCCCAGGAACGCGCCCGCACAGGCGCCATACAGCGCTCGGCTGAGCCTGGGCTTGGCGCTGATCGCAAGCAGCGCGCGCTGCAGGCCGTCCGGCAGGCTCCCGTGCGGGCCGATCAGGCTCAAACCGAAGCCGACCTCGGCGTTGAGCTCGTCATACATGCGCTGGGCGTGCTCGCGCTCACCGATGAGTCGTTCCACCACGACCTGGTGCTCGGCGGTCAGACGGCGTTCGCGCTCGACCGCGTCGCGGCTCAGGGTCGCAGCATCGCGCACGGGCGCCGCAGCGGCCTCGCGGTACAGCCCGACCATTGCGTTGGCCGTGGCGCGCCACGTGAGGCCGGTTGCGACGGCTGTGAGGGGCCGCAAGTGCCGCTCGCGCGCCGCTGGATCGCACAGCAGGGCATGGGCGGCGTCTGCGCTGCGCTGCGGATCCCAGGGCAGGATCGTGGCGGTGTTCTGCGAGGCCGACTCGGCCAGCGAGGATTGCGCCGCGAACAGGCAGGGAACACCGCTCAGGGCCGCCTCGAACGGCACCAGCCCGAAGCCCTCGTAGACGGACGGGTACACGACGGCTGCCGCGCGATCCATCAGCCAGGCCTTCTCCTGCTCGCTGATCGCGCCAAGCTCGATCACGGCCTCGCGCAGCGAAGGATGCTCCTCGAGCATGGCCTGCTCGAGCTCCCGCGAGGAGCCGTGGGGGATGTGGGTTCCCGCCAACACGAGGCTGCCGTTCCAGCCGTGGCGCTCGCGCAGCGCGGCCAGCAGCGCCAGCGCGAACACCCTGTTCTTGTGACGAAAGTCGGTGCCGAGGCAGAGCAGGAAGCCGCGCAGGTCGCCCTCTGCTCCGTCAGCCTCGCCGGCCGGCTGGGCGAGGGCCGAGGGACGTCGCGGCGGCGTGATCGTGGGGTGGTCCAGGCCGGGTGCGACGATCCTGATCCGCTCGTCCTCGACGAGCGCGTCGCCGATCAGCTCGCGGCGTGTGTGATCGGAGAAGACGACCACGCGCTCGGCGGCCGACATCCCGTGGCGGCTCGCGCGACGGTAGGCCGCCCAGGCGTCCGCGTCGGCGAAGTAGCCCGGGTTGCGATAGGCGATCAGGTCGAGCTGGCTGAGCACGATCCGCTCGCCCAGGCGCACCGCGAGCTCGACGTCCTCCGGCGCGAACGCCTGCTGTGGGCGGTGAAAGACGGTGCTCGGTGGCGTGCGCTCGTCGATGCTGTCCTCCGCCAGCAGCTCCGTCTCGGGCAGGCTGCGCAGTAGCTCCAGGGTCTGAGGGTCGATCCTGTGCTCGCGCACGAGCAGCCGTAGGCGCAGCTGGCCGGTAGCGGCGAGCGCGCGGATGAGCTCGACGATGTGGACCTGTGTGCCCGTGACGGCGCCGTCCAGGGCACGCGCGTCGAGCGTAACCCACAGCCTGGAGCCGGCCCCCCGTGCCACCTGCAGGGCATATGCGAGGACGCCCGACTCACCAAGTGGAGGGGATGCGGACAGGTAGGGGTAGCGCTCGAGCAGCTGTGGCGCCAGCCGATCGGGCCCGGTGGGCGCGCCGGCCGCGGGGTGGGCATCCGGCGCCAATCGCTGCACGACCACATCGTCGGCGGCGACGTGGGCCAAGCCGCTGAGCAGACAGCGCTGCGCGAAATCGATCTCCAGGGCCGCTCGCAGGTCGAGCTCCTCGTCCAGTGGGCCGACGAGCTCGATGGCCTCCCTGCGCACGTACACGCACGGTCCGACGATCCGGCTCAGGCGGGGGCGCAGCGCCAGCGTGCGCGCGGCGAGGCCGTCGGCCAGTCTCGCGAGGTCATCTTCGCCGGGCTGTGCCTTCTCTGCTCCGAGATTCTCGGTGCAGAGCGCAAGTTCTGTGCCGGTGTCGGCCAGCGCGCTGGCGGTGGCAGTGTTGGTGTCGCCCAGCGCGGCCTCGCGCAGGCGCTCCAGCCATCCCGCGGTCACGCGGCACGGCTCGGTCAGGATGACGACGTCGGCCGGTGCGAGGCGTGCGAGGGCGTCGTTTACGCTGGCCGTGCGTGGCTCAACGCACGCCACTGATGACCCCGCTGGAACCTGCGCGCGCACGGAGTCCACGCACCGTTGCAGGAGCCCCTCGCCGGCACGGGCGGCAAGCACCACACACACTTCGCCGCGGCGTCGGGCCTGACCCGCGAGAGCCTGGGTTGGGCCGGTCACCGGCCTCCCCGAGCGAGAGGCCCTAGCGCTACTCTGATGAAGCTGTGACTATGCGCGTGCTCTTGCGCTTCGCGCTTGAGCGTGAGGATCTGACGGTTGAGCACTATGTCCCCGCCGGTGTCGCCCACGCCGCGTAAGCGACGGCCCGCGCCACGGGGCTCAGCTGCGCTACGGCTTTGCCGGACCGAGTGATGGTGATCTGCTCGCCGCGTGTCGCGCGGTCGACCACCTCGCCACCGTGGTTGCGCAGCTCTCTGATGCTCACGTCCGCCACGGATCATGAGTACCACATGTGATGCACATGCCTTGTGCGCTGGCGCGCGAATAAACGCAATATGATAGATTGCGTTGCATTGCAAGTGAGCGCTTGATGCCCCGATCCACGACCAGCATCCGCCTCGATGACACGCTGCGCACGCGGCTCGCCAAGCTTGCTGACGCGGAGGGTACGACCGTGACCGAGTTGATCGAGCGGTTCGTGCGCGAGGGTCTCGACTCTGCTGCGCACCCAGGGGTCGTGTTCAAGCCCGGTCCATCCGGGCGGCGAGCGGCGCTGGCCGGCGGGCCGGATGTATGGGAGATCGTCGCCGCTCTGCGAGACACCCACGGCTCTGAGGCTGAGCGGGTCGCCGCGCTAGCCCAGCAGTTCGGCATCCACGAGCGCCAGGTCGGGATCGCGCTCGACTACGCTGCCGCCCATCGTGAGGAGATCGAAGCGCGCATTCAGTCCAACGAGCGCGCGCTGGGCGCAGCCGAGCGCGTGGCGGTCGAGCGCGAGCGGTTGCTTGCTTGAAGCTCCTCGTCGACTCCATGCTCCCGCCCGACACGGCCGAGCTGCTGGCCGCCGCCGGCCACGACGCGACGACCCCCGCGAGGCTGGGCGCGCACAATCTCCCCGACGACACGCTGATCGCACTCGCCGCCGCCGATCGCCGCGTGATCGTGACCGAGAACGCCAGCGACTTCGCCGCCGTCACGACATGTCCTGTGCTGCTCGTCCGCAAGTCTTGGTGGCCCCCGGAATCGCTCGCCGCGAAGCTCGCAGATGCGCTTGACCCGTGGGCCGGCGTCAACGAGCAGCCGGGCAATTGGGCGCACTGGCTCCCGTTTGACCTGCGCTGCAGGAATAATGCCCTCAGCAAGCGCCGATGACGTCTGAGCAACAGAGCAAGCAGGGATCGTCCGGCGCTCGCATCCTCGCGCGCCTGCGCGACAGGCTCTGGACGGCGGCCTCGCGCATCCTCCTGCGCACCGCTCCCCTCTACGCCCGCCACCGCGCCGGCCAAGCCGAGATGGCTGGTGCGCTCGCGCGCCTGCAAGCCGAATTCGAGCACGTCCGCGAACGTCACGACGAGCAGATCGAGCGCCTTGAGGAGATGGCCCGCGAGCTTGTCCTCGCCGTCGAGTCTCTGCGTCGCGAGATATCCAAGCGCGAGCAACGCGACTGATGCGCGTCATCACTGTTGCGACCCTGAGCAGCCTGGCGCGCGCGCGTGCGCTGGCCAGCTCGCTGCAGCGCCACGCGCCCACCTGGTCGCTGGAGGTCGTGCTCGTTGCCTGCGAGGAGGTGGTCAAGGCCGAGCGCGAGCGCGAGCAGACGCTGCGCCTGCGCTCCGTCTGCCAGGAGCTCGACCTTGACATCGCGGCGCTGCTTGCGCTGCATGACGAGCAGGAGTTGGAGGTTCTGCTTGTGCCGGCGCTGCTGCGTCGTCTTGCCCAGCAGAGCGCCGA
>DATNLQ010000250.1:0-10930 GCA_035602785.1 Solirubrobacteraceae bacterium
GGGCGGAGATCGAGCCGCTGATCCCTGTGCGCGAGCGGCGTCGTCGCTATCCAGGTCGTAAGGCGATCGACGACCGACTGGCGCTCAACGGGATCTTGCACGTGCTGCACACCGGGATCGCATGGGAGGACTTGCCGCGCGAGTACGGCTATGGGTCCGGGGTGACGTGCTGGCGACGGCTGCGCACCTGGCAGAAGGCCGGTGTCTGGGATGCACTTCACCAGAAGCTCTTGGTGAAGCTAAACGCCGCGGGGAAGATCGACTGGTCACGAGCCTCGGTTGATGCCAGCCATATCCGCGCCCTTTTGGGGGGCTCCTGACGGGGCCGTCCCCGGTAGACCGTGCCCGCACGGGCTCAAAGCACCACCTGCTCGTCGACGCGAGCGGCATCCCGCTGGCGATCGGCCTCACCGGCGGGCACCGCAACGACGTCACCCAGCTGCTGCCGCTGATCGAAGACCTCCACAGCCGGCCGGTCACAGGCAAGGTCGGACGGCCACGCCAGAAGCCTGACCGGCTCCTCGCTGACCGTGGCTATGACCACGACAAGCACCGTCGGCTGCTGCGCGCCATCGGCATCACACCCGTCATCGCTCGCCGTGGAACAGCGCATGGCTCCGGCCTCGGGCGCCAGCGCTGGGTCGTCGAGCGCGGCATCGCTCACCTACACAACTTCCGGCGCCTCAGAACGCGCTACGAGCGCGACCCCGAGATCCACCCAGCCTTTCCCACACTCGCCTGCTCAATCCTCTGCTGGCAACGACTACCCTCATTTTGAAAGGGCTTCTTAGAGCCAGTTGCGCTGCTGGCGGCGTCCGTGGCTGACATGACGGACATATGGCGCCCTGATGGGCCGGGGGTCCGCAGCCGCGCGTACCATCTACGCATGCTGACCGTAGCTGAGGCCGCCGACCGTGTCGGCAAGAACCCGGAGACGATCCGTCGCTGGATCCGCTCCGGGCGCCTGCCTGCGCGACGTGTCGGGCACCGTCACGCGATCGAGGATCAGGACCTGCGCTCGATTGAGGATGAGCTGTTCCCGATGGCTGAGCTGCCCGATGATTGGCAGGTTGGCGATGACGGAAAACCAGCGCCCAACTGGGTTGCTGCGTTGCATCGGTCGCGTAGCGGCCACTGACGGCCATGCTCGTCGTCGATGCGTCCGTGGCAGTCGCTGCGTGCCATACGCCGATGGGCTTCGCGAACCTACGAGGACACGAGCTGGTCGCGCCACAGCTCATGCTTGTCGAGGCGAGTTCGGTGCTGCATGAGATGGCATGGCGAGAAGAGATCACCAAGCCTCGCGCCGAAATCATGCTCGATCGCCTGCTCAAGGCTCCGGTTAAGGTCCGCACGCCGTCCGGCCTGGTTCGGACGGCTTGGCGTGTGGCTGATGAACTCGGCTGGGCGAAGACCTATGACGCGCAGTACAGCGCCTTGGCCTTGCACGTCTCGGGACCATCGCCATTGTTCGTGCGGATTGCCCGAGGGCGATACGTGCTGGCCTAGCGCCTCACCTTCTTCCTTGAGAGAAGGATTCAGGCTGCCTTCTTCTCTAGGCGTGTGATGCGATGCTCATGGTCATCTATGTCGGACGATTGCTCCGATACAGCGTTTTTGATGAACTTCACGTCTGACTTCATCTCAGATAAATCGCTTTCAACGTTGCCTAGTCGAATCTCAACACCACCTAGTAGTTGCTCAACGCCGCCTAATCGTTCATCTATTCTGTCAACATGACGTGTGAGACCGGTAACTGCGGCAGATACACCTCTCATTTCAGTCAAAACGAGGTCAATCTTCTTGCTATCGTCATCTTTGCTCATGTAGGTATTACGATACGCGGGTGGCGTGGGTTAAGTCAATATTGATTTCGACCCAGGCTCACTGGCGGGCGCTGCTTTCCTGGCATATACTAGCTGTTAATAAAGTACAGTTTTCAGAAATCACCATATACTCAAGCACGGGTGATCGATGGCATCTCTATTACCCAAGCAGGACGTATTGGACTGTCGAAGTTCTTTATCATGACTCAGGATATCCAGCGTGTCATGAGGGCTAATTTATATTGGGACTCAAAAAACCAAACGATTGCGATTGACTTCACAAGGCACGACGATCCAGCGTCCTTTCCGATTATCTTTACACAGAAGTATGGTGCGTTTATCAACGCTAACAGGTTCTTCCGAGCAAACAATCTTGATCCGAGTACCTACAAAGGTCGCTATTCCTATTCGCGCCAGGACAGCGAAGCAATTGGGATACCGGGAGCAACATCGAGGGTGTTTATCGTCTCATTGCGGACGGAGTAGAGACTCGCCACGTCGTACAAGCGGCAATAGGCGCCATTGTCGAGAGTGTAGGCACCTACATCTCCCGCATCGAGACGGGGCCGAGCAAAGCAGCCAAGAAGCTCGCATAGATTAGATGCACGTTAGCTGAGCTGTGCGTCGCCCCAGACGATCTTGGCGTCGCGGTAGGCGATGCCCGACGAATCGGGCGTGCTGACCTCGAGTTCGAGCCCCTTGCCTGAGGGAATGGCGACCGTGATCTGTTGAGGCGAGCTGTTCACCGTGACCGTGCCGGCCTTGACGACGACACCGTCGACACTCAACGACCACTGGGCCACGTGCGAGCCACCTTCAATTTCGACGCCGAGCATGGCCGAGAAGTGGCGGTATTCGCCAGACTCGATGCTGTAGTCGGTCGCCCGGCAGGTGGGATTGCTGGAGTTCTGGCACGCGGACGCGTTCGACTGTTCGGTGCTGCGAATACCTTCGTAGAAGATGCTGTGTTGAAAGTCCTGGTTGTCGATCTGGGTATCACCTCGCGTGGGGATATCGCCCCCCGTCGGCTGGAGGTCGCTGAGATAAACGGCCGCTGCCGGATGCGGGTGCTGGGATTCCGCTGGCGCCTGGACCGTGACGGTCGTCGCTGGCGTGGTGATCGTGACGGTCTTCGTTGGCGGGCTCGGCAACACAATCTTAGAGGCCGTGGCACCCCCAAGAAACGTGAGCAGGCCGATGAAGCCAAGGAGGACTTGAAGCCACCCAGGTACGTCTCCCCACTGGACGCGCTTTTGTCCTGCCTCGGCCACAGCAGCATACTATCGTGCGCGATGGTCGGCTGACTACCGGGTCGGCTGCCGCTGCGTACCGTCCACCCAGTCAAACGTGGCCGCGGTATCGCACAATCGGCGTTGAGCGCCGTTGTGCCTATCTATGGTTGCTTGCCTTGTTGATTCCCCGTCGTGCGACTGCCGTCAAGATAAGCATAGAAACCACGATCGTTACCGTTGCCTCAAGAAATATTGGCGCAGTCAGACCACCGTTGAGGTTGGTGGCGGCTATAAACCAATACAACTCGCTCACGGCCGTCCAGGCGAAGATCGACAATAGAATGAGACGTCTCTCGCGGCTCGCCGATACATACTTTTCTGCACCAAGAATGCCTACTATAACCACAAGCATGTAGACGATGTAGTTGGGGATAGCTAGAGCGCGATCGCCCGGAGCGGGCATCTGTCCTCCAGGCAGGCTCCAGCCATTGACGCCTGTCCAGTCTTCTGTGCCATCATGCACAGTTCGGTATAACGGTGAGACACACACAGGGTCGATGATGCAGAGTGGATCGACGCGCTCATAGCCCCAGAAGTCACAGACATAGTGACATGAGCGCATCATACTTACTTGAGCGAAATGCGCCCCAAACCATAGGGTAACCGTCACGATGACGACTACCAGGGAAAGCGGCAAACTGAGATCCTTCACTCACTTACAGTTTACTCCAAAGCGTTAGGGTGTCCAGCCCCTTGGTTTTCCGACACCCGCGACTGAGGGGCAGTGGTTGATGTCGGTGATCGGGGCGGCTACCATCTCTTGATTGAGGTCGATCCATACATCTTCGTGACTCAGTTTCGGATAGGGGCAAACGATGATCTGCCGACGAATATCTTGTCCCGGTTTATTGGGATAGCTCTTTGCCTCGGCGAACAGGAAATGCTGAATGCCTCAAGACAGCACCACCCAGGCTTGCGGGCACGACAACTCGGATGCCCTCGTATTTTGCGTCCTCGCGGATTGTGACGAGCGAGATGCGTTCGACGTCGAACACGACCCCATCCGTGAGCTCGATCGCGGCGATCTCGCTAACGACATCGCGCAGGTTCTCCATGTCGTTGTCGATCCCCCGGGCGAGCATGTCGGCGTCGCGGGTGGCGCGCCGTGCATCGAGCGCCGCCAGCAGCATGCCGCCCTTCAGCACGAGCCGCGCCGCAAAGCGCGAGTTCGCCAGGCGCGCGAGGAAGCGCTCGTGCACGTACAGCTCGAACGCCTGCTGTGTGGAGCGTCCGTCGGCACGCGCGAGTCGCTGCAAAGCCCTATAGGCCTCCTCTGGGCTGCGCGTGCTCACGCCAGCATCGTCTCCAGCGCGTCCGCCATAGCCTTCCCTGTGCGCAGCTCGCGAGCCAACGCCAAGAGCTCACCGGGCCGAGCGTCGCGACCGTCCAGATAGGCCCGTAGCGCAGCGAATGCTTGATCTCGCCCCACACGTGAGCGCAATCTCATGAGATCGACGACCGTCCGCTCGCGGGAGCTGATAGCGATCGTCTCCCCCGACTCCACCTCTTGCTCAATCCGGCCGAGCGAGAAGGTGGCAGCCGCGAAGATGTGCACCCTTGTCGGCGGGTAGGCGACGCGCGGGCGATGTGCGCCTCGCGGCACCGCGAGATGCACGACGTCTGGCATCTCGTCGGTCAGATCCCAGAAGCTGGCGGCCGAGTTCAAGCAGACCGTCGCGGCCGGAGCCCGTCGGCACACCGCCACGAGATCAAGGTGCGCAGTCGCTGGAGCATCAGCGATGCGATACACGCCGCGGGAGATCTCCACTAGGACTCCGAGGTCACGCAGCCGGTACAGATCCTCCCACCGTGCTCCGCCGGCAATCAGCTCAGCCGAGGTGACGGTGCCACCGGCGCGCCTTACGATCTCGAGCATGCGGTCCGATCTCATCGGATGAAAGTCTACACATGGGAGCCCTATATGCGTAGGGTTTCATCCGGTGGCGAGGTCGACCGCTGTCCGCCAGTCGCTTCCTGACGCGCACAAGGAAGTGCCAAAACGAGTGCCGAAACGCTTTCCCTGCAAAATAGGCGCTTTCCGCGCGATGAGGGCGACGCCGCGACGAGAACACTTCCCCGTAGAAGTCCAGAAGTCCTCCGAATTGCAGGCACTTCATCGGCAACGCCTGTATATCAACTATGAGAGCGCCTGTTCCGAAGGAAGCGTGGCTAGCGGTTGAAAGAGGCCCGTATTTGCTGGGGTTTCGCGCGATGGGCAGGGGATGGACAAAACACCAACGGCACGAAACACGCCCCAGAGCCAACTCCAAAAACCGCTCATTTGCAGGTACTTATGGAGCCAACCGGGATCGAACCGGTGACCTCCTGCTTGCAAAGCAGGGGCGGGCATGCTGGAGCCAATAGATACGGGGCGTTAGCGTCGTCCAAAGTGGCGTTATTGCTGGCAAAATCGACTGGTTGGGTACTCAAAGCGGTACTCGCCACTGGGCGGTACTCGGGTGGTACTCTTAACAATCGATGGCTGTTGACGGCGAACAGAACGGCAGCGATCCGACCGGCGCGCTTGTAGTTGCGGGCCGTGCGGACAGGCCGGTCTACGAGGCCAAGTGGAGACGCGGAGGGCGACAGGTGAAGCGCCGCGTCGGCCCGGCGTGGCTTGAGCGAGCGCCCGACGGGAGCGGATGGATTCCGCGGCGCGGGCGAGTGCAGGAGGGCTGCTTCGACGAGAAGCGCGCAACGGTGCGCATGGCCGAGCTGATCGCCGAGCACGACCGGGAGGAGCGGGCGATCGAAGCGGGCGATCGCGAACGCCGCGAGCGCGGGGTGACGTTCCGCGAGCTGGCGGCGGAATGGCTCGAGCACCTGCAGCACGAGCGCGGCGCCAAGCCGTCGACGCTCAGCGATTACCGCTACATGCTCGCCGAGCCCGGCGCGCCGCACCGCCGCGGCAAGGGCAAGAGCCCCGGAGTGCTCATGGCCACGTTTGGCGAGAGGCCCGCGGCGAAGATCACCACACGGGAGATCTCCGCGTTCCTGCGCAAGCTGGACAGCGAGGGTATCTCCCCGCGTTCGGTCAACAAGAACCGCCAGGTGCTCTCGGCGATCTTTGGTTTCGCCTGCCGTGTGGACACCCACAACCTGCCCTCAAACCCCGTGGCCGGCACAACCAAGCGCCGCGAACCACCGGCAGCGGTGCTCGACTTCTACGAGCCCGAGGAGGTCGAGCAGATCGCATCCGCAGCGGCCGACGGGTCACACCGCGGTGCACAGCCGAGCAATCTGAACGCCGATGAGATCGTCTGGCGCGCACGCGAGGACGCACAGGACGGTGAGCTGTTCCGCCTGGCCGCGTACACCGGCCTGCGCCTCGGCGAGCTGATCGCGCTGCGGTGGGAGGACATCGACCTCGACGCGCGCCGCATGGTCGTCCATCGCGCCGTGTCCGCCGGCGTGGAGGGACCGACAAAGAGCTGGCAGGCACGGTTTCTCCCGCTCGCCGACCCAGCGGCGGAAGCCCTCGAACGGCTGCACGCCCGCGGCGACTACACCTCGCGCGAGGACTACATCTTCTGCTCGCGCCTCGGCCGGCGCCTTGATCCGTCGGCCGTCCGGCGCCGCTTCAAGGCAGCTCGCGACGCCGCCGGGCTGCGCCCACTGCGCTTCCACGCCCTGCGCCATGCCGCCGGCAGCCTCATCGCCCGACACGCCGACGCGCGCTTCGTCCAGGAGTTCCTTGGACACTCGCGTATCACCACCACGGAGCGCTACATGCATGCCAAGGCTCGGCCCGAGGATCTTGACCGGGTCAATCGAGCGTTTGCCCGTGAGCCATCGGCTGACCAGACGGCGCAGTAATAGCGGAGCGTGCCAATAACATGGCCAAAATACCGGCCAAGAACCGGGCCATCGGCTAACATCCAACTACGCCAAGCCCAAGAGCACGCGATCAAGTGCCACGACGAGCGAGGGAACCATGCCAAAGCTCCGTTCAGCCCCAGAACAAGCCCACCGGAAGGCCGTCGAGTCGAACATCGCCGACGTCGTCAGATACCTCCAGGAGGTGCTCGGACAGAAACTGGTTGCGCACGTAGCGGGCGTGTCCGACCCCAGAACAGTCGCGCGCTGGGCGGCCGGGGAGCGCGCTCCGCGAGCAGAGCACGAGCAGCGCTTGCGCTGCGCCTACCAGACGTTCCAGCTGCTGCTCGCAGAGGAGTCGCCCCACACCGTCCGCGCATGGTTCCTCGGCCTGAACCCGCAGCTCGACGACCAATCCCCAGCGCAGAGCATCCGCGAAGGAGACTTCCGCGAGGTACTCGTGGCGGCCAAGGCGTTCCTAGCCGGGGGATGAGTGCGACCCAAAAGACCGAAGATAGTTGAGCCTCCGAAGGGCGGCCTGTGGCGCGTCGGGCGCTCACCCGACCCGCTTCGCTTCAGCGACCCGCTGGACCCCGGCCTGCTCGAGAACCGCACCACCGGTAACCGTTTCGACAGTCCCACCGGTGATTACCGTGTCTGCTACTTCGCGACGACAGTCGAAGCGTGCTTTGGCGAGACGCTCTCCCGTTTCCGGCCCGACCCCGGTCTGAGCGCAGCGGCGAACGAGGAGGGCTTCATGGCGCTCGGTGAGGTTCCGGCCGACTGGCGACACCGCCGTCTTGCGGTCCGTGCTGTCCCTGCGTCGAGCAAGGCGATCCCGGTAGTCCGCTTTCTCGATGTCGAGGCGGCGGAGACCCGTGCGCTGCTCCGCAACGAGCTCGGCGAGCTGCTCGCCTACTACGGGTACAGCGACCTCGACGTCCCGACGGTGCGCGGCGGAGACCGCCGCATCACGCGCTGGATCGGCCGCTGGGCCTACGAGCAGCGCGACGCAGACGATCGCCTCAAGTACGCCGGCATTCGCTACCTGTCGCGGCTCTCATCCGAATGGGAGTGCTGGGCGCTGTTCGAGGACGCAGCGCTCGAAGAGCAGGAGCGACGACCCATCACACGCGATGACCCTGCGCTGACGCGCATCGCCGAGCTTTACGGCCTCACGGTCTTCTGAGCGCCTCACGCCGCCGACCTGTCCACCGACCGGCCTCTCACTGCCGCCTCGACCTCGTCACGCAGGAAGATCCATCGCCGTCCGAGCTTGCGTCCAGGTAGCAGTCCGCGCCGCGCGTATTCAAGGACCGTTGAGATCGGGAGATGCAGCAGCTCGGCGACATCGCGGCCGTCGAGCACGTCGTCGCGCGTGAGCGGCGGATGAGTGGCTATGGATTTGGGAATGGTGCTCATCGACGTCTGGGCATAGGAATTGGTGTTGTGGGTTAGTGACCCCAACCCGCCCGGACCGGCCAACGAGTTCGCGGCCCAGCCCGCGCCTCTTCGCTCGGCTCAACGCGAGCGGTCGCCCAACCGAGCCTTCGACAGCGAACCAGCCGTGGCCACCTCACTCGCTACAGCGGGCTGACGGCCCTCCCGAGCGGCCTCACGTCGCTTCGCTCCCACAGCAGTACAGACAACATGCACGGCTGTGCCGTGGCACAGCGAGCGCTGTGCGAATTTCATGGCCGGTTTGGCGCGCTCAGGGTCATCACCCATGTGATGACTGCGGCGAGCATAGGTGCGTCCCGAGGCGGCGGGTACGCGCGCTACCTGGAGAGCAAGACCGTGGAGCCCGAGCGCGGGGACTACTACCTGACACCCAATGGCGAGATGACGCAGGCCCCCGGCCGCTGGCTGGCCGACGCCGAGACCCTGGAGAGCCTCGGAGTTCAGCCCGGAGAGCCGGTGGACGGCGCGGACTTCATCGCGCTGATGGAGGGCCGTCACCCTGGCACCGGCCGGTGGCTTCGTCCAGAGGGCGGCGGCGGCGGGCGGGGCGGCGGGATCGACGTGACGTTCAGCGCACCGAAGTCCGTCTCGACGGTGTGGGTGCTCGGCGACCCGTGGCAGCGCGAGCAGATCGAGCAGGCCCACGCCAGCGCGGTCGAGCAGACGATCCTCTACCTGCGAGAGCAGGTTCCTGTTGTGCGCCGCCGCTACAGCGGCCAGGTCGTAGAAGAGCACGCCAAGGACGTGATCGCCACCGAGTACCGGCACACCACGGCCCGCGGAGTCTCGGGCGCCCAGGCCCCGGACCCGCAACTGCACAGTCATGTCGTCATCACCGGCGCCGTACGCGACGACGACCGGATCGTGGCGGTCGCCTCGCGGCCGATCTTCCGCTCCGCACGGGAGCTCGGTGCGTTCTACCGCTCCGCGCTCGCCGACGAGCTCGTGCGGGAGGGGTACGCGATCGCACATGGCACGGGCAAGGACGGCCGGTACTTCGAGATCGCCGGCGTCCCCCGCGAGCTGTGCGAGGCGTTCTCCGGGCGCTCGCGTGAGGTCGCCAGGGCGGCGGAGCGCTTCCGTGCCCGCTACGGCCGAGCACCCGAACGCGGGGAGCTTCGCAACCTCGCGCTCGAGAACCGCCGCGCGAAGGAGCTGACCACACGCTCGGACCTGCAACGAGTGTGGACACAGACCGGCCGCGGTCACGGGTTCGGCCCCGATGAGGCGGTGCGGCTGATCGGCGCATCCGAGCGCCCAAAGGCCGAGCGCGCGATCGAGGATCGTGTCGAGGCGAAGCTGACCGAGCAGCACGCCGTCTTCCAGGAGCGCGACCTGCGCGCGGTCGTGCTGGAGCAAGCCGCCGGAGAGATGGCGCCGGATAAGGCGCTGGCCGTAGCGCGGGGGATGGTCCGCGACCGGCGCGTGCTGACCTTGGAGGGCGGGCGGATGACCACCCTGGCGGTGCGTGCCCAGGAGCAGGCGATCGAGCGCTGCGCCACACAGCTCGCCCAGCCCGCGGGCCGGGACGTCGGACACGTTGCACGCGAGAACGCTGCCCGGGAGGTCGCGGAGCGCATCGGCGGACCGCTCAGCGCTGAGCAGCACCACGCGCTCGAAGTCCTCACGGGTCCCGAGCGTGCCGCGGTCCTCGTCGGCCCGGCCGGGACCGGCAAGGGTGTGGTGATCGACGCGGTCGCCCGTGCCGGGCAGGCCGCCGGGCGAGAGACGATCGGGGTCGCGGTGTCCGGCTCCACCGCAGAGCGGCTCGGTGCCGACAGCCCCGCGCTGGCCGGGCAGACACTCACTCTGGACGCGCTGGTCGCCCGCGCGAACACAGGGGCCATCCATGTGGGCAGGGACACGACAGTGATCCTGGACGAGGCGGGGATGGTCGACCACAAGCGCCTCGACGCCCTGACCGAGCTCATCGAGCGCTCCGGGGCGAAGCTGATCGCTGTCGGCGACGGCAAGCAGCTCCCCTCGATCGGCCCCGGCGGCATGTTCGACCGGCTCACCGAGCACGCACCCAGCGCCGAACTCACGGACATCCACCGCACCAAGGACTCTGCCGACCGACGTGCGTGGCAGGCACTACGCGCGGGAGAACCTGAGCGCGCGATGGCGCACTACGTCTCACGCGGCCAGCTACACCTCTTCGACACACGCGACCAGGCGGCAGAGCAAGCCGTACAAACATGGGCCGCGCTCACTGAGGGGCGCGATATCCGCGAGGTCGCGTTGATCGCTGACGCGTCGAACACGGAGATCGACCGGCTCAACGCCCGCGCACAACACCTACGCGCACAGCGGGGCGAACTCGGACACCAGGAGATCCCGCTATCCGGCGTCCACTACGGCCTGCGTGAAGGCGACCTCATCGCGTTCACCGCGCAGCACCGCCCCCGAGGGCAGCCACGGGTCGAGAACGGCACCCGCGGCCAAGTGAGCGCCATCCACGAGCGGCGCGTGACCGTCACGATCGACGGATCGCAGCGTAGGGTCCTGCTCGCCGGCGAGGATCTGGACTCGCTG
>DATNLQ010000263.1:0-6277 GCA_035602785.1 Solirubrobacteraceae bacterium
AGGTGATGAAGCTCAGCATCTATGGGCCGGGTACCGCGCTTACCGTCGCCTCCAGGCACGAGTCGCTCACCGGGCTCAGCGCAGGACGCTATGTGATCATCGTCAAGCCCGTCGAAATGGCGCACGGCACAGCCCGCATCCCGAGAGGAGCGACGGCATACCCGACAAGGCGTCGGTTTCAGCTTGACGTCAACCCAGGCCGATCCTCGCGCCTACTGGTCACCTACGCGGGAATCGTCAATCCCGCAGTGAGGCCGCTCCCGAGGACGATCTTGCGGGTCGCCGGCGACACCACAAACCCCACGGCGATCATCCTCCCATCCCGAGAGAGGCCCACGGCCGGCACGATCTTCACCAGCGGTCCGAGCCACGCGCTCCCTTATGGACTGATCTCGAAGGTCACACGAGTTCACCAGGAAGGAGGGTCCGTCCGAGCATCTTTGCGGGCGGTCTCGATCGGCGACGCCGTGCCCGAGCTCGCTTTTGCCGGCGCTCTGCCGCTCACGTTGCCGCCTGGCGAACCGGCAACCACCGCCAACACAAGGTCGAATCTAGAGCCCTCGGGGCGCCTAGCAAGCGATTGCAGCGGTCCGAGCCTATTTGCGCCGGCCGCCCACTTGGACAGCGTGGAATTGCGTCAAGCATCGCTTGGGATACTGCCGCCCCAGCTCAGGCTGACACTGGCAGTCCGAAGCACGGAGTCGCTCGGAGTCTCGGTTGCCGCAATTGGCCTCAACTGCAACTGGCAGCTGGGGGAAATTGGGCCGTATCAGGGAGCCTTTGCAATTGGCCCCGTGATCATTCCCGTGTTCGCGACGATACCCGTCAAGGCGAGCGCCCATATCGAAGGCAAATTGGAAGCTGGCAAGTTCAATATCGCGAGCACCACGGTCGCAACCGTAGCCGCCGGGACACAAGAAAACACCGCCACGCTAGCCGAGCAAGGGACCAACGTCTGGGTCGAAGGCGCCCCGTCGATCGTCGGTACTGCCGGCCTGTCCGCAACGATCGGCATACAGGCCGGGATCGGCGTCGCGAAGGGCGGCAACGTCCACGTCGAGGCTGACTTTGGCCTGGCATTTTCCTGGAGCACCGGCCACACCTGCAGTCTTGTAGCCGACTTTGGCAAGCTCACCGCTGGTGTGTCCTTTCTCGGTCATGAACTGAGCACACACCCCTACGCTGGCACCAAGATCCCGCTGTGGACAGGATGCACCCCACCAGCGAAACTGCCGCCCATTACGCCCACGCCCCCGTCGCTCCCCCCCGCACCGCCGACGACCCCAACGCCCGTGACACCTGAACCTGATCGTCAGGCCCTAACAAGCTACGACCGAATCGAACCCGGAGCGACACACCACGGCTACTTCGACGTCGCCTGGCAGCCATTCACGGCCCGGTCCAACACAATCACCGAACTTGGCACCACAGTCGGCAACCCGGCGCTCAGCGCAGGCGAACCCGTCCCTTACGACATCACGCTGCGCCTGTGTAGCGCGCAGCCGGAAAGCGACGGCGCCTGCCCTGGACAGCTAGCCGAAGCCAATCCTCAGATCGTCAACTACGGCGCCACGCTCGCCGACATTGGCGATATCGGCGTAACACCAGGATCAACCTACTGGATAGAGTGGCTACAGCCTCCTTCGATTGGCGGCAGCACCTGGGTGACCTACTGGTGGGCTGGAGGACCGTTCGTCACCTCGAGCGAAGAACTGCAAGCGCTAGCGCGAGGCTTTAACCGCTAGCCGCGGCCCAGTGCATGCAGGCTGCGGGCTACCCCTACTGCTTCGACGGCGGAACCCCAACAGACCTACTGTTGGCGGAAACGACAAAGAATCGGACGGCTCCTACTCCGACTGCCCGCCAGCCGCGTGACTTTCCCGCATCTCGCGGGATTTTATGCCAGACCACTGTCATCAATGTCTCTGACCGGATGAGACCGGCACGCCAGCGGCATCAACGATGGCGCAGTATCTCTTCGCTACGAATCTCCTCTGAGCCATACCGCAGAGTGACTGCCTGACACTCAGGGACAGAGTTGAAGTTGGGACTTGTTGCACTGAGGAAAGGATAAGTGATCAACGAAGGGTCCGTCTGTCCGCCATCGGGATGGCCAAACAGGTGCCCCACCTCGTGCGTCATCGCATCGCAAAACCACTGAAAGGATTCATCGTCCCGATGCCAGCTTCCCCACAGAGAGGCGTTGATCGTGATTGTGCAGCTCTGCACTTCGGTCCACATCTCAACGACGGAGTCCTTCGGTTCGGGGCTCGTTACGGCTTCGTAGGCAGAGTTGGGCAGTTGATGAGGACTTGTCACGATCACAGGTGTGCCACACGCCGGGACACCATGCCAATAGCGCTCGGCGAGCTTCAACGCAAGCGCCACGGGATTCGTGGTCGGTTGCCTTGGCCTGTGAGCCTCAGCCCGTGCGCCTGAGGCCTGTCGGCGCGTCGTGCTCGAGACATGAGGCAGGTGAGACCGGCTGCCGTGAGCGCGGGCCGATGCGGGCAGGAGAAGCGTCGTTGCGAGCATGACCGGAAGCAGGAGACGACCCATGCCTTACATGGTGAGGCCGGTGGCCGGCCAGTTCTTCCCCCCAAGGGGGTGATCTTGGTGGAATGATGGGGGAGCTAGGGGTGAGACCAAGCTCACCCTTGTGCTCCTCACTGCCGATAAGGACATACGCGCTGGCCCACGCCGGGCCGCCTATGCCCCCACATGCCCCCATCACCGTAGTTCTCTCCCACTTCGACGACCTCTTTGCCCGAGGCCTGCGCGGGCTGATCGAGAGCGATCCGAGTCTCGCGACCGTCGCCGCCGACGTGGAGCACAGGCGAATCGGAGTCGTGCTGAGCGCTCATCATCCAGACGTCGCGATCCTAGACGTCGGCGCCCTGGGGAAGTTGGCCGAGGTCCGCGAGCTCAGTGGCTCCTATCCGGCGACTCGACTGGTCCTGTTCGGGAGCGATTTCTCGCCGGTCGAGTGTGCGCAGCTGCTCGCATTTGGAGCGAGCGCCTGCCTGGGCAGGGACACCCAGTCGCGCGATGTGATCAACGCAATCCATCTTGCCTCTCGAGGACTCCAGCTGATCCCGCGCGTCCCGGCAAGCTCAGGCGACGGCCTGGTTGCAGGTGGAGGCCTGCTGAGCAGGCGAGAGGCAGAAGTGCTTCCCCTGCTGCAGAAAGGTCACTCAAACGCACAGATCGCCCTCGCCCTGGACGTGGGCGTCGAGACGATCCGCACCCACGCACGCAAGATCTACCGCAAGCTTGGCGTCTCCTCTCGGCGCGAGCTCACCGCGCCGCGAGCGCCTGACTCATGGCCAGAGCTTGTCGGGCCCGAGCACCAGCCCAGGCGTCGAATCGCCGCGCCGTTGGGGCGCTCTCGACGCGGACGTGGAACACGCCACAACTGACAGGCGCTCTCAGCGAGTAGCCGCCACCTTGAAACGCGTTGGCTGAGATCGTCTCGACATGTGTCCGGTCGCTCGCACCCCGCTAACGCTGATGCGGTCAGCTGTCGGGTTACATAATAGGTCGATGTGACCGGGAGCCATTCCCCTTCTATCGCGGTGCTTTGATGCCGCAGTCAGGAGACGCCCATGAACAGTGGCGTCCCAGAGAAGCACGAGTCGCCTCCGAGCGGCTCCCTCGCAGCAGGCCGACACTCGACGTCTCGGCGCGGCCGCAGGACGTTTCGAGCAGGGCTCATCTTCGTCGGGGCGCTGTCCTGCCTCCTGTTCGCAAGCAGCGCCCTGGGCGCCACCGCGACTGTCGGCTTGGGAACGGCCGCGAGCTTCTCGGTGTTGGCAGGCTCGACCGTCACCAACACCGGCCCCACGACGATGTTCGGCGACCTGGGCTTGTATCCCGGTACGTCGGTGACCGGCGCACCGCGCGTGCTCGGGCAGACTCATGTCGATGACCAGGTGGCGATAGAAGCCAAGAACGCCCTCACCACCGCCTACACCAACGCCGAATCGCGTCCGCCCAACGGCTCCGCCGGGACCCAGCTCGCAGGTCAGACCTTCTCCCCCGGCGTCTACAACGCCAGCGAATCGCTGCTGCTGTCATCGGGGAGCGTCACCCTCAACGCCGAAGGCAACCCCGACGCGGTGTTCATCTTCCAGATCGGCTCGACGCTGATCACCGGCTCGAACACCACCGTCTCGCTCGTCAACGGCGCGCAGGCGTGCAACGTCTTCTGGCAGGTCGGCTCCTCGGCAACGCTGGGCAGCGGCACGCACTTCGTCGGCACGATCATGGCCTCGGCCTCGATCACCGCCAACACGGCCGCCACGATCCACGGCAGGCTGCTCGCGCGGACGGCCGCGGTGACCCTGGAAGACAACACCATCACCACGTCCACCTGCGCCTCCAGCGCAAGCGGGAGCGGTGGCGGCACGGAAACGACCACCCCGGTAGAAACGGAAGCGCTCGAAAAAGCGACCACCGGCGGAGGAGCAACCACCGGAGCAGCGGGAACGACCGCTCCCGGGACCACCACAGGCGCAGGATCGAGCCCTGTCGCCGCCACAACCACTCCCCGGCTGCCGATTGCGTCGAAAAGCATCGCGAAGCACCACAAACACCATCGCGCGCGGAGACCATCCAAACCACGCTCGCCCGCGCGGCCGGCGCTGCCGCATCGGAGGGGCTCATTCACCGGCTGAGCGTGGGGCTCGCCGCGGCATGTCTGCTGAGCCTCACGGCCGGCTCGGCGGCCGCCGCCGGTATCCCGACTCGCGTGCAGGCGACGCAGGAGCTCGCGCTCCTGCTCACTGCGCACGCCGCGCACCAAGCGCCCGAGGCCCGATCCCCACAGGTCGCGCTCGTGGGCGCTCGCAGGCCGATCACCGGCGAGCAGACCACCCTGCCCGTGACCGGACACTCGACCGATCCCGGCGGGGCGCGGTGGCTGCACGTGATGCTCCCCGGTCGCCCCGACGGATCGACGGGCTGGATCGCCCAGAACGGCACCCGAGCAGTCGTGACGGGCTGGCGCATCCTGGTCGACCTCGCCGCGCGCAGCGTGAGGGTCTACCGCGATGGGCGCACGGTGAGAACCTTCCAAGCGGTGGTGGGCAAGCCCTCGACACCGACGCCCACCGGTCAGTTCTTCGTCGAGGAGACGGTTCAGATGCAAGCCGGCCAGGCGGGCGGGCCGTTCGCGCTGGCCCTCAGCGCACGCTCAAACGTATTGCAGGAATTCGAAGGCGGCCCAGGCCAGATCGCGATACACGGACGCAACGACCTCGGAGGAACGCTGGGCGCCGCAGAATCTCATGGCTGCGTCCGCCTCGACACCGCAAGCATCGATTGGCTGGCCGCCCGCATCGGCCCAGGCACACCGGTGAGGATCTACGGGGGCTGACGGCAACTCGGGCGCGATCACATGTCGCGCTCGCGTGCGTTCTCCCGCTCTGCTGAGCGCAGGCGCGCGTCGGCCCCTTTGTGTCTGCGTTCGAGTTCGCGCAGGCGCGTGGCGCTCGTCAGGCGCGAGCCGTGGGTCTTTGCCTTGTAGAGCTCGCAGCGCTCGCGGTGATAGCGGGCTTCCGCCTTCAGCTCCTCCATTCGCCCCGAGCCGATCATCGCGACGACCCGATCGCTCGGCAGGCCCCGCCCCAGGGCACGTTGCCGTTCATGACGGTCCTCCTGGCGCGCGCGTGCGCCAGCGAAACACTGCGGCGACGACGAGGCCCAGCAGCCAGCCCAGGATTGCTGCGAGCGTCACCAGCCAGATAAGCGCGACCGAGGATCTCGCGAAGATCCAGTCGACCCTCACGCGGTGGGTGTTGGACGCGGCGAGCGCAACCACGTAGGCGAGCACAGCCACAGTGAAGAACGCATAGAGGTAAAGACGGACGCGGTGGGCACGACGAACGAGACGAGCACCGCGCGGCTCGACCGGCGGCGGCGGGCCGGGCGACTGCACCGCAGTCTCCCGCGGGGATGAGTCGTGCGCCCCTTGAACATGCGTCGTCCCCAGGATCACCCCGGGCGCCGGCGAGTCATGCACCTCTGTCTGAGCGCTCTCAGACATGGCTGGCCCCCACGCCACCATTCGCTGACGCCGGGCCCGCGGGCGAGGCCGGAAGCCCACCCGCGGCGATCGTCTCGCGTTTGAGGAACGCGCCGAGCTCCTGGATCGTGCTCATGAGCGGCGCCGGGAAGACGACGGTGGAGTTCTTGTCGACGGCGATCTCAACGAGCGTCTGAAGGTTTCGCAGTTGCAGCGCAAGCGGGTGATCCATCATCACGTCGGAGGCACGCG
>DATNLQ010000276.1:0-4176 GCA_035602785.1 Solirubrobacteraceae bacterium
TGCATCGCGTGAGCGCGGGCACGATCTGCGAGCTGGGCGTGCGTGCTCAGGCCGCTACCGGGCCCGAGCAGGTCCTGCCCGACTACCGTCGCCGCCCCGACGCCGAGCTGGCGCTGGCGAGTGCGCAGGACGCTCCCGCCGGTGCGTCGTGAGCGAGCGGGCCTCATCAGGGAATTCGCTGCAGCGCGAGCCCCCGACGCTGCGCATCCGCTCGCTGACCTATCCCGATCTGCCACAGGTGATCGCGATTGAGCGGCGGGTGTTTCCGACACCGTGGTCGCTTGCCATGTTCGTGCTGGAGCTGTCTAAGCAGTCGGGTATATGCCTGGCCGCGACAGCCACGCCGGCCGACGGGGAGGAGCGGCTGGTGGGCTATCTGATCTGCTCGCGCTACGACACGGTCTGGCACGTCATGAACGTGGCCGTGGACCTCGACTACCAGCGCCTGGGGTTGGCCTCGGCGATGCTCGCGCAGCTGTACGAGCGCGTCGCAGACCCCGACGCGCGCTTTACGCTCGAGGTGCGCCGCTCCAACGCCGTCGCCATCCACCTCTACGAACGCGAGGGCTTTCGTGCGGCGGGCACACGCCGGCGCTACTACCAGGACAACGGCGAGGACGCGCTCGTGATGTGGCGCACGCCCGCCACGCTGCAGGGCTCGCTGGAAGACGTGCCCGGGGCGGGCGGGATCTGATCGATATGACGATCCTGGCGTTGGAGACCAGCTGCGACGACACGTGCGCCGCGATCATGGACGGCGACGGGCGCCTGCGCGCCAACATCATCTCCTCGCAGGAGGCCCACGCGCGCTTTGGTGGGGTGGTCCCGGAGATCGCCTCGCGCCACCACCTCGAGCTCGTCAACCTGATCGTGGAGCGCGCGCTGGAGCAGGCGGGCGCCACGCTCGAGGATGTCGACCTGGTCGCCGCCACGCAGGGCCCCGGGCTGGTGGGCGCGCTGCTGGTCGGGCTGTCGACCGCCAAGGCGATTGCGGCCGCGCGCGAGCTGCCGTTTGCGGGCGTCGACCATCTGCAGGGCCACGTCGCGGCCACCTTCCTGGCGGCCGACGGGCCTGGCGAGGGCTTTCGGCCCCCCTTCTTGTGCCTGATAGCGAGCGGCGGGCACACGCTGCTGGCGCAAGTCGACGAGCACGACGGCTTCGACGTGCTCGGGCGCACACTCGACGACGCCGCCGGCGAGGCGTTCGACAAGGGCGCGCGGATGCTCGGGCTGGGGTACCCCGGCGGGCCGGCGCTGGAGCGCCTTGCGGTCGGCGGCGACCCGCAGGCGTTCTCCTTCCCCGGCTCGCGCGCCGAGAGCGCACGTGGCGGACGCGGGCGCGCGCACCGCGCCTTCGCGCAGGGGCTCGACTTCTCCTTCGCCGGCCTGAAGACGGCACTGCTGTACAAGTTGCGCGAGCTCTCGCCGCAGGACGTGCTTGCACGGGCGTCGGACCTGGCGGCGTCATATCAGGCGGCGATCGTCGACAGCCTGCTCGACCATGCGGAGCGAGCGCTCGAGCGCAGCGGCCTGGACCGGCTGGCGGTGGGGGGCGGCGTGGCGGTCAATGGCGAGCTGCGCAGACGCCTACAGGCGCTCGGAGCGACACTGCACATTCCACCTCCGGCGCTGTGCACCGACAACGCCGCGATGATCGCCAGCGCCGCCCGCTACGGTCGGCGTCTGGCCTACCCGGGCTATCTGGCGCTCGACGCATATGCGACCGGCGAGCGACCGCTATGAATGCCCGTCCACATGCCATTTCGACGAACGATCGTGCCAGCGACTCCACTTCGCGCCCGGTGCCCGTCCTGACGGTGTACACCGCGCCCGGCTGCCACCTGTGCGAGGACGCGCTCGCTGCGCTGGGCCGCCTGCAGGCCGAGCTGGACTTCGTCGTAGACGAGCGCGACATAACCTCTGATGAGTCCCTGCACCGGGCTTATTTCGAGCGCATCCCGGTCGTCGCGCTCGACGGCGAGGAGCTGTGCGAATTCGTCGTACATGAGAAGCTCGTGCGCGAGCGTCTAGAGTCACGGCGATGAGCTACGGAGAACCGGTGACCGGTGCGCTGGGCGGCGCGCGGGGCGCGACCGTCTCGGCCAACGAGCGGCTTTCGCTCGGCGTGGCGGCGAGGTTGTCGCGCTACCTGCAGGTGTTGACCCAGGCTAAGAAGATGGGCAAGGAGACGATCTCATCCCAGGAGCTGGCCGACTACACGCACGTCAACTCCACGCAGATACGCCGCGACCTGTCCGGCTTTGGCAAGTTCGGCAAGCGCGGCGTCGGCTACAACGTCGAGGCGCTGGTCTCGCAGATCCGCAAGATCCTGCGCACCGCCGGACAGCACAACATCGCGCTGATCGGCGCCGGGCACCTGGGCAAGGCGATCGCCTCCTCGGAAATCTTCGCCGACCACGGCTTTCGCGTGGTGGCCATCTTCGACTCAGACGAGGTCAAGGTGGGAACAAAAGTCGGCAACCAGGTCGTCAGCCACATCCGCGAGCTGCGCCAGGTGGTCGAGGATGAGGACATCGTCGTGGGCGTGCTGGCCGTGCCCAAGCAGGCCGCCCAGGGACTGGCCGACGAGCTGGTGGAGTGTGGCGTGAAGATCATCTTCAACTACTCCGAGTCGCTGCTTGACGTGCCACCTGAGGTGACCGTGCACACCTCCAGTCCCGCCGTCGACCTGCTCTACGCGCTGTACTTCTACCTCACCTGAGCGCCCCTGCCCGCCCGCCATATCGCCAACCGCCATCCCCGTATCGCAGACGCCACGAGATGAACAGCCTGGATCTAGATCGTGCGGCGCAGACATTTGCGCAGGCGACCGACCTGACGGTCGGGGTCGAGGAGGAGTTCGCGATCCTCGATCCGCACACGCTTGACCTGCTGCCGCGCTTCGAGCAGCTGCGCGCGGTCGCCGCCGACGACGAGATTCTCGCGCCAAGCATCGCCGGCGAGCTGATCAAATCGGAGATCGAGATCATCTCGGGCACCGGCGCCGACCTGCACGACGCGCTGGCGCGCCAGCGCGAGCGTCGCCGGCGGCTGTTCGCGCTGGCCGACGCGCAGGGCGTCGCGCTCGGCGCCACGGGCACCCATCCCTGGGCCGACTACCGCGAGCAGGCGCTGATCGACACCGAGCACTACCGCCGAGTCGAGGATGGCCTGAAGTACGTGGCCTGGCGCAACAACACCTTCAGCGTGCACGTGCACCTGGGGGTGCGCGACATCGACCGCGCGGTGCGTGTGTGCGATCGCCTGCGCCCGGTGCTGCCGCTGCTGCTGGCGATCTCCGCCAACTCGCCGTTCCTGGACGGCCGCGACAGCGGGCTGGCGTCCGCGCGCACGCAGAGCTTCACCAAGAGCTTTCCGCGCTGCGGGGTTCCCGACGCCTTCGGCGGCTGGCGCGCCTACCGCGACTACGTCGAGTTCCTCCTGAAGACCCACTCCATCGTCGAGTTCACCCAGGTGTGGTGGTCGGTCCGCCCGCACTTCAGCTTCGGCACCGTCGAGGTGCGCATCTGCGACGTGCAGGCCACCGCGCAGGAGTCAGACGCGCTGGCCGCCCTGATGGTCGCGTGCATCGCGCAGGCGATGCGCGACGTCGACGAAGGCGTCCCCTTCGAGGATCCCGCGCCGCGCATGATCGAGGAGAACATGTGGCGGGCGATCCGCTTCGGCCTGGACGGCAGGTTGATCGATTTGGAGCGCGCGCAGGAGTATCCGGCGGCGGGCGCGATCGAGCGGCTGGCCGCATGGACGGCGCCGGTGCGCGCCGAGCTGGGCATCGAGCTTTCCTTTCCCGCGGCCAACGGCGCCCAGCGCCAGCGACGGATGATCAACGCCGGCGCCACGCCGCAGGAGGTCTACGCGGCATCCGTGGCCGAGACCAGTGCGACATATCGAGAGAAGGTGACCGTGTGAGCGCAGATCCAGGCGCGGCCCAGGGGGGATGGGATCCCACTTCGACTACGGACGCGGCGGGCGGCCCCCAGGCACCCAGCGAGGAGGAGCTTCGCAGGGCCTACGAGGCCGAACTGAGCCGCATCACGACGACCGACATGATGGCCCAGACGGCCATCTCGCTGCTGAACCTGGGCGCCCGGCGCCTGGGTCCTGCGCCCCCAAGCTCGCCGGCACAGGGCGCCGACGCCGATGGCGGGCAGGCCG
>DATNLQ010000280.1:0-13795 GCA_035602785.1 Solirubrobacteraceae bacterium
TTTGGGCGATTGCGCGAAGGGGGTGGGCGCTATTTCGCGGCCGTTGGGGCCGAGCGGCTGGCCGTTGGGCCCGAGCACGGGCTTGCGCTTGACGGCGGAGGGCGGTGTGGCAGGGCGGTGGCGAGGCGGGGGCAGCACGACATGCGGGATGGCGCCGGCCTTGACGGTGGTCTGCTGGCCGGGGCCGCCGTACTCGCCTTCGACGCGGCCGAAGCCGTTGTATTCGAAGGTGAGGCCGAGCTCGGTGTTGTTGGTGGAGCTGCCGACGAAGGGCCGTTGCGAGGCGGGCGTGAGTTCGACGAAGGCGATCCAGGAGAAGGACACGACGACCATGAGCAGGCCGGCGGCGAGCAGCTGCAACGCCCGGCGCCAGATCGTGCCGGGCGCGCAGACGATGTAGGCGAGCGCGATGCCGGGGACGACGAGGTAGGCGGCGAGCGTCTTGGTGTTGAAGGCCAGCCCGACGAGCAGGCCGGACAACAACAGCCAGCGCCAGCGCCCGCTTTCGACGGCGCGCAGGCCGGCGGCGCAGGCGAGCACCATCAGCAGGATCAGCAGCGGGTCGACGGCGTTCTCGCGCGAGACGGCGACGAAGGAGGGAAAGACGGCGAGGGTGAGCGCGCCGGCGAGCGCGGGCAGCGGGCCGAGGCGGCGGGCGAGCACGAGATAGAGGGCGGCGACGGCGAGCACGCCGATGATCGCCTCGGGCAGCAGCAGGGACAGCGGGGAGAAGCCGAACAGCTTGGCGCTGGCGGCCTGCACCCACAGCGCGAGCGGCGGCTTGTCGACGGTGACCAGCCCGCCGGGGTCGAAGGACACGAACAGGAAGTTGTGGAAGGAGTGCAGCATCGACTTGACGGCTGCGGAATAGAAGTTGTTGGCGTAGCCGTTCTGTGACAGCCGGCGCGTGTTGAGCACGGCGGACAGCGCGAGCACGCCGACGAGTGCGAGGTGGTGCACGCGCGGCTTGACGGCGGGCAGGTGCGCGCTGTGTTCCCTCGCCGCCCGGGACGGGAGCTCGAATTCGGCGGTGGCAGGAGCGGAGGGGGTGGCTGTCTGCGGCGTTGAGCTCATGGCGAGAGGGCCCCCAGCAGGCGATCGAGGTCGTCCTCGTCGTTCCATGCGCCTACGGAGGCGCGCAGCCAGGGCCGTCCGGGAATGTTACGCGCGATCACACCGGATTCGGCGAGCTTGGCGCGCTCGGCGACCGGGTCGTCACTGGGAAAGGAGACGAGCGTGGTGGGCCCGCGCGGGGCGGGGGGACGGCCGCGCTCGGTCAGCAGCTGCGCCAGCCGCGCGGCGAGCGAGCGGGCGCGCTCGTGCACGGCGCGCCAGCCAGCGGACTCGAGCACGCCGTGGGCGGCGAGCGCGCAGGCGAGGGTCTCGGCGTTGAGCGACAGGGTGTCGAGCGCGCGTGCGTCCTCGTGCGGACGGGCATTGCGCCCGGCGTCGGGGTCGGCGAGATTGCCATAGCCGCGCCTGGTGACGGCGAGGCGCTCGCGCAGGGCGGGGCTGACGTAGAGCATGCCGGTGCCGTCGGGGCCGCACAGCCACTTCTGCCCGGCGCCGGCGTAGGCGTCGCAGCGCAGCGCATACACGTCGACGTCGACGGCGCCGACGCCCTGGGCGCCGTCGAGCAGCACGGGGATGTCCAGCTGGGCGAGCTCGGCGGGGGCGACGCTGCCGCTCATCCAGCCGACGTGGCAGCAGGCGACGAGGCGTGTGCGCGGCCCGACCGCTTGGGCGACCTCGGCGAGCGGCACTTCGCGTACATCCACGCCATGCAGCTGCTGGGCGGCGCCGAGCGCGCCGAGCAGCCCCGGGTGCTCCTCGTCGCTGGTGACGATCTCATCGCCGCTGCGCAGCTGCAGGCCGTCGATGACCTGGGCCATCCCCTCGGTGGTGCAGGTGGTGAGCGCGAGATCGGCGGTTTGGCAGCCGAGCGCGCGCGCGTAGGCGCTGCGCAGCGCGTCGGTGAGCTCGCGCTTGCGGTCGAAGTGGGCCTGCGCGCGCCCGTCGCTGCACTCGCGTTGCAGCTCACTCTGGGCGGCGTGTACGGCGGCTGCGGGCAGCGGGCCATCGGTTCCGGCGTTGAGGTAGGCCAGGGTCCCGAGCACGGGGAACTGGGCGCGCAGCCCGGAGATGTCCACAAACCGCGAGAATAGCTCCATGTCCGGAACAGATGCCGAGGTTCCGCTGTGGGAGCCGTCCGAGCAGCAGCGCGAGCAGGCGGAGATGACGCGCTTCATGCGCTTCTCGGGGGAGCGCCGCGGCGCGCCGTTTGCAACCGGGTTGTCGCCGACGGACTACGGACAGCTGTGGCAATGGTCGGTGGACGAGCTGGAGGACTTCTGGGCGGCGGTGTGGGAGTTCTGCGGCGTGCGCGCGTCAAAGCCGTACGAGCGCGTGCTGGCCTCCCGCGAGATGCCGGGCGCGCGCTGGTTCGAGGGCGCGCAGCTGAACTACGCGCAGAACATCGTGGAGGGCCTGCTGCCGGGCAGCGCGGGCTCCCAGCGGGATCCGGATCGCGTGGCGGTGCTGCACACCTCCGAGTTGCGCGACCTGTCCCAGCTGACGTGGGGGGAGCTGTCAGAACAGGTGGCGGCGGTGGCGGGCGCCCTGCGCGCGCTGGGGGTGGGTCGGGGCGACCGTGTGGTGGCGTACATGCCGAACATCCCGGAGACGCTGGTGGGGCTGCTGGCGACGGCGTCGATCGGGGCGATCTGGTCGAGCGCGGCGCCGGAGTTCGGGGCGCGCGCGGTGATCGACCGCTTCGCGCAGATCGAGCCGAAGGTGCTGCTGGCGGTGGACGGCTACCGCCACGGCGGCAAGGACTTCCCGCGCGCGGAGAACGTGCGGCGCATCCTGTCGGAGCTGCCGACGGTGGAGCACGTGGTGGTGTTGCCCTACCTGGCGTCAGACGATTTCGATGAAGCCGCCTACGGCGGGGAGGGGTCGCGCAGCGTGCTCACGTGGGATGACCTGCTCACCCGTGGCGAGGGCTCGGATCTGGCCTTCGAGCAGGTGCCCTTCGACCACCCGCTGTGGGTGCTGTACTCGTCGGGCACGACGGGGCTGCCCAAGGCGATCGTGCAGGGCCACGGCGGCATCCTGCTGGAGCAGTGCAAGAAGCGCCTGCACCTGGACCTGCGCGACGGCGACCGCATGTTCTGGTTTACGACGACGGGCTGGATGATGTGGAACTTCCTGGTGGGCTGCCTGCTGTCAGACGCGGCGATCGTGCTGTACGACGGCAGCCCGGCACACCCTGACCTGGGGGTGCTGTGGGACCTGGCGCAGCGGGCTCGAATCACGTGCATGGGCGTGAGCGCGGGCCTGGTGGCGAGCATGGAGAAGGCGGGCGTGGTGCCGAGACAGGGGCGCGACCTGAGCGCGCTGCGCGCGGTGGGCGCGACGGGCTCGCCGCTTGCGCCGGAGAGCTTCAGGTGGATCTATGACCAGCTGGGCTCGGAGGTGTGGCTGTTCTCGACGAGCGGCGGCACGGACGTGTGCACGGCGTTCGTGGCGGGCAACCCGATCCTGGCGGTGTACGAGGGCGAACTGCAGTGCCGCGCGCTGGGCTGCGCGGTGGAGGCGTGGGACGAGCAGGGCAACAGCGTGAGCGACGCGGTGGGCGAGCTTGTGATCACCGAGCCGATGCCGTCGATGCCGCTTTATTTTTGGGGTGACCCGCCCACCGACGATCCCGCCCAGCCCGGGCAGCGCCTGCGCGACAGCTACTTTGCGATGTACCCAGGCGTGTGGCGCCACGGCGACTGGATCCGCATCACCCCGCGCGGGGGAGCGGTGATCTACGGCCGCTCGGACTCGACGATCAACCGCCAGGGCGTGCGCATGGGCACGAGCGAGATCTACCGCGCGGCGGCGGCGGTGCCCGAGGTGATGGACGCTCTGGTGGTGGACATTCCGGCCAGGCCGGGGGAGGATGAACTGCGCATGGTGATGTTCGTGGTGCTGCGCGACGGCGCGACGTTGGACGACGACCTGACGGCGCAGATCAAGCGGCGCATCCGCGAGGACTGCTCGCCGCGCCACGTGCCCAACGAGATCCACCAGATAGCGGAGGTGCCGCGTACCCTGTCGGGCAAGGTTCTGGAGGTGCCGGTCAAGCGCATCCTGATGGGCGCAGATCCCCAGCAGGCGGCGAGTGTGGACTCGCTGGCGAATCCCCGCTCGCTGGACTACTTCGTGGCGATGGCCGGCGAGCTGGCCGCTCGCTGACCGTCATCTGGGCGCGGCGCTCGAGTCCAACCGGCTGATTGTCGCACTTACCGCGAACTAGGCGGTCGAATGTCAAATCTTGGACCTTGACATGCACGGGTGCAGACGCTTGTATGCGCTGAATGGCTCATCGCCGTGGCTGCCAAAGGTGCGTTCTGGTCCTACTTGGCGTGGCGATCGCGGTGTGGCTCGTGGGCACGGCGGCTGCCTCGGCCTCGATCCCGACGACCGCCTTTCGCTACGTCTATGACGCAGACGGGCAGCTCAAGGCGGCGATCAGCCCCTCCACGGAAACCGCGTTCTACAGCTGGGATCCGGTGGGAGATCTACTCTCTCTGAGGCTGAAATCGTCCAAAAACCTGTCGGTTGTCGAGTTGACTCCGGCTCAGGGTCCTGTTGGGGAAACGGTGACGATCGGCGGTACGGGCTTTTCGACCACGAAAGCGAATGACACGGTCAAGTTCAATGGTACGAAAGCGACGGTGAGCGCGGCGACTGCGGTGCTGTTGACGGTGAAAGTGCCGACTGGCGCTACCTCGGGTGCGGTGAGTGTGCAGACGACGACTGAAGGCCCTGTCTTGAGTGAACAGAGCTTTGTGGTGGCGAGTGCTTCTGCGCCGAGTGTCGGTTCGGTTTCGGCGTCGTTGGCTGCGTCTGGTAGTGAAGTGACGGTGTCGGGGTCGGGCTTTGAATCGACGTTGTTGGGCAATGATGTTTTCGTGAACCGTACGAGGCCGGAAGTGCTCTCGCAGTCCTCGTCGTCGATCAAGTTCAGGGTGCCGGAAGGTGCTGGTGGTGGGCGGGTGTCGGTGGAGACACCGCACGGATCGGCAACGGGTCCTGTGTTGTTCATACCCCCGGTTGGCGTATCGACCTCGCAGATCGGCTCTACCGGCGAAATGAAAGTGGGGGAATCGAAGACGGTCACGGTGCCGACGGGGTCTGCGGATGTGGAGCTGCTTGCGTTTGAAGGGGCGGCTAGGCAGCGGGTGTCTTTGCTTGCCAGTGAAGAGACGTTCGGCGTGGGCACCGTGTCGATCATGGGGCCGGAAGGCAAGAAGCTGGTGGAGGAAGGCACGGCTAGCGGCGAATCGTTCGATATCGGTGAACCGAAACTCTATGGGCCCGTGACGTTGCCATCGACGGGGACCTATACGATCGCTGTGGCTCCAGCCGAGGAATACCGGGGCAGCCTGAAGCTGTCAAGCTCGCTTGTAAGCGATGTCAAAGGGTCATTGGCGCCGACTGCGGAAGGTGTCTCTACGGGGGTGTCGATCACTGAGCCCGGGCAGCGCGCTCTCTATACGGTCACGGGCGCGGCGAACGAGTCAGTGTCGCTGAAAACATCCGAAACGAAATTCGTCGGTGGCGGGAATCTGCACTTTGAATGGCTCAATCCAGAAGGCCATAGGATCTATAGCGAAGAAACCGGTCCGGCGGGAAATGGGTTCTTCCCCCAGGTTAGGTTCCCGACGTCCGGTACCTACACGCTCGTCGTCAACCCGGCTAACGGAGATACCGGATCGATGACGTTGACTGCCTATAACGCCTCGGACGTCACGGGTACGATCACGCCAACAGTCGCAGGCGAAAGCAAGGTCGTGTCGATCGGCGTGCCTGGCCAGTTCGCGCGCTACACCTTCTCGGGCGAATCCGGGCAGACGGTCACACTGGCCGCGACCGAATCGACGATCACGCGCGGCACGCTGATGGTCTTGAATCCTGAAGGGGGCCTGGTCTCCGGGGGCGAAACGAGCTTTGCGAAAGGAGGGAACGGCTCGGTCGAACCGACGCTGTCCAGCACCGGGACCTACACGATCCTGATCGAGCCGGAAGGCAGCTACACGGGCAGCGTTACGCTGACGGCGTATCTGGGGTCCCACCCATTGGTGATCAGACGGCCCGCTGGCGGTCTGGTCCCGTTGATCGCCGCGATGTCAGGCGTATTGCCAGATCCACCCCGGCTTGCGGAGGATGGCGCGAGCGCTCAGGGCACGTCAGAGTTGGCGGGTGCGCCTCCGAGCGTGACGGGCGCGGCGATAACTCCGGAAATGCGGGCCTTTCGTTCTGCTGCGAACGCCAGTGCGGATGCTACGCACAGTCCGTGGAGACGGATCGCCCCGCTTCACGGCCTGCCGGGGACCACTGCGATAGCGGGGCAGGTGCTGGCCGAGGATGGGCTGCCGCTCGCGGGGGTGCATGTTTCCCTTCAAGGCACCTCGCTGGTCACCCGGACCGACCAGGCAGGCAGGTTCCTCTTGGCTCGGGACCTTCCTTCAGGCCGCCAGGTGCTCGTCGTCGCCGCAGAAGGACTGTCTGGGCGCAAGCGGTACGGCAGCTATGAAATGGGTATCGAAGTGGCGCCTGACCGTACGAACGTGCTTCCCTTCACGGTCTGGCTCACGCCGCTTGACCCGGCGGGTGACATGCGCATCAGCTCGCCGACCACGCGGGAAACCCGGTTGACGACGCCTGAGGTTCCCGGCCTTGAAATCCGAATACCTGCCGGCACGGTCATCACGAATAGGGCGGGGCACGTCGTGCACGAGCTCAACCTCACGCAGGTGCCGGTGGAACGCCCGCCGTTTCCGCTGCCGGCGTTCGTGGAGACGCCTATCTACTTCACGGCGCAGCCTGGTGGCGCGTGGCTTAGCAAGGGCGCGCAGGTCATTTACCCGAACGTCAACCACGTCGCGCCGCACCAGGCTGTGGACTTTTGGAACTACAGCCCGCACGGTGGCTGGTATGTCTATGGCAAAGGCGTGGTCAGCGCCAACGGCAAGCAGGTGATACCCGACCCGGGCACCCGGATCTGGGAATTCAGCGGTGCGATGTGGCAGGAAAACCCGACGCCGTCCAGCAGAGGACCCAAATCGGGGGCAGGTGGATCAGGTGGCGATCCCGTTGACCTGAACACCGGCCTGTTCGTCTACCACAAGACCGATCTCGTGGTGCCGGATGTCATCCCGATCACCGTCGAACAGGTCTATCGCCAAGATGACACCAACCACCATAGCTTCGGGCTGGGAATGACCAACGCCTATGAACTGCAGCTGTGGGGGAAAATCGACAACTTCCAGGAAGTATGGCTCGTGCTTCCCGACGGCGGGAAAGTGTACTTTACCCGTACCTCGCCAGGCGCGTCATTCGCCGGGGCGGAACTCGTCTCCCACACGACGCCCGGACTCTACTATGACGCGAAGCTCAAGTACAACGAAGATCTCTCTGGTTGGGAACTGACTCTCACCGATGGTTTGACGTACATCTTCGGCAGCCTGCAGCCGCTGCAGGCGATCAGAGACCGCTATGGCGACGTTCTGACGATCACCCGCGAACGTGGCACCGAAGGCAACATTACGCAGATCACGTCGCCGCACGGCCGCTGGGTTAAATTCAGCTATGAAGGAGGCTACATTTCGGAAGTCCGGGACAACGCGGGCCAGAGCCTCAAATACAAATACCGCGGCGCGGGCTTGCTCGAACAGGTTACGGACGCCGCTGGTCGCGTGACGCATTATGAATGGAACGGCGCGAACCAGATCAGCGCAGTTTCCGATGGACGTGGCACCACGTATGTTGAAAACGAATACAACGCGCAGGAACGCGTCTCCAAAGAGAAGCTCGCCAACAGCGGCACCTACAACTTCTCCTACACCGAAAACAAATCCGGTGAAGTCGAATCGACCACGGTCACCGACCCGCGTAGCATGCAGCGAAAGATCACCTACAACGAAGAAGGCTTCCCAACCAGCGAAACCGACGCACTCGGCACCAGCGTCCAAGAGACGACCAGCTACGAACCCCAGAAAGGCAGCGGCCTGCCGCTGAGCATGACCGACCCCCTGGGCCGCAAGACCACCTATAAATACAACGGCGAAGGCGACCTCGCGCAGATGACGCTTCTAGCGGGCACGTCTTCGGCGCGGACCCTCGAATACGCCTATGAACCGAACACCAACCTGCTCGCGAGCTTCACCAACGCGCTCAAACAGAAGACGACCTACCACTATGGCGAACACGGCGAACTGCTCAGCGTGACCGATCCGCTCGGCCACAAGACCAGCTACGAATACAACGTTGAAGGCCAACCGACCCTCATCGAAAACGCCTTGGGCGACAAGACGAAACTGAGCTACCAGTTCGGGGATCTCGCGAGCGTGACCGACCCCTTGGGCCGCACGAGGCAGCAGTTCGTGGATGCGCTTGGCCACGTGGGCTCGATCGCGACGCCGGGCGGCCAGCGGATCCTCTACGAACACAACGCGGACGGGCAGGTCACGAAGGTCACGGATCCGCTGGGCGCGTCGACGTCCTACGAATACGACGGCGACGGTGACCTGGTCGCGACGACCGACGCGCAGAAACACAAGACCACTGCGACCTACAGCCCGATGGACCTGCTGGAAAGCGAAACGGACGCGCTCGAACATACGGCCAAAGGGGTGTATGACCAGGACGGCAACCTGATAGAACTCACCACCCGCGACGGGAAGCTCGACAAGTTCACGTACGACGCGCTCAACAGGCTCACCGAAGCACGGTACGGCGTGTCGGGGGAAACTGCGGAAAGCACGATCAAATACGAATACGACCTGGGCAATCGCCTCACGAAGATCGTGGACAGCGCCACGGGCACCTACACCCCGGAATACGACGGATTCAACCGGCTGAAGTCGATCGCGACTCCCACCGGCACGATCACCGACGAATACAACGAAGCGGACGAGCGGACCAGCATGAAAGTGGCCGGGCAGGAAGCGGTGAAATACAGCTACGACGAAGCGGGGCGGCTGACCGAAGTCAAGCGGGGCAGCGAAACCGTGGTCTTGCACTACGATGAAGCCAATCGGCCGACGAGCACGACGCTGCCCGACGGCATCGAAGAGCAGTATGGCTATGACGAAGCCAACGAGCTCACGTCGATCACGTACAAGAAGGGAAGCACGAAACTCGGCGAACTGGACTACGCCTACAACAGCGAAGGCCTGCGCGAAGCGATGTGGGGCAGCTATGCGCGTCTGGGCCTTCCCGAAGCGATCAGCTCTGCGGCGTATAACGCTGACAACGAGCAGACCGAACGCAACGGTAAAAAACTCGGCTATGACCCCGAAGGCAACCTGACGTCAGACGGCAGCTCCGAATACAAATGGAACGCCCGGGGTCAGCTCGCCGAAATCACTGGCGCGATCAAAGCGGCCTTTGCGTATGACCCGTTCGGCCGCCGGACCACCAAGACGCTCGGCAGCACCACCACGAAACTGCTCTACGATGGACCGAACGTGGTCCAGGAAATGCAGGGCAGCTCTACGGCGAACATCTTGGCGGGCTTGTGGCCTAACCAGACGTTCGCGCGTACGACAAGCAAAACGGAAAGTCTGCTCACGGACGCGCTCGGCAGCACGATCGCGCTGGGAGGTTCGACGGGTAAAGCTGAAACGAGCTACACGTATGATCCGTTCGGCGCGACGAGCAAAGAAGGCACGGCCAGCGAAAACCCGTTCCAGTACACCGGGCAGGAAAACGACGGGAACGGCCTGTATGACTACGGTGCCCGGTACTACAGCCCGGCGGCCGCCCGCTTCATCAGCCAGGACCCCCTGGGCCAGGAAGGCAGCGGCGTCAACCTCTACCGCTACGCCGATGACTCCCCGATCAACGCCACCGACCCCTACGGTACGAGTTCAGGCGGCGCCTTTGGTTCACAGCCAGGCGGTTGTTCGAACCAGGGCAAGGGGCCGGGTGGTGGCCCAGGGGCAGGCGGCATAGATGAAGAGGCCCGGTGTCATGCGTACCAGAAGCTTGAAGAACGAGAAGAAGAAGTAAGAGATGAGCTCTCTAATCAGACAAACAGACTCCTTGTCGAAGCGAAACAGCGGATGAGCAATGAAGACCTTCCTCTGCCATCCTGCCGCGCCGTCGGGCTCGGCCTTGCCGGTGTTGCAGTCACAACTGGAAGTGCTGGCATAGCTGCGACTGCGCTCGCGCCTCCCGCGGCAGGATCACTTCTCATCGCTTCGGGCGTGTCTGACCTGGTAGGTGTCACGGCCGACGAGCTTAGCGATGCGGGCGTCTGTTGATTCTATTCAAGGTCGAAATCGACACGAGCCCATGACGACACCGAATGAGGAACGACGTGATGTGACGCCGGCGTTTACTCGCGACGCAATCAGGTTCATCATCTATTTCACCATTATCGCAGGCGTGGTCACGTTTATCGGCGTTGTGGCTGGGGCGACGGACCATAACGTAGTACTCGCGGTTGGAACCTGTGTGGTGGTGGTAATTGTCGAGGTGGCGATGATGTTGGTTATGAGAAAGCGTGCGATGGGGCGACGATCGACGTCATGGGGAGCGACCAGAACGGATGTTGCCGAAAGCAGAATGCTGTCCGCAACGCTCTTGGCAAGTAGCGGAGTGCTCATGGGTGCTGTATGCGGCTTTGTGATTGTCGCCCATGTACTTAATGTATGGATCGCTGCCGTTATTGGTGTGATAGGCGGCCTTCTTCTTCTCGTAGCTGGCTATCACACGCAAAAGCGCTTTCGTAGGACATCGTTGGAAGAATGACGAATCCATTTTTCCTAGACCGGCCTTTGTGCGCAATAGAAGCAGGCACGCGGGCATGGGCGGTGCCCTGGACTGGCTAGGTCCCATAGGGAGACGAGGTTGTCGCTTTGCCGGGTATCTGCTTTAGGTGTGACGTCCGGGAACACTCGATAGATAAATCCAATGCGACCGCTCAACGAGAGACCGCAGATACCGCAGAGTCGTAAGCTTTTCGTGATCGCCGCCCTCGTGGCGGTCGTGTTGGGGATCGTGGAACTGATCACCGGCAAGCTCGCGATCGGGGTACTTCTAGTAGCCGTAGGGTCCGTGACTTTGGGCGGCGTGCTACGGCAACTCAACCTCCAGCGGCGCGGCCGTGACTCTGTGAGCTCGTATCAGGTCATGAAAGCTTACGCCTTCTTTGTTGGTTGTAGCGTGGGCGGAGCGGCACTCATTGTCTTGGCTGTGCTAGGCCTCGTACACGAACCGGTACTGCTTGGGTTCCTTGGTCTTGTAGCATCAGGAGGCGGGACGTTCATGGTCGTGGACGGACTGAGGGCGCGTAGAAAGTCAGATCGGTAGTGGCACACAAGAGGCGGTCAAGAGCTACATGACCCCGGACGTAATGTTGTCAAAGTTCGCACCAGAAGCTTGAAGAAATAGAAGAAAAGTACATGGTATCGCCCGAGCGGGCGAAGAAGAAGAGCGAGAGAACGGCGCATCGATGCGAAACGTAAGTTCGAATAGGTGTCGTTTGGTATTGGGTCAGACGCGAAGGGACGCTAGTTCCAGAAGTCGACAGGCTGAGGGCGCTCGAGCGAGTGGGGCCGCCCGAGCCTCCCAGCTCAGGCCAGGAATGATCGCGACATGGCCAGCAAAGTACCGGGCGCCAATGCCAGGAAGCGGGATCCAGTGCGCTTCGCAAAAATGCTTCTCTAGTGAGCGGTTTGCCAGCGGCGCCAAGTAGCTTTTTCGGCATCATTGAGGATAATCTTGTCCGACGATCTTGCCATCATTGGCTCTTCTTTGCGTGGTCACGAATATGGCGATTTGGGCGCGAAAGGAGCGGCAGCGATGACATCACCAGCAGGTGAATTACGTCTTGACTAACGCCTCGCGCCATGCAATAGTATTGAAAAACGTCGATTGGCCAAGGGATAACGATACGCATGTTTCGACATATGTTGGCAAAGCTGCGGAAGGGCTGGGCCCGAGTTCAGGACCTCGAGCCGGGCGACAAGGCGTATGAGTGGCTCCGGAACTGGCCCAACTTTGGCGGTTGGTAGCAGCCTGATCTCCTGGTTCGCTTGGTCTATCGATGGGCTAATGACGGGATTCGGGTCCGAGCTCAACCTCTCTACCGGTACGCCGATGACTCCCCGATGAACGCTACCGACCCATAGGGGACGAGCCTGAAAGCGCCGATGCCGGGGACGAACTGAGCGGCGGAAACGGTGGTGGTGGCGGCGACGAAGTGCGTGAATCGCTGTCGAACGTGGGCCACCTTTTATCGAGCATTTTGCAAAGCGATCTTGATGACTGGGGCTTTGACGATATTGAGTTCGAGTGGCCGTGATTGTGCTGCCACGGCCTATGAATCTGCTACCCTTTCGATGCCATGATTCCCATCATTGCCTTCATCACTATTGTGGTCGTCGGGCTCGCAGTGAAGGGTTGGGCTGCTCCGCGGTTCCTCGCGTGGATCGATAGACGTGAAGATGCCTCTCGCTGACTTCACAACTGCAGTCGTGTCTGGGACTTGCGAAATTGTCGGAGTCGGCTTTGATTTTGCCGATGTGCTCACGGGATGCTAAACATTCGGCTGGCGCAACATACAGATGGCGGTGGGAAGCGAGATCCGGTGCGCTTCGCAAGGAACGCTTCTCTAGTCAGCGGTTTGCCGGCTGCAGTAAGTATTGTTTTCGGAATTACCGAGGACAATCTCGCACTCGCTATCTTGCCATCACTGACTCTTCTTTGCGCGGTCACGGGTGTAACGATTTGGTCGCGAAAGGAACGGCAACGACAAGGGCGTGAGGGGGCCTCAAAAGATGAGTACGACCGGACTGCATGAGCAAGCAATCCGCGAATGCTGCCACGAGGCCGCGAAGGCACGTAAGGGCAATTTTCTTCAGCGGCAACGTGAACCCATGATATGGAGGTGAGGCGAATCCAGGTACAAAGACCTGGTATTCAGTACGCGAACCGATGTGACTCAGATGAGAGAACACATTAACGGCAATATGCAGTTGACACCGCGGCTTCGAAGACTGATACTAGCCGCATCGGTCATCTCAATTGCCTTTGGGGTGATGGGCCTCGCCCTCAGGCATGTGGCTAGTGGTGTCCTCTTGGCTGGACTAGGCTCTATTGCTCTGTTGTCCGTCCTACATCACTGGAGGAATGAACGAAGTGGATCGCGGCAGATTACATCATTTCAGCTAATCAAAGCGTACAGCTTCTTCAGCATGATTGCCCTTGGCGGGCTTGCAGTCTTCGTACTCGCTGTCGTAGGTGCCGTGCGAGAACCGGTGGTAAGCGGCACGCTTGGCCTACTTGCAGCAGGGCTTGCAACCTATGTCCTGGTCAGGAGTCGCTTCCCCGCGGTACATAGGAGAAGAAGAAGAAGAACGTAAGGTGGCCGGTTAGAAAGCGGTGAAATACAGCTATGACGAAGCGGGTCGGCTCACGGAAGTCAAGCGGGGCAGCGAAGTCGTGGTCTTGCATTACGATGAAGCCGACCGCCTGACCGGCACGACGCTGCCTCCAAGGCCGTGCGAGCAATGCGTGGGTCTGCGTCGCGCCGCGAGCGGACCGGCCAATATCTTGACCTTTACTCTTGGGGGACTATGCCCGAAGGATCTCCGAGCTGGACCGCGTTGACGACACTTGACGTGATCGTCATGCTTGTGGGCGCCGTCGTGCTGATCCTAGAACGGGCGTTCATTGGCTACGTGACCTTTGCCGCGGGGGTGGTTGCCTTCGTCGCGATGTGGATCCTGCGCCG
>DATNLQ010000314.1:0-18801 GCA_035602785.1 Solirubrobacteraceae bacterium
GCCCCGCTGGTCGCGCTCGGATCAAAGCCCGACTCCTGCTCAATCAGGCCGTGCAGCACAGCCGGGTCCAGCCCGTAGCGGGCGGCCGCGTTGTCGATCATCGCTTCGTATTCGCCGCCTTCGGCGCCGCTTGGCGAGCCCGCAAGAGTCGATTGTCCGAGCCCTGCGGACTGTGTGCCTGCGATGCCCGCAGCGCCTGGCTCATAGGAGGCGGGGATGGCTGTTGCCGTGCTCGGCTCATACGCGGCCGACGCGTCGGCGGTGGTGGCCGCCTGCAGCGCGGACGCGAAGTCGGCGTCGGCACCCTCGGGCTGGGCGGCGCTAGCAGCGGTCGTCGCGGCGAGGCTTGGCGAAGCGACCTGGCGACTGGCTTCGATCAGGCCCTGCAACTGCTGGACGCGCTGGGCCGCTGCCAGCGCGCCGGCTTGCGCGCCGCTGGTGGCGACTGGGTTGAGTGTCTGGGCGCTCATGCGGCGGTCCCCCTGCCAAAGCGCACCGTGGCGATCTCGTCGAGCGTGTTGCGCTCGAGCCGGGCGACCTCGCGCTCGTGCTCGCCGCGCTGGCGCTCAGACATGCGCTTGAGCATCTCGTGCTGGGTGGCCGCTGCGGCCACGTTGGCGTCGCGCTCGACCACCTCGGCCTCGCATTGCTGCAACTCGAGAGCATGCATGCCGCGCTGGGCCTCGATGCGCTCGACGAACGCCTGACCTGCAAGCAGATCGAAGCCGCTCAGGGTCCTCGGCTCGCCCACCGCACTGCGCTGCTGGGCGCGCGCGCTCTCAAGGCGCGCGTCGCTGACGCTCAGGTCGGCCTGCGAGCTCGACCGCCGCGACATCGCCTGCGCGAGCTCCTGCTTGGCGAGCTTTTCCTTGCGCTCGCGCACGACACGGACGCGCTCGAGGCGAAACCGAAACGAGGAAACGGACACGGACCGTTTATCGGACGCAGGAGCGGGTTCTTGAGCGAGGTGTCAGGCGTGAAGCGTCCCGTGCAGATCCGCGCCGGCTCAAATGCCCAAACCGAGCGCCGGGATCGCCGGGGCCAGCGAGGTGCCGGGCGCGGGTGAGACGTCCTGCGCGGCCACCTCCTCGGCGTCGGGGATCTCTGCGCTGTAGCCGCGCAACTGCTCGGCCAACGACGCGGCCAGCTCGAGCAGGTGTATGTCGGCCTGGTGGGGGTCGCTGCGTTCGCGCACAGGCTGGCGCAGGAAGCTCTCGATGCGCGATCGATGCGCCAGCGCTACGTCCAGCGCGGGGTCGCTGCCCGGCTGGTAGGCGCCGATCGAGACCAGGTCCTCCTTGTCGCGCAGAACCGCAAGCGCCGCGCGCAGCTGCTGGCCCGCATCGGCGACCTCGGGGGAGACGATCTCGCCGATCAGGCGCGACACGCTCGCCAACACGTCGATCGCCGGGTAGTGGCCGGCGTGGGCCAAGGAGCGCGTGAGGACCACGTGGCCGTCGAGGATCGAGCGCACCGCGTCTGCGATCGGCTCGTTCATGTCGTCGCCGTCCACCAGCACGGTGTACAGCGCGGTGATCGAACCGCTCGTGCTCGTGCCCGCGCGCTCGAGCAGGCGCGGCAGCATCGCAAACACGCTGGGCGTGTAGCCGCGCGTGGCCGGCGGCTCACCGATCGCCAGACCGACCTCGCGCTGGGCCATCGCAAAGCGCGTGACCGAGTCCATCATCAGCATCACGTCGTGGCCCTGGTCGCGGAAGTGCTCCGCGATCGTGGTCGCCGTGAAGGCCGCCTTGATGCGCACAAGCGCCGGCTGGTCGGACGTCGCCACCACCACCACCGAGCGCTCCAAAGCGTCGCCGAGGTCGCGCTCGATGAACTCGCGCACCTCACGCCCGCGCTCGCCCACCAGCGCGATCACGTTGATCGACGCGCTCGTCGAGCGGGCGATCATGCCCATCAGCGAGGACTTGCCCACGCCCGAGCCCGAGAAGATGCCAAGCCGCTGACCGCGCCCGCACGGCACCAGCGAGTCCAGCGCGCGCACGCCCAGGCCGACACGCTCTGTGATGCGCGGACGCGACAAGGCGCCCGGCGGGGCCGCGATCGTCGAGCGCGCCACCCCGCCGGGCGCCGGTCGCCCGTCGGTGGGGATCCCCAGGCCGTCGATCACACGCCCCAGCAGGCCGTCGCCGACCTCGACCCGAAACGGTGTGCCCGTGGCCAGCACGCGCGTGCCCGGACCGATGCCGTGCAGCTCTCCCAGCGGCATCAGCAGCGTGCGCCCGTCCCTGAAGCCGACCACCTCCGCCGACACAGCCGCGCGGTTGCGGTCGGTGCCCACCAGGCACACCTCGCCCACCTCCGCCTGCAGGCCGGTCGCCTCGATGATCAGGCCGATAAGATTGCTGACGAAGCCATGGCGCCTGGCGAGATCGGCCTCGCGGATCGCCTGCTCGGCGCCCGCGACCAGAGCGCCGCGGCGAGCACCTGGGCTCATGCCGGCGGGCCGATCTCGGCAGATCGCTCGCCGGACGGATCGTCCCCGTCGGGCGACAGGCCGCCCGCCAGCTCGGCTGCCACGACCTCGCGCGCGCGCTCCAGCTGCGTCTGCACGCTCGCGTCCACCTCTCCCTCGGTCGTGCGCACGATCGCGCCGCCCACGCCCACGCGCGCGTCGGACTGCAGGTCGCACAGCTCCACGCCGCTGCCCTGCGCGGTGATCTGCCCGATCGCCGCGCGCACCGTCTCCAGGTCGGCGGGGTTGACCAGCACGGTTATCCTGCGCCGCTCGCCCAGCCGGCGCAGCGCCCCCTGAACGACCTCCACCACGAGCTCCGGGCGAGCCACCAGCGCGCCCGCGAGGACCTTCGCGGCCAGCGCCAGCGCCAGGTCGATCGCGTCGCGTTCGACCATCTGCGCCACCTGCGCCTGCAGCGCCTGCACGCCCCGCAGAGCCTCGTCGAGGCTGCCAGCAGCGGCAGCTACCTCACCCAGGCCATCCTCGTGCCCGGCCGCGCGCCCTTGCTCGTAGCCCTCTGCGCGGGCTTGTTCGCGCATGCGCTGCGCTTCCGCGCCGGCCTGAGCGAGCCTGCGCGCGGGCTCGTCGCGTGGCGGCGGGTCAGACGGCTCCAGCTGCTCGAACGCGTAGTTGACGGCCGCGTCAGACAACCGCTTCGCTTTCGTCATCGTCGCCGCGCTCGATCACGATCGAGCCCGCCTCCTCCAAGGCGCGCACGACCGCCACGATGCGACTCTGCGCCTCGTCGATCGCCCGCTTGCGCTGAGGCTGCTGGACCTCCATCTCCTCCTTGAGCATCGCCGCGCCGCGCTCTGACATGTTGGCCATGACCACCTCCGTGACCTCCTGCGGAGCGGCGCGCAGCGCCAGCACCAGATCCTTCTGGTCGGCGTCGCGCAGGACCTGCTGGATGGCGCGCTCTTCGAGCTTTACGAGATCCTCGAACACGAACAGCATGCCGCGCACCTCCTCCGCGAGGTCCTTGTCGGTGCTGGCCAGGTTCTCCAGGACGTTGCGCTCGGTCGTGCGGTCGGCGTGGTTGAGGATGCCCGCCAGCGCCTTGGTGCCGCCCGCGGCCGAGTACTCCTGCTCGCCCGCCGCATGTAGCTTGTGGCGCAGGACCTCCTCGACGCGCTGGATCACGCGCGCGCTGGTCTCGCCCATGCGCGCGATGCGCAGCGCGATGTCCGGCTGCTGGCGATCGGGTAGACGCGCGAGCACGCCCGCGGCCACCGTCGTGTTGAGGCTGGCCAGGACCAGCGCGATCGTCTGGTGGGCCTCGTTGCGCAGCAGCGCGGCCGTGCGCTCGGGCGGCACGCGGCGCAGGAACTCGAACGGCGGCGACTCGGTGCGCGCCTGAAAGCGCCCCAGCAGCTCGTTCGCGCGGTCGGGGCCGAGCGCGCGCTCGATCACGCCGCGCGCGAAGTCCACCCCGCCGGCCACGCCCATCTCGCCGGCGCCCGTCAACTCCGCCAGTTCGTTGAAGATCGCTTCCGTGGTGTCAGGCTCGACCGAGCTCAGGCTGGCCATTTCCATCGACAGCGTCTCGATCTCCGCCTCGCCCAGACGCTGCAGCACGTTGGCCGCGCGCTCCGATCCCAACGAGGCCATCAGCACGGCCGCCTTGCGGACTCCCGGCAGGTCCACAGCGACCGACGGCCGGGCGCTGGTGGCAGGCAGGCGCTCGCCCGTGGTTGCCGGCAGTCGCTCGGTGACCGCCGGCAACTGCTCGGTCGCCTCGGCGGTCGGCGCCGGCACAGCATCGGCTGTGGACTGCTCGGCCATCGCCGGCTACTCCTCCTGCATCCAGGTACGCAACTGCTGGGCGACGCGGTCGGGGTTGCTGTCCACGAGCTGCTCCACCTGCTTGCGGATCGTCTCGGCGCCGTCGCCTGCCCCGCCGTTGGCGGCGCCTGCGTTGGCAGCGCCGTTGGCCCCCGCGCCGCCGCCCGAGGCCCCCACGCCGGCCAGCGCGGGCGCAGTCCTGGGGGAGGTTTCGCGTTCGAGCTCTGACAGGCGCATCGGCGCCTCCAGCTCGCGCAGCCACACCGGCTCGTCGATCGTCTCCTTCTCGCGCTTGCGCAGCGAGCGGGTGGTGAAGAACAAGAACAGGATCGAGCCGAGACCCAACAGCACGTACTTGGCATAGCCGAGCGGGCTGCTCGCCGGCGCCGCAGTGGTGGACTTGACGAAGGCAATCTGCCCGATCGAGATCGTGTCGCCGCGCTTGGTCTGGATGCCGGCCGCGTTGGTGATCGCTTCGCGGATCGCAGGCAGCGAGGCGGCCGGCACGGTGTGGTCGAGCAGGACCGACACGTGCTGGGTTTCCACCGTCCCCGGCGCGATCGTGGAATGCGTGACCGTCTTGCTCACACCCTGCGACGTGGTCGTCGTTTCGTGCTTGAAGTTCGATTTGCTTCCGGCGCCGCCGGTCGTGCCCGCCAGGTTGGCCGCGCCCGCCGCGCCCCCGGCCCCGGCCCCGGTGCCCGTCCCGGCGAGCGTTTCGATGTCCTTGCTCTGGGACAGCGGCACGCCCGTCTTGGCGTATTCCAGCGATTCCTTTGAGATCTGGTTGACGTTCATGTTGGCGTACACCAGCACCTGTGCCTTGCCCGGCCCGAGCGTCTGCGCGAGCATCGCGTCCAGGCTCGCCTCCATGCCCTGGTCATAGCGCTGCTCTGCTTCCTGCAAGCTCGACCCCGAGCCGCCCGACGCGCCACCGGGCTGGGGCCACAGCAGTTCACCCGACGCGTCCGTGATCGTAACCTTGTTCAGCTGCAGGCCGGGGACGCTGGAGGCGACCAGCTGGGCGATGCCGCGCACCGAGCCCTGGGGCAGCGTCGACGTGCCCGACAGCAGCACAGCGGCCGACGACGTGTTCTGGTTTTCGCCGAAGATCTGGTTCTGGGCGGTGGGCAGCACGAGCTCGACCTGCGCGCCGGACACGCCTTGGACGCTGTCGATCGCTTCTGCCAGCTGTCCCTGCATGGCGCGCTGGTAGGTCACCTGCTGCTGGAAGTTGCTTTCGCCGAGTTTGGCTTTTTCAAACAGTTCGAGATTTGGCTGGGCGTTGCCGAGCAGGTTGGCGCCAGCCAGCACAACGCGAGCCTTGGCGGTCTGGTTGGCCTGCACCGCCAGCGCCGTGCCGCCGTTCTGGAGCTCGTAGTTGATGCCCTGCTGGCTGAGCGTGCTCGTCATCTTGCCCGTCTGGGAGGGGTTGACGCCGCTCACCACCGTCGTGTAGCTGGGCGACGAGATGGTGTGCAGAAACAGGTACACAAACACGATCGCGCCGATCAGGCCGCCGCCGGCGATCAGCCAGGCGCGAGGCGTCAGACGGGACAGCAGCTGGGCGTTGGGCATCGATCAGACCTGTGTTTGGAAGATGTTCTGGACGGCTTCGGTCGCCTTGGTGCGCAGCTGCGAGGCCAGGTCCATCGTCAGCTGGGCGTCCTCGACGGTGACCACCGCACTCTCGGGGTCCTTGACCGTGCCAGTGGCCAGCCCCTGCGCCGCGCTGCTGGCGCTCAGCTGGCTGCCTTCCAGCGAGGAGATCGCTTCGGTGAGCGCGCCGCCGAAGCCGCCCGAGCCACCGCCCACCGCTTCCGCGCCGTTGCTTGCCTGGGCGCCCGGTTCCAGCGCTTGCGCCGCCGTCGCCTGTCCCGCGGCCGGGGCGCCCTGGGCCAGGCCTTCGGCTTGCGCAGCGGGCGATCCCTGGGCGAGACCTTGCGCCGCCCCCGGCTGCAGGCCGCCCGCAAGCGAGCCCACAGCGCCGACCGGCACGATCATTTGAGCACCTCCAGCGTCGCCGAGAACATCGTCTTGGCCGTCTGCATGGCGGTCACGTCGGACTGGTAGGACTGCTGCTCGGAGATCAGGTCGGTCATTTCCGTGACCGTGCTGACGTTCGGCAGCTTGACATAGCCCTTCGCGTCGGCTTCCGGGTTGCCCGGGTCATAGACCTGCTGGTCGGGCGTCGCATCGGCGACGATCTGGGCAACCTGCACGCCGCCCGGCTGTTCGGCCTGGCTGGCCTGCGCCAAGGCCCCGTTGAAGCCCTGCGAGCCGGTCTCGCGCAAGACCACCTCCTGGCGCTGGTAGGGCTGGCCGTTGGCCGCTTTGGTGGTGTCCGCGTTGGCCAGGTTCTCGGCGGTCACGTCCATGCGCACGCGCTGGGCCGTCAGGCCGCTGCCGGCGATCCCGATCGCATCGAAGAGCCCCATGTCAGCTCATCCCCATCGCGGCGCGCTCGATGCTGTTGCGGGCATTGAGCACCTGAGTGAGCGCCTCGTAGTCCAGGCCGTTTTCAGCCAGCTTGGCCGATTCCTCATCGACGCTCACCGCTTCGCCGTTGGGCCCGGCCGTAACCGGCTTGGATTCAGTCTGGAACTGCACCTGGCCGGCCGGTTGGCCGCCGGACACCGCGCTCTGCAGCGCCGACTCGAAGTTGACTTCCTCGGGCCGATAGCCCGGGGTGTCAGCGTTGGCGATGTTGTTGGTCAGGGCTGTTTGACGCTGCCAGGAGCCGCGCATGGCGGCCTCCAACAGCTGCTGGGTAGCATCGACGAGAGCCATAGTTGAAAGGCTTCCTTTCCGCCCTTCCTGGGCTGACACCGACGCTCTCCGTGAGGTCGCTCGCTTCGTGGGCCATCGAGGGGCCGTACCCGTGATCGGCCGATCGGCTGCGACCTTTAGGCCCGCGCCTATGCGGTCCGGTTCAGCCGCGGGCGCCGTAGCAGCTGACCCGCATAGCCGTCTGCCGTGCGCCTGGCGCGCGAGGTCGTGCCCAGGTCCGCCAGCAGAGCCTCGTTCAGGCGCAGCAGCTCGATGCGGGTGCGCTCGTGCACGAGTCTTGCCCGCTCCAGCAGCGGCCCCGCCGCCGCGGGCGGATGCGCCGGCAGCTCGCTCTCCAGCTGCTCCCAGCGCGCACCCAGCGCGGTCAGGCCGTCGAGGTCGCCCGCGCCCGCGAGCTCCAGTTCGAGCTCTGCATGCTCGACGATCGCCTCGTAGGGCGCAAGCGCGCCATCTGCGAGCCCCCGCGAGCTCATCCGGCCTGCGGGGAGCGTCTCACGCCTGCTCGACCTCGGCCGCGACCTGGGCCCAGGCGTCGCGCAGCTCGCCCAGCATCTCGCTTACCTCTTCGACCTTGGTCGCGTCCTGGTCCATGCGCGCCGCGTTCAGGTGCGACAGGCAGAACGTGTAGATGGCGTGCAGGCGCTCGGCGATTTCGCCCTGTTCGAAGTCGAGCGTGTTGTCGAGGTGGCCGATGATCATTTCGGCGCGGCGCAGAGTCTTGTGCGCACGCTCCACCTCGCCGGCGCGCATCGCCATCGAGGCCTGACGCAGGAAGCGCCTGGCGCCGTCGTACAGCAGCACCACCAGCTGGCCTGGGGTCGCCGCCAGCACCTCGCCTCTGCGGTATGCCAGCTGCGATGCCGTGGCCACGTTGCTCATCTCAACCTCTTGATCGTCAGCAGACGGCCAAAGTTGAGCGCTGACACCTTCCTAACTGCTAGAGCTGGTGAACGATTCCTCCTGCTGGATCAGCGCTTGGGTCTGAGCGGTGTTCTGGGCGATCACGGCTTCCAGCTTGGCGTAGGTCTGCTGGAGCGCTTTTTCGCGCAGAGCCAGCATTTCGTTCATGCTGGTGATCTGTTCGCCCAACTGGGCGATCTGGCTGGTATCGCTGGTGATCCTCGATTCCAGCGAGCCGCCCGGCCCGGCCACTGTATTAACGGTGCTCTGGAAGCTTTTGGACCATTCCTCGACCATCTTCTGCACGCCCGCCGGGTTCGACGCGACGGCTTCTGCCAGCTTGGCCGGGTCCAGCGTGAGCAGTCCTTCGATGGAGGACTGCGTGGCGGTGCCGCCCGTGGGCGCGCCCGTGCTGACGCCGATGTCGGCGAGGCTCGCCATTTCCGTGGGCAGGCCGGCGACCGGTTCATACATCGCCTGGCGCATCTCATCGACGATTGACGACACTTCGAAGTCGCCGAACAGGGTGCCCGTGCCGAATTCCGCCGCCGTCGAGGGTTTCGTGAGCGGCTTGGTGGTCAGCTGCTTGTGCACCGCTTCGAGCGTGGAGTTGTACAGCTTGATAAACGACTGCACCTGCGTTTCCAACGCTTTGGCGCTGGGGCCGGGTGGCGCCACATCGATCGTCACCGGCCCGGTCGTCGCGCTGGTCAGCCCGCTGAGCGTCAGCGTCACGCCGGCGATCGCGTCGGTGACCGTGTTGGATGCGGACGTCCCGGCAACGCCGTCGACCTTGAATTCGGCGTCCTTGCCTTCCCTGGCCAGTTCGGCCTTTTCGCTGAGCACACCTTCCGCGCCGGTCACTTTGATGAATTCCGCGCCGCTGCCGGTCGCGCGGTCAGACAGGACAACCGTGCCGCCTTCCAGCACCGCAGCAAACACCGTCGAGCCCGAGCTCGCGTTGATCGAGTCGGCGAATTCCTTGGCGGTCTCGCCCGCCTTGACGGCGACTTCGTTGCCGTCAACGGTCAACTTGGTTTCGCTCGCCGGGCTCGTGTAGGTGAAGCCGCGCTGGGCAGAGGTCGCCAGCTGCGTCACTTCCACCTCGTGCCCGCCCACGACCGCCCCCACGCTCGCCGCCGCGCCGACCACCGCCGAGTTGCTGGAGGTGACCGACTGGGTGGATTCAAAGGCTGAGGGCAGACTGAATTCAGACGCGCTCAGCGCCACCTGCGAAAGCAGGCTCTGGATGCTCTGCAGCTGGGTCTGATCGCCCTGCAGCTTCTCCTGCTGGTCGGTCATGTGCGTTACGGGCTCGCGTTCCACCCCCATCAGCGCAGACACGATCGCGCTCGTGTCCAGCCCGGACGCCAGGCCCGTGATCGACAGGGGCGAGCTCCCCGAGCCAGACGAGCCGGGGAGCGAGCTGAGTGAGATCCCGGAGGTGGACATCTCAGCGCCTAGTCCAGCGGCCTTCCCGCGGCGAGCTCGAACGCCTCTGTCAAGGTCAGCGACCTCACCGAGCCGTCGCGGTCATGGATCTCGACCTGCGTGCGCCCGCCCGGCCCGGCGGGCAGGAAGCGCACGCGCTGGCCGGCGGCGCGCATGCGCCGCTCAATCGCGGCGGCGGCGGCGACCTGCTCGAGCACTTCCCGGGACGGCCCGACGCGGACCACCGCGATCGAGAGCGCCCGTCCGTCTGCGTTCAGCTGGGTGAGAAGGTCATCGACGTCGTCCGCAACGGGCGTTGCACAGTCGGCGCAGCGTGGGCCCGAAGGGCCCTGTATAGGCAAAATCGGCGAGCTCATATGTGCGTTTTCTCCCTGAAAACGTGTGACGCGGTCCACTCCATGGGCCGCCTCGCGCTTGGTTACGCTCATTGTGATCGACGCCCTCCACGGAAACTTGAGGATGTATATGCGATTTCCTCCAATTGACAGGCCAGGTGCGGGGCCGCAACCGCAACAGCCGTACAGGCCTGGGAAAGCGGAGGGCCATGTCCTGATGTCCTGTCCAGGTCATCGACCGCGCCCGCGGATATCTGAGCGGGTCTGAGCGGTTTTGGCAGGGAATGTCCCTGTTGCGATGAATCTAGCGAGGCAGAATGCAAGCGATCACAAAGCGCGCAGCGCCGCCCACGGCCGCCGAGGTGCTGGCCGTGTGGCAGAGCTACCGGCGCACGCGCGACAGCGAGGTGCGCGACCGGCTGATCTTCATGTTCACGCCGATGGTCCGCTACATCGTCTACCGCAAGGTCCGCGAAGTGCCGCCGCAATGCGAGGTCGAGGATTTCCTGTCATGCGGCCTGGAGGCGCTGATCCAGTCGATCGAGCGCTATGACCCCGACAAGGGCGCCACGCTGGAGCAGTACGCCTGGACGCGCATCCACGGCGCCGTGCTCGACGAGCTGCGCCGCCACGACTGGGCGCCGCGCTCGCTGCGCCGCGACGAGCGAGCCATCAACCAGGCGCGCGAGCGCTTCCTCGCGCTGCACGAACGCCGGCCCAGCCACGACGAGCTCGCCGCGCAGGTCGGCATGACGCCGCGCGAGTTGACCAGACGGCTCGACCAGGTCGCGCTGGCCGAGGTCGGCTCGCTCAATCGCGTGGTGCGCTGCGACCAGAGCGCCACCGTCGAGCGCATCGACACGCTGCAGAGCTCAGACGCCGAGTGCGATCCGCTCGCCAGCGCCGAGCGTCGCGAAGCCAAGGCGCGCTTTCGCACGGCCTTCGCGCGGCTGACCAAGCAGGAGCGCGAAGTGGCCGTCCTGCTCTACGCCGAGGACTGGACGCTACGCGACATCGGCGCGCGGCTGGGCGTGTCCGAGAGCCGCGTCTCGCAGATCCACACGCAGCTGCGCCGGCGCCTGTACGAGCAGCTGTCGGGCGAGCTGCCGCTGTTCGCCGCCGTCGGCTGAGCGGAGCGGAGCGGAGGAGATATGTTGCTCTGCGCACTCTGTATAACCATGGTCGTACAGAAGCCGCCGCGCGACTAAAGAATCCGCGTAACCGGCCGACCACCCGGACCAATGGATCTCGGCCTGGACATTGCTGCATCGGGGATGGTCGCCCAGCAGGTCCGCCAGGACCAGCTCGCCAACAACCTCGCCAACGCCTCCACGCCCGGCTACAAGCCCGACTCCACGCCCCAGCACAGCTTCGGCTCGGTGCTGATGGCCAACACTCAGGGTACAGCCGCGGTCGGCTCCGTCGACGAGGGCGTCGCCCTCGGCAAGGCCTACACCAACATGACCCCCGGCGCGATCCAGGAAACCGGCGAACCGCTCGACTTCGCGATCGGCGGGAGCGGCTTCTTCGCCGTGCAGACCGCCCAGGGCGTGCGCTACACGCGCGACGGGCAGTTCGAGAACTCGGCAGCCGGCGTGCTGACCGACGCCAACGGCAACCAGGTCCTCGGACAAGGCGGCGCGCAGATCAAAGTCGGCGCCGGCGGCAAGGTGCCCGCGAGCGCTTTGGGCATCTTCGAAGTGCCGGGCGCGGCCAAGCAGGGCGAAAACCTTTACACGGGCGCCGCCGCAGGCAAAGCCACCGGCACCGTGCGCCAGGGAGCCCTGGAGGGCTCCGGCGTCAACGCCGCCAAGGTGATGGTCGAAATGATCGACTCGCTGCGCAACTTCCAGTCAGGCCAGCAGTCCATCCAGGCGATCGGCCAGACCCTGCAGGAGGCCGCGTCGCAGGTCGGCTCGCTCACCGGCAGCTGAGCGGTACTGACCGGCGCTCAAGTCCGCCCCGCCGCGGCCGATCACCCTGAAGAAGACATCGGCCTCGGGCTTGGACCGCCACGCGGAAAGCCCCAGGACCGGCAACGACCACGAACAAGGGCAGGCTCATGCTCGAAGGTCTCTATTCCGCGGCAGCAGGCATGTCAGCACAGCAGGAACAGCTGGACGCGATCGGCAACGATCTCGCCAACGAGTCCACCACCGGCTACAAGGCCGAGCGCGTCGCCTTCAGCGACCTGCTCTACAACAACGTCAACATGGCCGGCAGCGCCTCCAGCGACGGCGCCGGCGCCGAGGCCCAGGTGATCGGCCACAGCCAGCAGCAGGGCTCGATCAAGGAAACCGGAGATCCCATGGACCTCGCCATCGAAGGCGAAGGCTACTTTCAGGTCACACGCAACGGCCAGCCCGCGCTCACCCGCGACGGCAACTTCAGCGTCGACGCAAATGGCACGATCGTCGACTCCGAAGGCGACCCGCTCGCGCCGCCCATCAAGCTGCCCGCCCAGACCAAGCCCAGCGAAGTGAGCATCGCGCCCGACGGCACCGTCACCGCCGCCAAGAAGGCGCTCGGGCAGATCAAGCTCGTCACCGTCGCCTCGCCCGAACAGTTGCTGTCCAACGGCAGCGGAGCGTTCACGCCGACCGCCGCCAGCGGCGCGATCAAACCCGCCGGCACGGGCAAGATCCACCAGGGCGCGCTCGAGCAGAGCAACGTCGACATGGCCAAGGAGATGGCGCTGATGGTCAGCACCCAGCGCGCCTTTCAGATGGGCAGCACCGCCATCCAGACCGAGAGCCAGATGATGTCCATCGCCAACCAGCTGCGTCCCACCGCATGACGGTCGCAGGCGCCAGCGGCTCCGTCGGCCTGCCCGCCGTCAACCAGGCGCTCGAGCCCGACTGGGTGCGCCATGGATCTGCCTCCACGCAGAAGGACTACGAGACCGCGCTGGCCTTCGAACAGACGCTCGTCGAACAGCTGTCCCAGTCGCTCACCGCAAGCAGCGGCCTCGAAGGCGAATCCTCCCAGGAAGGCGAAGCGGGCGGCGAAAGCGGCTCGTCGTCCTTTGGCGGTGGCGACAGCCAGCTGTCTTCGCTGCTGCCCCAGGCGCTGACCGGCGGTGTCATGCACGCCGGCGGGCTCGGGCTCGCCGCCCAGCTCACGCAAGAGCTCGCCGGCACTCAGGGCGCCCAGCAGGCCCGCGCAGCCGGAGGGACCGCGCCCGTCGCAAGCGCCAGCGCAACCGCCGCGGGCCAAGCTGCCGCCGCGCCCGCCGGCGCCGGCGGAGGGACCGCCGCATGAGCGCCGCCACGCTCACACACGACCGATCTCGCCACGACCGGCTGCTGGCCCAAGACGTGCTCGCGCATCTCGACGCGCAGATCGAGTCAGCCAGATCTCTGCTGGAGCTGGTGCTCGAGCAGGGAGCCGCCATCCGCGCCCGCGACGTGCAGACGGTCGTGCGCCTCGCCGGCATCCTGCGCGGCGAGATGGGTCGCAGGCAGATGCTCGAGGAGGAGCGCTCGCGCCTGCTCGCCCGCAGCGGCGAGCGGCTGAGAGTGGCCGCGCACGACGTCACGCTGGCGCTGCTGACCACGATCATGGACACGCCCGGCGCCCAGCGCGCCACCGCCCGCAGCGCCGAGCTGCGCGGCCTGCTGCACGAGCTCCAGCGCGAGCACCACACCAACCGCGCGATCATGCAGATCGAGCTCGGCTTCCTGGACCACCTGATGGGGATGCTCTCGCTCGACGGCGTCAGCGGCTATGACACGCACGGATCGTCCAAGTCGATCACGCGGGCGCGCTCGCACAGCGGCGGCAGCCTGCACGTCCTGGACCTACAGGCCTAGCGCCATGTCCATCCCCACCCTCCAAGGACTGCAGACAGCGCTCAGCGGGCTGCTCGCCGAGCAGCAGGCGCTCGACGTCACCGGCTCGAACATCACCAACTCAGACACCGAAGGCTACACGCGCGAGACCGCCGATCTGCAGACCAACCTGCCGATCACGATCCCCGCCACCAACTCGATCACCGGCCGCGGCGCGCAGCTGGGCACCGGCGTCAGCGTCGGCAACATCGCCCGCGTCCGCAACAGCTACCTCGACGCCCAGTACCGCACCCAGAACAGCGCGCTGAGCAACGCCAGCACGCAGGCAGAAGTGCTGTCCCAGGCCCAGACCGCGTTCAACGAACCGTCCAGCGCGGGGATCGCCAGCCAGCTGTCCACGTTCTGGAGCGCCTGGACAAGCCTCGCCGACTCGCCCACCAGCGAAGCTGGCCAAGCTGCCAAAGACGCCGTCGTCGCCGACGGGAAACAGCTGGCCACCACCTTCAACCAGCTCAGCGCGCAGCTGTCCACCATCGCCAGCCAGGCCAAAGAACAGTTCACCTCGCTGACCGGACACGGCGGAGAAGTCGAAGACTACGCCAACCAGATCGCCCAGCTCAACCACCAGATCAAGCTCGCCGAAGAGGCCGGCCAGCAACCCAACAACATGCTCGACCGCCGCGACCTGCTGCTGGACAAGCTCTCCAGCCTGGCCAACATCACCGTCGCCGAACAGCCCGACCACACCGACACGGTCACCTTCGGCGACGCCGCCAAACCCCTGGTCGAAGGCTCCACCGTCAACTGGCCCCAGGCGCTCACCGAAAAAGCCGGAGGCCAGCTCGGCGCGCTGCTCGGCCTGACCGGGCCAAAAGGAGCGCTCACCGCCATCCAGACCAGCCTCGACGGCGTGGCCGAAACACTGGCCACCACAGTCAACGAACACCTGTCCAAACCGTTCTTCTCGGGCAATACCGCAGCCACGCTGGCCGTCGCCGTGACCTCCAAAGAAGTCAGCGCGTCCACCGGAGAAGCCGAAGGCGGCAACGAAGCAGCGCTCAACATCGCCGCCCTGCGCGGCGGCGCCGCCGAACAGGACTACGCGGGACTGATCGGGCAGGTCGGCAGCGAAGTGCGCAGCGCCAAGGACGACGAGACCAACCTGCAGACCACGGTCACCGCCATCAACGACCAGCGCCAGGCCGTCTCAGGCGTATCGCTCGATGAAGAAATGACAAGCCTGATCACCTTCCAGCGCGGCTATCAGGCCTCCGCGCGCACGCTCACCGCCATGGACCAGATGCTCGAAACGCTGATCGAGCACACCGGGACGGCAGGGCTGTAGCGATGACCGACCGCATCACCCACGAGATGGTCACCTCCTCGCTGCTCAGCAACCTCAACACCTCGCTGGCGTCGCTCGAGCGCACCGGCGAGGAACTGTCATCTGGCAGGACCATCCTCGAACCCTCCGACAACCCCTATGGCGCCGGCCAGATCATCGACCTGCAAAGCCAGCTCGACGGTCTGACCTCCTACGCCTCCGCCACACAGGACGGGATCTCCTGGACCAACACCGCCTCCAGCGCGCTGTCGAGCATCAACAACGTCGTCGCGCGCGTGCGCGAACTGCTCGTGCAGGCCGCCAACGGGACCAACAACCAGGGCGACCTCAACACCGTCGCCCAGGAGGTCGAACAGCTGACCGAAAGCGTCAAGCAGGACGCCAACACGCAGTACGCCGGCCAATACGTCTTCTCGGGCACCGCCACCACCACCGCCCCCTACCAACCAGGCGCAAACGACGAATACCAGGCCAACAACGAAACCGTCAGCCGCGCCATCGGGCCGGGCGCCACGGTCACCGTCAGCAGCGCCATCTCCACGTTGCTGGGCAATGGCGAAGCCTCCGGCGACGGCAAGCTGCTCGACACGCTGCGCACGATCGTCAAGAACCTCAGGGGAGGGACCGCAGAAGATCGCGAAGCGCTCGGCACCACCGACCTGACCAACATCGACAACAACACCGAAACGCTACGCCAGCTGCAGGCGGTCGCCGGGAGCGTCACCGACCAGCTGCAGACCGCCCTCGCGCGCAACGAAGACATGCAGACCTCCATCTCCGAGAGCCTGTCCAACACCCAAGACACCAACATGGCCGAAGTGTCCGTCGCATACTCCACCGAGCAGGCTGCCTACCAGGCCGCGCTGCGCGCCAGCGCAACCATCGTCCAAGAATCCCTACTCAACTTCCTGCAGTAGAGACACACGTCAAGGAGCGCCATCATGCCCGTCACATTCCACAGCGTCCGCTTCGGGACCGTCGAGATCCAGCCCCAAGACGTGATCGAGTTCCCCTTCGGGCTGATCGGCCTCGGCGGCCTGCGCTACGCGCTGATCGACCGCAACCCCGGCACCGGCTTTCTCTGGCTGCACTCCGTCGACGACCCCGCGCTGGCCCTGCCCGTCGTCAGCCCCCACCTGTTCTTCTCAGACTTTCGCCTCGACATCGCCGCCGAGGACCGCGAGCGCTGCGGCCTCGACGACCAGTCGCCGGTCGCGCTCTATGTGACGGTTCGCGCCACCCCAAACCCGCTCGACATAACCGCCAACCTGCGCGCCCCGCTGGTCATCTGCCAGGGCCGCGGATACCAGGTGATCAACACCAACGAGGACGCACCGCTGCAGGCGCCGCTGTTCGCGCTGCCCACGCAGCACCAGATTGCTTCATAATCGGCAGCGATGCTGATCCTGACGCGTCGTCCTGGAGAGCGCGTCGTCATCGGCGACGAGGTGCTCGTGACCGTCATGAGCGTCAGCGGCCACACGGTGCGCCTCGGCATCGCCGCCCCCCAGGGCGTGCCCATCTATCGCGAGGAGATCTGGCTGGCGGTCAAGGAGGAGAACCGCGCCGCCGCCGCCGCCTCCACCGACGCGCTGCCCTCCACGCCGCCGGGCGCGCCCGGCGCCCAAAATCCGCCTGGCGCCGACGCCGGCCCCGTGCCCGCCGCCGAGGAGGCAGGGTCCGGCGCAGCGGAGTAGTCTGGCCGTCTGGCCAGGACTGGCCTGGCCGCCGCGCAGACCACGAGGAAGGGAGGCGGGTATGCCGTCCATGCCAACCAGGTCGTCCGCCAGGGCGCTCCGCGGCGCCGCCGCCGCCGCGCTCGCCCTCGCCGCCACGTGCGTCGCCACCAGTAGCGCGGTGGCCTCGGGGCAGGTCGAGATCGTCAGCCAAGCCGGCCCGCCCGCCGGGCACATACCCGCCAACACCCACTACTTCACCACGATCCAGGCCGCCGTCGACGCCACCACGCCCGGCGACTGGGTTCTGATCGAGCCAGGCGTCTACGACGAAGAAGTCAAGGTGGCGCCCGAACACGGGGGCATCTGGATCCGGGGCATGAACCGCAACACGGTGCTGATCGACGGCAACCACGAACCGTGCAAACACTCGCCCTGCCCGGAAGGCGCCAACGGCATCGAAGTCGTCAAGGCGAGCGACGTGTGGATCGAAAACCTCACCGTCGCAAACTTCGACCGCGCGACGATCAATGGCGAAGGCGGCAACGAGATCTGGTGGAACGGCGGCGCCGAATCCCACAAAATCGGCGCATACGGCTGGTACGGGCGCTACCTGACCGCCTACGACACGGGCTTCAACGGCAGCTACGGGATCTTCACCAACAACGAGGACGGCGGCTTGTGGGAAAAGATCTACGCGTCCGGGTTCAACGACTCCGGCATCTACATCGGCGCCTGCCAGGAATGCAAAGCCCGCGTCACCGAAGCCGTGATGGAAAACAACGCGCTCGGCTACTCGGGCTCCAACGCCGGCGGCGATCTCGTCATCGAAAAGTCCAAGTTCGTGCACAACACCGACGGCATCGCGCCCAACTCCGAAAACCCCGGCGACGGGCCGCCGCCGCAAGACGGGCAGTGTCACCGCCTCAACATCGAAGACCCCAACCCCACGCCGCGCATCTACACGACAAGGATCAAACGCTGCACGATCATCCGCGACAACGTGATCAGCGAAAACAACAACCTCACGGTGCCCGCCAACACGTCCGCCGCCGCCGCGCCGTGGGGTACCGGCGTCGAGCTTCCCGGCGACTACGCCGACATGATCGAAGACAACCAGATCGAGGACAACCCCAGCGACGGCGTGCTCGCGTTCGAGTACCCCAACCCGTTCCCACCCGTCGCCGACACGATCGACTTCCAGCTCGCCGGCAACGAGATCGCCGACAACACGTTCTCCGGAAACGGCTACGGCGGCGGCGCCTTCGCCGGCGACGTGATGATGGAGGGCGGCATCTTCGGGACCCGCACCTCGACCAACAACTGCCTCACCGGCAACAGCTTCGCCGACGCCACCTACCCGGCCGACATCGAAGGCACGTGGGGCTGCCAGAACGCGACCACACCGAACCCCAACACCGGCTACGAACACCCGCTGGCGACGCTCCTGTATCTGCTGGGGCTGCAGTACGTCTCAGAACACCGCCAAGAAATCGCCGAAGTCAAAGGGCAGCCGGTGCCGCCGGCGCAGGAAACGATGCCCAACCCGTGCTTGGGCGTCCCGCGCAACCCGCTCTGCCCCTAACAGACGAGCGTGCGAAAGCGCTCGCCACGCTCCTCGAAGTCGAGGTAATGGTCGAAGCTGGGGGCTGCGGGGGATAGGAGGACCACGCCGCCCGCATGTGCCAGGCCGCCCGCGATCTTGACCGCGTCGCGCAGATCGGCTGCTTCCAGAGCGCGCGCCGCCGACACGCCGGCCTCTCGCGCCGCCGCCAACAGACGCGGGCCGGTCGTGGGGATCGCGATGACGCTCGCCCCGCTCGCCCACAGCGCTCGCGCGAGGCCCACGTAGTCCTGGCCCCTGTCCTGGCCCCCCGCGATCAGCACCACCTCGCGACCGGGGAAGCTTTCGAGCGCCGCTATTGCCGACTCGGGCGTGGTCGAGATGCTGTCATTGACCCACAGCACGCCGGCGCGCTCGCACACAGGCTCCAGGCGGTGGGCCAGCGCGCGAAAGCCCGCCAGCGCCTCGCCCAGCGGCGGCACCGGCACGTCGAACGCCTGCAGCGCGGCCAGCGCAGCGCACAGGTTCAGCGCGTTGTGCTCGCCGCGCAACGGCAGCTCGTCGCTCGCCAGGCGCAGCTCGCCCGCAAACGCAATCCCCGCCGCCGTCACGTCCCAGCCGTCCGGCTGGCCGTAGCCGAGCACCGGCACGTCGAGCTCGAGCGCCGCCAGCCGCTCGTCGCGC
>DATNLQ010000318.1:0-6635 GCA_035602785.1 Solirubrobacteraceae bacterium
AGCGGCACGGCTGCGTCGGCCAACGCGCGTGCGCAGCGCGGATCGTTTCGCGTGGTGAGCGGCGAGCAGAGCCTGCGCGCGTGGAAACCGCAGGGCGGCTTTGAGAAGTGGTTCTGCGGGGAGTGCGGCTCGGCGCTGTACAGCTGCGATCCGAGCGATTCCCAGCGTGTGGCGGTGCGTCTGGGCGCGTTCGACGGCGATCCGGGGATCAGGCCGAGCTCGCGCCAGTTCGTGGCGTATGCGGCCGCGTGGGAGGAGATCCCCGACGACGGCCTGCCGCGTCACACGGAGAGCTCGCACACGCATTAGGAGACGATGCGCACGGTCGGACGCCAGCACGCCCGGACGGCGACGCCGAGCATGGACATTCCTAGGAGGTTTTTATGCGTCGCGTATAGACGCATAAGGTGGCAGGCCGATGATCTCGCTGTGCGCAAGATCGCTGCGGCTGCGAGGCTGGGTGGGCTGACCCTGTTGACGGCGCTGGCGGGCGGCGCGGCGACGTCTTTGCCCGGCGGCGTGGCCGTGGCCGCGTCGGCAGGCGCGGCGAGCGTGAGCGCGAACTGGGCGGGCTACGTGGCAACGCCGTCGGCGATGGTGGGCTCGCGTTTCAGCAGCGTGTCGGGCTCGTGGACGGTTCCCGCGGTGACCTGCGCGGCGGGCAGGGAAACCCACTCTGCGGCGTGGGTGGGCCTGGGCGGGGACAGCGAAAGCGCAAGGGCCTTGGAGCAGGTGGGCACAGATGCGGACTGCTCGCGTGCGGGGGCTTCGGCGTATGCGGCCTGGTATGAGCTGATACCCGCGGGGCCGATCGACCTGCCACTCGGGCTGCATACGGGCGACAGGATGTCTGCGTCGGTGACGGTGAGGTCGCACGACGTGACGCTGCGCATCCGCGATCTGAGCACGGGCGCGCGCTTCGGCATCACGCGCCACGTGTCGAACGTGGACGTGTCGTCGGCCGAGTGGATCGTTGAGGCGCCGTCGGTGTGCGTGGCGGCGGACGCGTGCGCGACGCTGGCGCTGGCGGACTTTGGCAGCGTGTCGTTCTCGAGCGCGACAGCGACGGCGGCAGGGCATACGGGCGCGATCGCAGACCCCGGCTGGGCGGCGACCGCGTTGGAATTGCGCCAGGGCGCCGGCCAGGACTTCGGCCACGGGCCGGGACGACGCTTTGGGCGCCCGAGCGCGCTGGTCAGCGCGGCTCCGTCGCAGCCGTCGGGTTCGCTGGGGGCGTTCTCGGTGAGCTGGCAGGAACAGTCGATCCAGTTCGAACCGCCGCGGGCGCCGGTGATGCCGGGTTTCAGCGGCGGCGCTCCAACCTGAGGCTCTCGCCGGGCATCGCCACCTGGAGACTGGGTGTCTGCTGTCAATTGGCCTGTTGACGCGGTGCTCTCGACTAACCTCTCCAGCGAGCGGTCACTTGGAGGGTTTGTCGTGAGACAGGTCGGATTCCAACGCAGCTCCAGCGATGGCTTGGGCAGCGGCTAGCGTGCGGCCGCGGGGCGGCCGCCGACGGGGTGTGCTGATCGGCGTTGCTGCGGCGCTCGTGCTCGCGGTCGTCGCGTTTGCGGTGCTCGCGCTGGCGGGCTCGCGGCCGTCGGTCGTGGCGGATGCGGCGGCGCTTGCGCGCGTGAGCCTGCCGGTGACCCAGGGCACGATCGAAAGCGTCAAGGTGACGGCAGGCGACGGGCGACGGATTCCGGTGGCCGTGCACGGCGGACAGCTGTGGCCGCAGGTGACGCTGTCGCCTGGCGAGCGGCTGTCGGTTGAAGTGGTCCTTCGCCATCCGGGTTGGATCGCATGGCTGGCGGGCAGCCGGGACACCGAGCGCGTGCAGATGCGCACGCCGAGCTCCCCGGTGCGCGAACGCTACGTGACGCTCGCGGCGGGGTCGCCGCTGCGTGTGGCGTTTGCGCAGCCGGTCAGCATGGTCGTGTACGGCCCGCCGGAACACCTTCAGCGCCGCACGCTCACGCGTCCGAGCAGCCAGGTGACACTGCCGCGCGAAGGCGAAGCGGGCTCGATCGAAGTGGCGGCCGCGCCGCGCACCTGGGAGAAGCTGCCGGCGCCGTCGCTGGTCAGCTGGTTTCCGGCGGGGACGGGGGCGAGCGCGGTTCTCAGCCCGCATCCAGGCAGGCACATCTCGCCGACGACGCCGATCTACGTGACGTTCTCCCAGACGGTGGCGTCGGCGCTGGGCGCGAAGATGCCCCAGGTGGAGCCGGCCAGCTCGGGCAGCTGGCACACGATCGACAGCCACACGATCGCGTTCGTGCCGAGCGGCTATGGCTTTGGCCTGGATACGGGCGTGGCGATCGTGCTGCCGGACTCGGTGCGGCTGATCGACGGCCAGCGCGACGGCTCGGCGAGCGTTGCGACATGGACGGTGCCACCGGGCTCGACCCTGCGCGCGCAGCAGATCCTGGCCCAGCTGGGATACCTGCCGCTGCGCTTTGACCCGTCGAGCCATGTCGCGCGCACGGCGGGCGCCCAGGAGCGCGCGGCGATCGACCCGCCGGCGGGCAGCTTCTCGTGGCGCTACGGCAATGTGCCGGGCGCCCTGCGCGCGCTGTGGCAGCCGGGGACGAGCGACGAGATGATGAAGGGCGCGGTGATGGCTTTCGAGAACGCCCACGAAATGACGACCGACGGGATAGTCGGCCCGTCGGTGTGGCGCGCGCTGATCGCGGCGGAGATCGCCGACCGGAAGACGAGCGCGGGCTACACCTTCGTGATGGTCAGCGAGGGCTCGGAGAGCCTTGCGCTGTGGAACGACGGCTCGATTCGTCTGACGACGCCGGTCAACACGGGCATCGCGTCGGCGCCGACGGAACTGGGCACGTTCGCGGTGTATGAGCACATCGCGTCGGGGACGATGAGCGGCACGAACCCCGACGGCAGCCACTACGAAGACCCGGGCATCCCGTGGATCAGCTACTTCAACGGCGGCGACGCCCTGCACGGCTTCGAACGAGCCCAATACGGCTTCCCCCAGAGCCTCGGCTGTGTGGAGATGCAGCCTGCGACCGCGGGCAGGGTGTGGCCGTACACGCCGATCGGCACGCTGGTTCACATCGAATAAGGCGAGGTCAGGGTCATGGGCGCGGCGGGTTTCGAACCTGCGACCTCTCGCGTGTGAAGCGTAAACGGGATGGCTCGAACTAGCTGCCCATTGGGCTCTGTAGAGCCAACTTCGCCCCCTCTGCCAACCGAACCATGACCGCGGATATCGGCGGTTGTCGGCGGTTTTAGCCCACTAACAGGCGCCAGTGGGCTAAATCCGAGCAGGGCGCCGGACGGCGCCCGCTTCCGTATGATGTCGACCGCGGAGCTGTGTGGGTCGCTCCGCAATCGTGGTAAACTTACAGCATGGCCCACACTAAAAGGCGCATTACCGTCGGCGACCGTGGGCGACTTGTCTTGCCGTCCGCTGTACGCCGTGAGCTGGACCTGAAACCCGGTACTCAGATGCTGCTGAGCACCGAGAACGACGGCTCGTTGCGGCTACGCCCATATCGCGCCGTGGCCGAGCAGAGTCGCGGACTGCTCCGTCGGCTCCCCGGAGGGTCGATGGTTGACGAACTGCTCGCTGAGCGGCGCGCAGAAGCCGAGCGCGAGGACACCGAGTAGTTGGCGCCCGTACTCGACGCCTCGGCGCTTCTCGCGCATCTTCGAGACGAGCCCGGCGGCGACGTTGTAGGCGAGGCAATCGCCGGCGGAGCGGTCATCTCGACCGTCAATCTTGCCGAGGTATTCAGCCGCGTCGCCGATCGGGGAGAGGACCCGGCGAAGCTCGCGGCTGAACTCACCCAAAGCGGACTACTCGATGGCGCGATCACTGTCGAGCCGTTCACGGTCGCTGATGCCATCGATGCGGGACGCCTACGACCGTTGACCCGCGATGCAGGGCTCTCACTCGGTGACCGGGCGTGCCTAGCACTGGCGCGACGGCTGGACGCTCCAGCTCTGACAGCCGACACCGATTGGCAAGGGGTAGCTCACGGTGTCGAGCTGCGCCCTATCCGCTGAGCACTTGATCGCCGTCAGCCTGCGCGCGCACGACAGGTGCGCGCCGGGCGCTGCGATGACATAGCCCGCACCATGCGTGGAGCGTGCGCGACGCTTACGGAGTGGAGCGCTTGAAGGTCGACGTCCGCAGCAACATTCAGGACAAGCTCGCCTGGGGCTGGGCACGTCCCAGCGACCATCCCGACGATCAGAGGCAGGTTCTGCGCCTCTACAAGCTGGGGACGCCTGCGCGAGCTGTCCTGATTGACCTCCTGCCGGAGCACTAGGCTGCGTCGATGCTCAGGCGCCTGAAGTGGTTGCGGTGGGGTCTCGCTTACCTGTTGACCGTTCCGATCTTTACGGTGGCTTATGAGATGCTGCCGGTCGGCAGCCTGCATGACGGCAATATTGGCGTCGAATCATCGACGCACACGGAATTGACCCGACTACAGGCCGGACTACAACGAACGTTGCTGACGAAACACCCAGCCATACGGGACAGCCTCGGCGGACCGGAGTATGTGCCCGTCGGTGCAGAGTCCGTAGAAGAAGTCGCTCCGACCGAACATGGCGGTCTCCGCATCTCGGTCTCGGGCAAGTACCTGATTTCACAGCACGGGGCCTCAGAGCCGGTGGGTTACGAGGTGCCGCTGGCCCTTACTACGGAAGACAGCGCGAAGATCCTCGACCCCAAAGACCTGCGGCCCGTCGCGGTCGGTTTTCCGGTTCGGCTCGAAGCAGATACGACCTCAAGCATCTTGGGGCTAGCCGCGCCTCCTATAGTGCTCATCCTCCCTCGTACAGCTCCGGACAGCTCATCCCCTGACGGAAAGCAGGGCTTGTGGTTCGTACCCACCAGCGTCGCGAACTTGCTTGACGAGTACCGCGCTGCGTCCGAGGATGACCCTTACTATGCGCCGGGTCGCACCGTGCGCATGCTCTACCTGAGCGCGACGACGATCACAACTCTGGGCCTAGGGGATATATCTCCGATTTCATCCGCCGCTCGACTCCTTGTGGGGTTTGAGGCGCTGCTTGGCATCGTGTTTATCGGCCTGTTCCTCAACGACATGGCGCGTCGGGCAAGCGGGCGACGGTCGATCGCAAAGGCGACAGCGACAGCTAAGCCATCGAGCCGGTGAATTGGCAGTTATTGGCAGACGGCTCTCTGAAGACGCCCCTCAGAGAGCCCGGGGGCAAAGCAGCTTGAGCGCAAGAAACTGCTCTATGGCAGGCAATTCGTCGATGGGCGCGGCGGGTTTCGAACCTGCGACCTCTCGCGTGTGAAGCGTAAACGATCTGACTCGAACAATGGCTAGAAATGGCTCTAGCAAGCCAACAATGGTTCGCGTCGCGGCGCCCAGGTAGCCGCGCATTTGTGCGGATATCGGTGGATTTGGCCCACCGAACAGCCCCGGTGGGCCAAAATCATCGGTGCCGCGAGGCCGGCGCCCGGTCGGTCGCGGGGCGCCGGACGCGGCGGCTGCTTGGAGGGTGGCAGCTCGGCGGGCGTGGCGGTCGCTCGGTGCCGGCTCGGGCGTGGGGCGGCGACTTGAGCCGTAGCAGCGGGCGCGGCTGGCGAGCGTGGAGCGTTACCGCGCTGGGGTGCCCGACGGGTACTGGAGCGTCGTCGCCCGGCCGGCGCCTTTGCGCTGGACGGACGCGCCCCGTCTCGCGCAGGGGAGCGCATCCGCGTCGGCGAGCTGAGGGGCAGCAAGATCGCCCGTGCGGCGCGGGCCGCTGGCCGTCGCACGGGTTGTTGGAGCCAAGGTAGGTATGCCACGGGAGCCGATGACCCGCTCAGGGCAGCTCCACACGGGTGCCCTCGTCGAACGCCGTCGTCGTCGTCGAGCCGTCCGCGCGATATTCGATTTCAAGGCGCTTGAACACGCCGAGATCGGGATCAACGTCGTCCACGAGGGTGCCATTGTCGGCGGTGAAGGGGAGTCCCACGCGCACCAGCGATCGCACCCGCTCCGTGACATCGGCGCTTCCGTAGGCTGCTCGAATGATGCTCGGCCTGCGGCGTGCTACTGGGATCTGGAGGGCGGATCGAGCTACCTGAAGGGCAGATCGAGCTACCCCTACGATCCTACCGAGAACCGTGGCAACCGACTTTCCCTGCTCGGCGAGATAATGTCGGACGGCTACAAGCAAGAAAACAACGCTCAGCCCAAGGGTTCCGACGCCTACATCAAACCAAGGCTCCGACCAGGCGCTGGAGTCCGCTGGGCGCAGCGCCAGCCCTATAGCGACGAAGACACCGCCGCATATGGCGGCGACCCCAGCGATGGTCGCCCAGAACATCGCTCTCTCAAAAAGGCGCATCCTGGGATGATCGCGCTGATGGCGGCGGTCCCACCGCTGGGCCGTCAACCGGACCACCGCCAAAGTCCAGATTCCCCGCATGGGATCATGCGCTCGCGTTGACCCCCGTTTCGCCGCCGAAAAGTCCCGCCGCCTTCCCCGACCTTCGTCCGGTTAGGCCCAAGACGGCTTTTCCCGGCGGCAAGCGCAAACGATGGAAGGACCTAGACGGGACGATCTACGAGTGGGACTATCGACACGGTACCCTTGAGGCATACAACCCGTCGGGGGCGCACCTTGGCGAGTTCGATCCCAAC
>DATNLQ010000327.1:0-10419 GCA_035602785.1 Solirubrobacteraceae bacterium
GTGCGCCTGTCCACCGCCTACCTGCACCCGCGCGTGCTCGGCAGCACCTCCAACCTGCCCGGGCCCATGGCCCTCACCTTCCTCGCCTCGCTGCTGGCCATGTCGCTGCTGTTCGCCACGCTGTGCAAGTACGAGCTCACCGCCAAGCACACGCGCGCCCAGCTGCGCGCGCTGCGCAGACGCCTGGAAGGCCAGACCGAGGCCCACCGAGCGCCGCGCAGCGCCGCTCCCAGCCTTCAGCACGTCACAGCCATGACCGCCGCGCCGCCGCCAGGCGCCCGCACGATCGGACAACGATGATCGTCATTTCGCTCGCCGAGCTGCCCGCCCTGCCGCTGCATACCGCCGGCAAGTACGTCGCCGGCGCCTACATCGTGCTGTTCGTGCTCGTGCTCGTCTACGTGTCCATCATGGCCATTCGCCTGAGCCGGATCGAGCGCGAGCTCGGCGAATTGCTCGATCTGTCAGCCGGCCCCGGCGAGCTGTCCGCCGCGGGGGGCACACAGCCCGGAGGGCTGGGTCAGCCCGGAGGACTGGGTCAGGACGACGTCGCCCAGCCGGAGTCCACGCTCGCATGAGCGAGCTGCTCGCACTCGGCATCTCCCACAAGACAGCGCCCGTCGCGCTGCGCGAGCGCCTGGCCTTCAGCGAGCGCGACGGCGCCGACTTCGCCGTGCAGGCCTGCGCCACCGCCGAGGTGCGCGAGGCGGTCGTCATCTCCACCTGCAACCGCACCGAGGTCTACCTGGTCGTCGGCGGGGCGGGCGGGGATCTAGTCCAGGCCGAGTCCGAGGTCCTCGGGCTGCTCGCCCGCCGTGCCAGCATCCGCCCCACCGAGCTCGCCGGCGCGATCTACTCGCCGCGCAACTGCGACGCCGCGCGCCAGCTCTTTCGGGTCACCGCCGGCCTCGAGTCGATGATCGTCGGCGAGGCCGAGATCCAGGGCCAGGTCAGACGCGCCCACGAGGCGGCCATGAGCGCCGGCGCCACCGGGCCGATGTCCAACCGCCTGTTCGCAGCCGCGCTCACCACCGGAAAGCGGGTGCGCTCGGAGACCGGCATCGGCTCCAGCCGCGTCAGCGTCCCCTCCGTCGCCGTCGACCTCGCGCTCAGCGTGCTCGGGGGGCTCAGACAGCGCCACGTCGTCATCCTCGGCGCCGGCGATACCTCAGAGCTGGTCGCCCGCGCCCTCGCCGACCAGGGCGCCGACACCATCTTCGTCGCCAATCGCCACGCCGACCGCGCGCTCAGCCTCGCCCAGCGCTTCGGTGGCTCGGTAGTCGGCCTGGACAAACTCCCCGAGCAGCTGCTCGCTGCCGACATCGTGCTCTCTTCGACCTCCTCGCCACACCCGATCGTCGGCCGCGAGGAGCTCGAGCTGGTCATGGACGAACGCCGCGGGCGGGCGCTCGTCCTGATCGACATCGCCGTCCCGCGCGACATCGACGCCGCCTGCGCCCAGCTGGACGGCGTCACCCTGTACGACATCGACGACCTGCAGGCCGTCATCGCACGCAACCTCAGCAGCCGCGCCGACGAGGTCCCGCACGCGCTGGAGATCGTCGAGGAGGAGATCCACCGCTTCGCCCGCTGGCTGGGCCAGCTTGACACCCTGCCCACCGTCGCCGCCCTGCGCGAGCACGGCGATTCGATCGTCGCCCAGGTGCTCGGCGAGAACTCCGCTCGCTGGGAGTCCGCCTCGCCACGCGACATCGCCCGCGTAGAGGCCATCGCGCGAGCCGTCATGAGCCGCCTGCTGCACGAGCCCACCATCCGCCTGCGCAGCATGCGCGAAGACCGGGGGCACGCCAGCCTGGAGCTCGTCCGCGAGCTGTTCGGGCTGCACGACGACGCCTCCGGCGAGGAGCACGCCACGAGCGGGCTCGCCGAGGTCCACGAGCTGCGCCGCCGCCGCGAGCGCTGATGCGTATCGGCACCCGGCGCAGCGCGCTCGCGCTCGCCCAGGCCGAGCTCGTTGGCAGACTGCTTGGCGACGGCTGCGAGATCGTCCCGATGGTCACGCGTGGGGACCGGGCGAATGGGCCCGGCGATGGGACCGACGAGGACAAGTCGCGCTGGGTCGCCGAGCTCGAGGACGCGCTCGTCCGCGGGGACATCGACCTGGCGGTGCACTCCGCCAAGGACGTGCCTGGGGAGCTCGCCCACGGCCTTGCGCTGCTCGGCGCTCCCGCGCGGGCGGCCGCCGAGGACGTGCTCTGCGGGGCCGACTCGCTGGACGCGCTTGCGCCCGGAGCGCGCGTCGCCACCAGCAGCGTTCGTCGCGTCGCCCAGCTGCGTGCCGCGCGCGAAGATCTCGACGTCGTCGCCATCCGCGGCAACGTCGACACGCGCCTGCGCAAGCTGTCAGACCCCAGCGAGCGACTCGACGCCATCGTGCTCGCGCACGCTGGGCTGCAAAGGCTGGGGCGAGAGAACGAGGCCGGCGCTGTGCTCGACCTCGAGCGGTTCGTGCCCGCACCCGGGCAGGGGATCCTCGCCCTAGAGGGGCGCGACGACGATCAGCATGCGCGCAAGACTGTGCACGCGATCACCGACGCCAACACCTTCGCCTGCCTGCTCGCCGAGCGCGCGCTGGCGCACGAGCTGGACGCGAGCTGCCATACGCCGCTGGGCGCGCACGCTGCGTCGGCCGACGGAGGTCGCCTGCTGCTGCGCGCCTGGGTCGGGCTGCCCGACGGCTCCGTCTGGATCCGCGACGAGCTGGTCGGCGAGATCCACGAGCCAGAGGCCTTCGGGCAGCGCGTCGCCGAGCGGCTGCTCGCGGTCGGTGCGGGTGAGATGCTCAAGCAGGCCGAGGAAACGGCCTGTGTGCTAAGCTGTGGCCATGCGATTGCACATAAGTCTCGATGATGACCTCGTGGAGGAGCTTGACCGGCGCGTGGGGAGACGACGCCGCAGCACGTTCATCGCGGACACCCTGCGCCGAGCTCTCGACGACAGGCGACGACGCGAAGACATCGAGGCTGGGCTCGGTGCCCTCGCCGACGAGGAGCACGAATGGGATGCAGATCCAGCCGGCTGGGTGCATGCGCAGCGCTTCAGCGACCCGCGCCGTGTCGGCTGACGATTGCCGCTGCTGCTCGACACCACCGTTCTGATCGATGCACTGCGCCGGCGCCCTGCTGCTCAGCGGATACAGAAGCATCTCGACGGAGACCAGATCCCCTGGATATGCGCCGTCAACGTGGACGAGGTCCTGCGGGGCACAACCGTCGACAAAGAGAAGATCGTCCTGAGCTTCCTGCGAGGGCTCCATATGGCGCCCCTCGGTCGAGTCGAGGGCGAACGCGCCGGGCGTTGGCGTCGTGACTTCGCCCGCCGAGGGGTAACGCTCAGCCAAGCTGACTGTCTGATCGCAGCAGCCGCCATGGCGATCGGCGCGCGGCTTGCGACGGGCAACCCAAAGCACTTTCCAATGTCGGAGCTCGATGTCGAGCATTGGCCGGTGGGCATATGAGCGGACGGGTCTACCTCGTCGGCGCCGGCCCCGGCGATCCCGGGCTGCTGACCGCCCGCGCGCTGGAGCTGATCGCCCAAGCCGACGTGATTCTCTACGACCGCCTGATCCCCGCGGCCGCACTCGAGGGCGCGCGGGCGGACGCCGAGCTGCTGTTCGTCGGCAAGGAGGGCGGCGGCGACTCGGTGGCGCAGGAGCAGACCGAGGCGCTGATGATCGACAGGGCAAAGGCCCGCGCCAAGGTCGTGCGCCTGAAGGGCGGCGATCCGTTCGTGTTCGGGCGCGGCGGCGAGGAGGCGCTTGCGCTGCGCCACGCGGACATCCCCTTCGAGGTCGTGCCCGGCATCACCGCAGGCATCGCCGCAAGCGCCTACGCAGGCATCCCCGTCACCCATCGCGGGCTCGCCAGCGCCGTCGCGCTCGTCACCGGCCATGAGGACCCCGACAAGGACCAGACCGCGATCGACTGGCCCGCGCTCGCCGCCTTTCCCGGCACGCTCGTCTTCTACATGGGCGTGCGCCGCCTGCCCCACATCGCCCAGGCGCTGATCGCCGCCGGGCGCAGCGCCGCAGAGCCCGCCGCTGTGATCGAAGCCGGAACACTGCCCACGCAGCGAACCGTCAGATCCACGCTCGATGGAATCGCCGACGCGGCCCGTCAGCAGGACGTGAGACCTCCCTCGATCACCGTCGTCGGGCCCGTAGCCGCGCTCGCCGAGCAGCTGTCCTGGCTCTCGCCCAGGCCGCTGCGCGGGCGCACGATCGCCGTCACACGCGCGCGCGCCCAGGCCAGCGGGCTGGCGCGGCGCCTGCAGGAGCTCGGCGCCACCGTCGTGCAGGCGCCCGTCATCCGCATCCAGCCATTGCCCGGACCTGCGCTCGACCCCACTCCCTACGACCTCGTCTGCCTGACCAGCCCCAACGGCGTCGCCGCCCTGTTCGAGCGCCTGGACGACGGAGTCCACCCACCCGGCGACGCGCGCGCGCTCGCCCGTGCCAAGATCGCCGCCATCGGGCCAGGCACCGCGCGCGCGCTCGCCCAGCGCGGCATCGTCGCCGACGTCGTGCCCGAGCGCTACATCGCCGAGGGACTCGTCGACGCGCTCGCCGGCGTGCCCGTCAGCCGCGCGCTCGTCGCGCGTGCGCGCGAAGCCCGCGATGTGCTGCCCGACGCGCTGCGCGCCCGCGGCGCCCAGGTCGACGTGCTCGAACTGTACGAGACTCTCGCCCAGTCGCTTTCGCCAGATGCCCTTGCGAGATGCCGTACGGCCGACTACATAACCTTCACCTCATCGTCCACCGTCCGCTACTTCCTGCAGGCCGCAGGCGGCCACGCCAACCTGTCGCCCGAGACCCACATCGTCTCGATCGGGCCCGTCACCTCCGACGCGCTGCGCCAACACGGGCTGGAGCCTGACGTGGAGGCCGCCCGGCACGACATCGACGGGCTGGTCGACGCTCTGCTCGCCCACGCCGCCGCGACCGAGAACGGCGATGAGGCGCACGGCCAGACACCGGACAGCGAAGTTCGCGCGTAGCGATGGCCGCCAACAGCGCGACCCCACCAGTCATCACCTTCCTGTCCGACTACGGTCACATCGACGAGTTCGTCGGCGTCTGCCACGGCGTGATCGTCCGCCGCTGCCCCGTCGCCAGGGTGATCGACCTCACCCACGTCATTCCCCGCCACGACGTGCGCGCCGGCGCCATCATGCTGCGCTCCGCGCTGCCCTTCCTGCCCACCGGCGTGCATCTCGCCGTGGTCGACCCGCGCGTCGGCGCGCAGACCCGCCGTGCGGTCGCACTGCGCACCGAGCGCGACAACATGCTCGTCGGGCCCGACAACGGGCTGCTGATGCCCGCCGCCGAGCGGCTGGGCGGCGTCGTCGAAGCGGTCGACATCGGCAACTCGCCCGAGTGCCTGCAGCCCGTCTCGCACACTTTTCACGGCCGCGACATCTTCGCCCCCGTCGCCGCCGCGCTGGCCGCCGGGGAGCCGCTGTCGGCCGTCGGCGCTGCACTGCCCGTCGAGGAGCTGCGCCGGATGGGACTGCCCTCCGCGCACCTCGCCGATGGCGCGCTCGTCGTCCACGTGCTGCGCTGCGACACGTTCGGCAACCTCATCCTCGACGCCACCGAGGAGCAGCTCGCCACGGTCGGCCCCCAGCTTGGCGACACCGTCGCCGTACGCCACGCCGGCGCCGCCCACACCGCCCGCTACGTAACCACGTTCGCGGAGGTCGCTCCCGGCGAGCTGCTGATCTACGAGGACGCCACTCGCACCGTCGCGCTCGCCGTCAACCGCGGCTCCGCCGCCGAGCTGCTCGGCGTCGTGCCCGACGACGAGCTGCTGGTGCGCCCGGCGTGAGTCGCCGCACATCCGGCCAAGCCATCACGCCCATCACCACCCTCGGCCGCCCGCGCGTGCACCTGCGGCGCACCGACTCCACCAACGACCGCGCGCGGGCGCTTGCCATCGCCGGCGCGCCGCACGGCACGCTCGTCAGCGCCCGCCAGCAGACAGCCGGGCGCGGGCGCCAGGGCAGGCGCTGGAGCGCGCCCGCCGGGAGCTCCGTGCTCGCTTCGCTGGTCCTACGCTCGCCACCGCCGCTGCTGCCGCTGCTCGCCGCCGTCGCCGTTTGCGACGTGATCGGAGAGCGCGCTCTGATCAAGTGGCCTAACGACATCGTCGTGCCCGCCAGCGATGTCGAGGGTTGTGGCGAAGGGTCCAGCGGCCTGGCCAAGCTCGCCGGCATCCTCGTCGAGAGCCGCCCGCAAGAAGGCTGGGCCGTGCTCGGGATCGGCATCAACGTGGCCGTACGCCTGGACGAGCTGCCCGCCGAGCTGCAGGCCGGGCAGCATCGCGGGGCAGACGCACACGCCGATGCCGATGCCGATGCCGATGCCGATAAAGATGTGCCAGGCGCGGGCAACCCGCTCCCGGCAGCCACGCTGGGCCTGAAGCCCTCAGCAGTCGAGCCTACGCTCGCGCGGCTGCTCGACGCGCTCGCGCTCCGGCTGGCCGAGGGCGCTCAGGAGACGCTTATCGCCTGGCGCGCGCGAGATGCGCTGCTCGGGCGCGACATTGCCTGGACAGGTGGAGTCGGGCGAGCCAGCGGCATCGACGGCGACGGGCGTCTACTCGTCGCGCTCGCCGGCGGCGGCCAAGCCGCGCTCGCCTCCGGCGAGGTCCATCTCGTGCTGATCCGCTGACCCCGATCCGGCCCGCACGGCTCCGTTGGTTGACGCGTCCGCCGCGACCTTGGGGCCCTTGCGCCTGCGCCTGGCGTTGCGCGCACGGCGCTTGGGGAAGTTGCGCAGCAGCTCGCGCGCCAGCGCAGGCGGCTTTCGCGCCATCCGCGTGCGCGCGCCGCGCAGCGCCTCCTCCGCCTCGGGCGTATGCGCCAGCGCAGCCGCCAGCAGCGCAGCCGCCAGACGGCGGTCCTGCTTGCGCGCCGCATGGATCAGGCGGCGCGCGTTGCGCGCGTGCGCCCCGCCCGCCGAGTTGACCAGCAGGCCCAGCAGGCGCTTGGTCTCCGGCCAGCGCTGCACCGCATACTCCTCGTGCACGTCGCGCGTGTATTCGGCCAGGCGCCAGATCCACGCGTTGGCCTGGTCGCGGCGGCCGATGCGCCGCTCGACCAGCGCCCGCAACATGACCTTGGTCGCCTCCTTGCGCTCATCGCGCGGCCAGCCGCCGATGATGTCGATCGCCGTGTCGAAGGTGTCCGCGTCGCCCAGTGCGGGGATATCGGTCAGCGCCCGCAACCGCAGTTGCGCGTTCTTGTTGCGCTGCACGGCGGTGATCAGGAAGCGGCTCTTGAGCTCGCCCGTGCGGTCGAAGTGCAGCATCGCTCGCGCCCTGCGCCAGCCGTTGGGTGTCACGCGCGCACCCGCAAGCGCCGCCCACACGTGCTGCTCGCCGTAGTCCAGGTTCTCCACCGCGATCCGCCACAGCTCGCGCTCGAACACCGCGAAGCGCCGCTCCTCCTCCGCGCACACAGGCAGCACGCGCCGCTCCACACGCATGCGCCGGCCGCGCCCGCGGCGGATCGGACCGACCACGATCGCCCCCCCGCGGTACACATCGCGGTCCAGCAGCGAGTGCAGCGTCACCACCGGGTCGTCGTGCTTGGTCGCCGGGTGCACGAAGTCCACCACCAGGCCCGCCTCCTTGCCCGGGTGCCGGCGCGTCACGCGCCCTACGCGCTGCTGATAGATGCGCTTGGACGCCGTTGGCGCCAGGTGCATGCACACGGTCGCCCGCGGGCTGTTCCAGCCCTCCGCCAGCAGCTGCGCGTTGATCAGCACGTCGATGTCGCCGCGCTCGTAGCGCGCCAGGATTTCCGCCAGCTGGCGCTTGGGCGTCTCGCCCGACACCGCCTGGGCCTTGATCTGTTCCGCGCGGAACGCTTCGCCGAGGTTGTACGCGTGGCGCACCCCAGCCGCGTACACCACACCCGGCACGCCGTTGAAGCGCGTCTTGTAGAGGTTGGCCACCGCCACGTTGAATGGCTGCTGGTCGAGCAGTTTGGCCAGCTCGTCCTGGTCGAACTCGGTGTCCACCTCGCCGCGGCGCAGTGGCACCTTGGCGATCGTGCGCACGCCCACGCCCGGCGATATGCGCACGCAGCGAAGCGGCGCGATCACCCCCCGGCGGGCCGCCTGCGCGAGGTCAAAGCGCGAGGTCTGCGTCGGGAACAGGTCCGTCACATGACGTGCGATCAGCGCGCCCGTCGCCGTCATGCCGATGAAAATCGGGCCCGTCCAGTTGCGGATCGCCGCGCTCGTCTTCTCGCCCAGGGCCGTGTGCGCCTCGTCGCAGATCACGATCGTGTAGGCGCTCGATATCTTGCCCGCGTTGCGCACAAACCACTGGTAGGTCTCCACCGTCACCGGACCTTTGACCGAGTCCTCGCCCTTGAGCAGCGGGCGGCTGATGCGCTTGGAGTAGCCGCGGTCGCGCAGCTCGCCGTGGAACTGGTCGACCAGGTTGCGCCTGTGCGTGAGGATCAGCACCCCGCCCGTCTGCGACGCCTCCACGAAGCCGAGCGCGGCCACCGTCTTGCCCGCGCCCGTCGCGTGCTCGAACCAAAAGCGCTTGGCCGCATTGGGGTCCTCGGGCTGCTCGCCGAGCGCCTCCTCCTCGTCCTCGTCCTCGACCCAATCGCGCGGCTCCTCGTCTGACTCGCCCTCCGGCTCGCGCTCCTCCTCGTCCTCTTCCTCCTCGTCGTCCTCGTCCTCGTCGAGGTCCTCGTCTTCCTCGTCCTCGTCGTCGGGCGCCGCCCGTTGTACGGGCTCCAGGTCGTCCTCGTCGAGATCGTCCTCCTCGATGTCCTCCTCGACATCGTCGTCCTCCTCGTCCTCGTCCTCCTCGTCCACGCTCGTGGCCGACGCGGGCGGCGAGCCGTTGGTCGGTGCGAGGTCCTCGGGACCGAGGATGTCTGCCGAGGCCAGCAGCTCGGGCGACGCAGACGCTGCTGTGCGGCCGTCGCCGTTGGGGGCCGTGCGCTGAGCCTCGGCCAGCAGCGCCGTCAGCGTGCCCGACAGGGCGTCGACCTGGTGAGCCGACAGCACAGTCCCGTCCGCCAGCTTGGGCTCATCGTCGGACAGCAGCCGCTCGAGCCCGAGCAGCAACGAGAACTCCCGCCGCCAAGCCGTCGACGGATGCTTGGCCTTCGCGTCCAGCTCGGCCAGCGCCTGGTCGAGCGCGCGCCTGCGCGGGGTGCCCGGCGCAAGCGCGACCGCGGGATCCTCGCTCTCGTACAGGAAGCGGTCGTGGACGAACTTCTCCGCCCGCGCGATCTCGGCGGAACTTGGAATGGGCGCGGCCGCGAGGGCCACTGAGGTGGACTCGGCCATGGAAGGCTCTGGACTTCGAGACAGAGCCGCCGTCGAAAGTGGCTTCGGCGCGGCTCGAAAGGGTCGGCGCTCGACCGGCGCCGTTCGCCGGACGCCCGACAACGGCCCCCGACTTCGTTGTGTCCGTGAGGATATAGCACGCGGAGGCGCACTTGAAGGGCAGCCGATCTGCGACCCTTTGCCGCGATGACCCCGAGAAGCGCGTCGATCGCCGCCGTCGCACTGGCAGCGCTGGTCTTGCTGGTCGTCGGGCTGTTGCAACTCGGCGACTCGCGTTCCACGCAGGGCGCCGCCCCAACCACGATGACCCTCACCCAGGCGCGAGCCCTGCTGTCGGGCTCGCCGCCGCTGCTGGCCGCACTGCACGCGCAGGCCAACCAGCTCTTGCCCGGCGGCCTGGGTGCGCTGCGCGTGCGGCTGGCCGCGTTGCGCGGCACGCCCGTCGTGATCAACAAGTGGGCCTCCTGGTGTGAACCGTGCCGCGCGGAGTTTCCCGTCTTCCAGCATGTCTCCGTCTCGCAGGGAAAGCACGTGGCGTTCATCGGAGTCGACTCGGGCGACACCAGTCGCTCGGACGCGCTGTCGTTCCTGCACACGCTGCCCGTCAGCTATCCCAGCTACTACGACCGCAGCGGCCAGGCCGGCGTGACGATCACCGACTCGACATTCACGCCGGTCACCGTCTTCTTCGATTCCCGTGGCAGCGAGTACATCCACCAGGGGCCCTACCCGAGCGTGGCCAAGCTCGAAGCCGACGTGCGCCGCTACGCACTCGACGGCTGAGCGTGCCCGAGCTGCGGATCGACCCGCTCAGCGGGCACAGGACGATCGTCGCCGGCGAGCGCTCGTTGCGCCCCGGCGGCGAGCCCAGCTGCGCTGAGCCCGATCCGATCGACCCCGACAGCGACCCGTTCGCAGCCGGACACGAGGACCGCACCCCGCCCGAGATCTATGCGGTGCGACCAAACGGTGGCGCGGTCGACGGGCCGGGCTGGACCGTGCGAGTCGTCCCGAATCTGTATCCCGCACTCACCCCTGCCGACGGCCACCAGCCGGACGCCACACGAGCCGCTGCGGAC
>DATNLQ010000331.1:0-4262 GCA_035602785.1 Solirubrobacteraceae bacterium
CCGCGACCGGCGCCTGCTGGTCGCCACGCTGGTCGTGCAGGCGCTGTTCGTGATCCATCAGATCTCGCCACTGTTGGCGCCCGTACAGTGAACGACGCCTCGATGCCCATACAGGACGGTCTCTGGGAGCGCCTGCCGGCATGGCTTCGCCCGCGCACGGTCGAGCTCAAGGGCACGGGCAGCATGCGGCTTGTCGAGACCACGCTGCTGGTGCTCGCCGCCGTGCTGCTGGCGGTCGCCACAGTCAACGACGTCGGTCGCTCGGTGTCCATCAACCACCGCCTGGTCGCCGACCTGCGCACGTGGCGCCACTACACCGGCCACGACTATCACAACATCTCGATCGACCAGCAGACGTTCGGCCTGGACACCCAGCGCGAGGTGCTGTGCGGCAACATCAGCCCCGGCCCGCCGGAAGCGCGCACGCAGATCTGCCTGGCGATCTGGGGACCGGTCGTGAACGGGCGGCGCAGCGTCCATGGAGGCTGGTATCTGCCGCCCCGCTCGGTCGACCTGCCGGCCAATCGCTACGGCTGCTTTGGGCCTGGCGCAGCGGGTATCTGCCGGCGATGAGCGCCGTCGCCCAACCCGCGCCCGCCGGCGTTGCGCCCAGCGCGTCCAGGCTGCCCCGTTGGTGGCCGCTGGCCGCGTTGACCGTCGCGGCCGCCGCGCTGCGGCTGTCCACGCTCGGCCTGCAGAGCTTCTGGTATGACGAGGCGTTCACGCCCGTGCACGTGCTGCATCCCAGCCTGTGGGCGACGCTGCGGTCGGTGGTGCACAGCGAGAACACGCCGCCGCTGTGGTATCTGCTCGCCTGGGTCGACTCACGCATTCTGGGGACCGGCGAAGTCGCGCTGCGCCTGCCCTCCGCGCTGGCCGGAATCGCCACGGTCGGAGTCGCCTGGGCGATCGGGCGCGAACTGGCAGGCCGGCGCGCCGCGCTGGCCTGCGCCGCGCTCGTCGCGTTCAACCCCCTGCTGGTGTGGTACTCGCAGGAGGCGCGCGCGTACGCGCTGTTCGTGCTCATGGCCGCGCTGGCGATGCTGTGCTTCCTGCGCGCCGAGCGCGAGCCGTCGCCCAGGCGCATGGCCGCGTTCGCGCTGACCGGCGCGCTTGCGCTGCTCAGCCACTACTTCGCCGTCTTTCTTTTGATCCCCATGGCCCTGTGGCTGCTCTCCAGGACGCGCACGCGCCGCGCCGCGCTGCCGGCGTCCGGCGCGATCGCGATCGTCGGCGCGGCGCTCATGCCGCTGATCGTCGCCCAGGGCGGACACGGAACGCAGTGGATCGGGCGCTGGCCGTTGATCGAACGCCTGGAAGCGATCCCGCAGTACTACCTGACCGGCTACTCCGGCGCCCCGCTGGGCCATGGGGTGGAGCTGCTGGTCGCGCTGCCGATCCTCGCCGCCCTCGGGCTCGGGCTGTGGCGGATGTCAGAACCGTCCGGCCCGAGCCTGCGCGGCGTCCTGGTCGCGCTGTCGATCGCCGCCTGCGGGGTGCTCACTCCGATCGTGCTGGTGGCCTTCGGCGCCGACTACCTGGCGCCGCGCAACCTGGTCGCCGCGATGATCCCGGTCAGCGCCGTCATCGCTGTGATGGCCGTCTGGCCGCGCACCGGCCCGGCTGGGGTTGCGCTCGTGGCTACGATTGCGCTCGCGTTCGCGGCCATCTCTATCGACGTCGATCTCAGCCCGCGCCTGCAGCGCGGCGATTGGCGCGGGCTCGCGCAGGCGCTCGGCGGCGGCTCGAGCGAGCGGGCCATAACCACCGTCGAGCTGGGCTCCGCGCCGCTTGAGTACTACGTCCACGGGCTGCGCGGCATGCACGCCGGAACATCCGTCACCGTCAATGAAATCGACGAGACGGGCTATGCGCCACTACGTCCCTTCGCCAGTCAGCCGCCCGCTCCGGGCTTTCACCTGATCGAGCGCCGTGACGTGAACGGCCTGGTCGTGTATCGCTTCGTGTCGCGCACGTCGCGCAGCGTCAGCGAGGCCACCCTGCGCCGCCACGTGATCACGCTCGCCCAGCCCGAGGTGCTGGTGGGCGCCCACGCGTCGCTGGCCACGGCGACGGCGCGGGCTGCCGTCGCGCTTGCGCACCTTTCTTCTTTGAGAAAAAAGATCTAGGTTGTGCTTTATGGCATCGTCGACAGTTGACGCCCGCAGCGAGACCAGGGTCGCGCTCGATCTGGCCTGCGAGCATCTGCTCTCGCTCCAGTCAGACGCCGGCTGGTGGCAGGGCGAGCTGCAGACCAACGTCACGATGGACGCCGAGGACATGCTCCTGCGCGAGTTTCTGGGCATCCGCCGGGCCGACGAGACCGAGTGCTCGGCCGCCTGGATCCGCTCCCAGCAGCGCGCCGACGGGACCTGGACCAACTTCCACGGCGGCCCCGGCGAGCTGTCGACCACGATCGAGGCCTACTGGGCGCTGCGCCTGGCCGGCGATCAGCCCGACGCTGCGCACATGCTCGCCGCTGCCGAGTTCATCCGCGGCCAGGGGGGCCTGCCGCGCGCACGCGTGTTCACCCACCTGTGGCTTGCGCTGTTCGGGTTGTGGTCCTGGGACGAGCTGCCCGCCCTGCCGCCCGAGATCATCCTGCTGCCCGCATGGGTGCCCTTCAACGTGTACGACTTCGCCTGCTGGGCGCGCCAGACGATCGTGGCGGTCTCGCTCGTCAAAGCCAAGCGCCCCGTGCGCACCCTGCCGTTCGATCTGGATGAGTTGCGGGCGCCCGAGGTCGGCGCTTCGCCGGCGCGTCCCAGCCGCTCCTTCTCGCGCGCCGTCAGCTGGCTGCGCAAGCTCGACAGCGCGCTGCGCGCATACGAGCGCCGGCCGATCCGGGCGCTGCGCCGCCTGGCGCTCGGCCGGGCAGAGCGCTGGATCGTGCGCCGTCAGGAGGCAGACGGCTCCTGGGGCGGCATCCAGCCGCCGTGGGTCTACTCGCTGATCGCGCTGCACCTGTGCGGCTATCCGCTCGAGCACGCCGTCATGCGGCGCGGCCTGGAAGGCCTCGGGCGCTTCATGATCGAGGACACAGACGACTCCCGCGGCGTGGGCGCGCCCGCCGGCCCGTCGCGGCGCCTGGAAGCCTGCCAGTCGCCGATCTGGGATACGGCGCTGTCGCTGATCGCCCTCGCCGACGCGGGCCTCGCGGGCGATCACCCAGCGATCGCCCGCGCCACCGGCTGGCTACTGGGAGAGGAGGTCGTTGCGCGCGGGGACTGGTCGGTCAAGCGCCCCGCGCTGGAGCCGGGCGGCTGGGCCTTTGAGTTCGACAACATCAGCTACCCCGACGTCGACGACACGGCCGAGGTCGTGATCGCGCTGCGCCGCGTCGATGCCGGCCGCCAGGCAGCCGGCGCGATTGCGCGCGCCGAGCGCTGGGTGCAGGGCTTGCAGAGCTCAGACGGCGGCTGGGGCGCCTTCGACGCCGACAACACGCGCGCGCTCGTGCGCGCGCTGCCGTTCCTGGACTTCGGCGAGGTGATCGACGAGCCCAGCGCCGACGTCACCGCCCACGCCATCGAGATGCTCGCCCTGCTCGGGCTCGGCGACACGCCCGCCACGCGTCGCGGCGTGCAGTGGCTGCTCGACCATCAGGAGCCCGACGGCTCGTGGTTCGGCCGCTGGGGGGTCAACCACGTCTACGGCACCGGCGCTGTCGTCCCCGGCCTGATCGCCGCGGGGATCGAACCGAGACAGGCGTGCATCCGCCGCGCCGTGCGCTGGCTCGTGTCACACCAGAACGACGACGGCGGCTGGGGCGAGGACCCGCGCTCCTATGACGACCCGGCCTGGATCGGGCGCGGGCCCAGCACCGCCTCGCAGACCGCCTGGGCCCTGCTGGCGCTGCACGCGGCCGGCGAGCGCTCAGACTCGATGCGGCGCGGTCTGGCCTGGCTGGTGTCAAACCAGCGCGCCGACGGCACCTGGGACGAGCCCCAGTACACCGGCACCGGCTTTCCCTCCGACTACTACATCAACTACCATCTCTACCGGCTGACCTTCCCGATCATGGCCCTCGGTCGCTGCCTCGCCGACGCCCCCGACGCCGGTGCGAGACTCGGTGCCGACGCGGGCCTTGGCGCCGGCGCGCCCGGGCGGCGGGGGTGACGCTGGCCCTGGCCGCGCAGGCGCCAGCCGGCGTGCCCACGCCGGACGCGATCATGGCGCGGGCGCACAGCGAGAACTTCCCCGTCGCCTCGCGCCTGCTTCCGCGCCGCGCGCGCGGCGACCTGTTGGCCATCTACGGCTTC
>DATNLQ010000274.1:0-3454 GCA_035602785.1 Solirubrobacteraceae bacterium
GGCCCGTCGCCGTGGGCGCGACTGCTCGGGAGGCTCAGGCCCCGAACGCGTGCACGTGCTCGGGCTCCACGCGAATGATCAGCCGCTGTTCACCGGGCTGGCGCAGCGGGTACTCATCTACGCCCATGTACTTCTTGGCCATCGCGTCGATGTGCTCGTCGGCGCCCTCGTGCGTGCGCTCGGCCACGCGCCCGCGCACCTCCACGTACTCGTAGGGGTTCTCCAGGTTCTGCACGGTCAGCGTGACGCGCGGGTCGCGCTCGAGGTTGCGCGGCCACGCGCGACCCTCGGCCGTGTTGAGCACGGGGCGTCCGTCCTGCACGTCCACCCACACGGGCACGCACTGCACGGCGCCGTCGGAGCGCAGGGTGGCGACGTGGCAGAAGTTCTTGGCCTTCATCAGCTCCTCGGCCCGGCCTTCGATCGGTACGCTCATCTGTGCAAGTCCTTTCTCGCGGTGGTTGTCGGGTGACACCACGATAGGGCCTGGGGCCTGGCGCGGGTGCGGCCTGGCACTGGGCGCGGATGCGCTGTGAGCGCCGAGGTGTCAGCGCGCGGGCGGTACGGGCACCGGCGCACGATCCGCACGCGGATCGTCCGACGTACGTCTGCTGTGCGCCTTGTCCACGTACATGGCGGCGTCGGCGTGCCTGACCAGGTCGGTCACGGTGCGCCCGTCCTGGGGCCAGATGCCGCCGCCGACGCTCGCGCCGACCGACAGCTCGATCCCGTCAACGATGAATTGCTCGGCGAACGCGGCCCTGACGCGCCGCTCGGCGGCGCGGATCTGGCCGTCGCGCTGCACGTCGGCGAGGATCACCGCGAACTCGTCTCCGCCCAGGCGGGCGACCTCGTCATCGCTGCGACAGGCCGCGCGCAGGCGCGCCGCCGCCTGGCGGATGAGCTCGTCGCCGGCCTCGTGGCCATACAGGTCGTTGACGCGCTTGAACTCGTTGAGGTCGACGAACAGCAGCCCCGCGTGTCCGTCCTGGCTGCGCGCCCCGTCCAGGACGGTGTCGATGCGCTGTTTGAAGCCGACGCGATTGAGCAGGCCGGTGAGGCCGTCGTGGCTGGCTTTGTGGCGCAGTTGGTCGACGAGGTGGCCGTTCTGGATGGCTGGCGCGGCCAGCGCGGCCACGCCGGTGAGGCGCTCGAGCAGGTCGCTGTCGGGGCGCAGGCGCTGCGCGTTGTCGGCAACCGACACGGTCAGAATGCCCTGGAACACGTCTCGCGCGATGATCGGCACGACGGTCAGTGCGATCACCTGGATCTCGGCCATCAGCCGCCCGACGAACACGTCGTCGGTTCCCTGCACGAAGAAGTGCGGCTCGGGCTCGACGAGCATGCGCGCCAGGTTGGGCGTGTCGGCGGGCGAGATGCGCACGTCTGAGAGCTCGAAGGCTGGGTCCTGCGCGCGATTCCAAAAGGCGACGGGCGCCAGGTGGCGCTTGTCCTCGTCCCACAGCCACACTGCGATCCTGTCGCAGTCGACGACCTCGGGGACGGCCGCTGCGAGGCGCTCGGCGACGTCCTGGCTGGAGCCGGCCTCGGCCATCGCGTGTGACAGCGACAGCAGCGAGCTGACCTGCGCGTGGCGCTGGGCGGACTCCTGCAGCGCGAAGGCCATGTCGAGGACAGCTGCGGCGTGTTTGGCGTACAGGCCGAGGATCTCCCGTTCCTGGGGGAAGAAGTCGATGTTGCCCGGGTAGTGCGCGATCAGACGGCCGTAGCTGCGCCTGCTGGAGGCGACCTCCACGACCAGCATCGAATCCTCCGGCGAGGTTTCGTCGGCGAGCGCCACGCGTGCGAGCTTGCGGGCGCTGTGCTCGTCGATGCCGTGGCTGTAGACCTGCAGCTCTGCGCTCGGGTCCGGGCGCACCGCGAGGATGTGGCTGGGTGCGCGAACCGCGTCGGCGGCGCTGTCGACGATGCGGCGCAGCACCGTCTCGATGTCCTCGGTCGAAACCAGGTCGCCGGCGATCGCATAGACGCTGTGCAGCCGCTCGGACATGGCCACGAGCTGGGCCTCCAGTGATGTCACACGCGCCTGTGGGTCGGCCGCAGCGGCCGCCTGCTCGGCGTCCCAGGTGACCGTATACAGGCACTGCTTGCCCCCGCGCGCATGGCATTCGCTCTCCTCCACGCGCGCGGTCGGGAGTCCGAAGAGGACCGGATTGCTGGCCAGCAGGCCGGTCGTCAGTTCGCACATCGCCACGGTGCGGGTGAAGGGCGCGCGCGCGGCCGCCCTGATCACCGCGCGCCCCGGTTGCACCTCGACGGCCTCCATCTCGGTGATCGTCGTAAAGCGTCCCGCGGCCTGGGCGATCGTCTGCATGCACGCCTCGACAGACCCGAGCGAGCGCAGCAGCGTGGCGACCTGCGTGCCCGCGTGCTGGCGTACCGTCTCCTCGCCCGCCCGGCGGGCGAAATGGGGGTCGCCGGAAACCTGCACGGCGGCGTCCATCAGCGCGTAGGCCTCGTGCAGCGAGATCCAGTTGTTGGCGTCTTCCAGATAGGACGCCGAACGCCTGCAGCCCGCGCGCTCGAGCAGGTCGGCGACCGCTTGCTCGCCGCCCTGGCCGCGCACCAGCCGCAGGATCGAGGTGCTCATCGAGCAGCAGAACTGCCGATCGGCGTCCTCGGGGGGGTCGGCGTTCTCGGGGGGGTCCGTACGCGCAGGCTGCGCACTCATAGGGGGTGGATCGGTGGCAAACGCCAACCGCTTGAGCGATCAGCGGTCGCTCGGCCGATCGTCGATCTGGCTCAGCGGCGACCCAGATGCACTGTCGAGCTCGCTCGGCGGTCGCTCGGACCGCGGGTCAGTATCGGCTGAGGCCGCTCGCCGAGCGGGTCGGCGGTATCTGGCCGAGCGGTGTCAGCCGGCCGTTGTTCAGTTGGAAGGTGACCGTGGCCTGGCCGCCGCTGGGGCTGGAGAGCGGATCGCCACTGCGATAGAGCGGGTATACGAGGGTCACCTGGGTGTCGCTCTGGGAGATCACTTTGACGCTGGCGCTCGGTTCGCTGGCGTCGGTTCCGATGTAGTGGCCGTCTAGGAAGAAGAACGCCTGCTGTCCGTACCCGTCGCCCGATCCCGTGTGGGTGCCAACGAGCACGCGCAGGGTCTGGTCGGAGTGGTATTCGGCGGTGTCGTTGGGCGTGTAGCCGTGGGCGCGCACCACCGCGGCAGCCGCGCTTGCGTCTTCCCCGCTTCCGGCAGATTCGTGTTCGTGTTCGGCGAATGCCGGCTCGGGCGCCTTGCGCGCGGGCCCGGGCGCGACGGTACCCCCGCCCGTGGCGGGCGTCGTCACAGTCGGCGTCGAGCTGGTCGGTGTGGTGCTCGGATGCGTTGTGGTCGTCGAGGTGGTTGTGGGGGCCGTGCTCGTTTCCTGTTGCGCTGGCGGGGAGCTGGCCACGGTCACCTTCCAACTGAACAACGGCCGGCTGACACCGCTCG
>DATNLQ010000354.1:0-2313 GCA_035602785.1 Solirubrobacteraceae bacterium
CGCGTGAACGACACGCTCGCCGCATCGCGCCAGCCGATGAAGATCGTGCTGCCCAGCCAGGACCTCTCGGCGACGGCCGCCGCGCCGACGTCCACGACCTCGCCATCCGCATCGGCCTCGCCGCCCGGGGGCGAACCTCCCGAAGCGCAAGCCACCCCGACGCCCGAACCCGCCGCGACGCCGGCACCGGCACCGCCGAAGGCGACTGTGCCGGCAACGGGTGGCAGGTCGCCCGCCGGCCACGGCCCCAGCCGCCCGAGCGGCGCGGGCGGCGGCGAAGGCGGATCGGGCAAAGGCTCGTCAGGCGCGTCACACAGCGGGCTGCCGCCGGTCAAGCACGTGTTCGTGATCATGCTCTCCGACGAGCCCTACGCGTCGGTCTTCGGGCCAGCATCCACCGCGCCCTACCTCGCACAGACGCTCGAGCACAAGGGCGAGCTGCTCGTCCGCTACGACGCGGTCGCCCACGAGCAGCTGGCCGATGAGCTGGCGCTGCTCAGCGGCCAGGGCCCCACCGCCGAAACGGCCGCAGACTGCCCCAACTACGCCGCCATGGCGCCCACCGGGATCGGTCCCGACCAGCAGGTGCTGGGAAGCGGCTGCGTCTACCCCTCCTCCACCCAGACCCTCCCCGGACAACTGGCCGCCAAGCACCTCACATGGCGCGCCTACATACAGGGCACCGATGAACCCGACGTCCCGGGCGCCTGTGCCCATCCCGCGTGGGGCCAGGCCGACCCCACCTCTGGGCTCACGCCCTCCTCGGCCGGGCCGTACGCCACCTACATCGACCCGTTCGTGTATTTCCAGTCGATCACCGGCTCGCCCAGCTGCGCAGCCGACGTCGTCGGCCTGGGTCGCCTGCAGGGTGACCTGGCCAACCCGGCGCGCACCCCGAGCTTCTCCTACATCGCGCCCGACCGCTGCCAGGACGCCAGCCCGACGCCCTGCAGCGCCGGCGAACCCGCCGGGCTCGCGCCCGCCAACCGCTTCCTGGCGAAGGTCGTGCCAGAGATCATGGAATCCAAGGCGTACAGCGAAAGCGGCCTGCTGGTGATCACCGTCGACGAGGCCCCCTCCAGCGGCGAATTCGCCGACTCGAGCTCCTGCTGTGGCCAGCCGAGCTTCCCCAACGTGGCCTCCACCGCGCCCAGCGGCCTGTCGCCGCGCGGAGGCGGCGCCGTGGGGGCGCTGCTGCTGTCTCCTTTCGTCAAGGGCGCCACCACCAACCAGGAACCGTTCAACCATTTCTCGCTGCTGCGCACGATCGAGGACTTCTTCGGCCTCGCGCACCTCGGCTATGCGGCGCTTCCTGCAGTCAAGTCGTTTGAACCATCCATTTTCACCGGGGGCTGAGGGCGCCGCGACCTAAAGTCCTGCAAGCGCGCTGCCGATAGCGCTCGCGTGGACACAACTCCTGGGGCCAACCTCCGCCGGCGGCTGTCCGGCGGCACGCTGTCGTTGACCAGCTCGGGCCGCAGGGCGCTGTGCCTGCTCGGCGCGACGGCGCTCGGCGCCGGCCTGTTGGCGCCCGCGGCGGATGCCGGCCGCAAGGGCTCGTGTCAGATCGCCGTCGAAGTGGCGCCCACCCGCGTCACGGCCGGTCAGACGGCCACGCTGTCCGGATCGCTGAGCTGCCCAAGCTCCGCCGAGACGGGCGAACAGACGATCACCATCTTCGAGCACACGGCCGGCACCCCCGGCTTCAACGAAGTGGCAACCGCCACTCCCGAAGCGGGCGGCGCCTTTCACTACACGACCGAAGCGCTGCAGACCAACAGCGTCTTCTACGCGCGCACTCAGGGCGGCCCACGCAGTCGGCCGATGCCGGTGAGGGTTGCGCCACTGGTGACGATCAGCGGCCCTGAGGCGGGCACGCAGCTGGCGCTCGGAGCCCGGCGCGATGTCGCCGGCGTGCATTCGAGCAACACCGTGACGTTCACCGGGACGGTCGACCCCGACGAAGCTGGCGCGACCGTGGTGCTTCAGCGCGAGGGCGTCAACATCGAAGAAAACTGGCAGCGCATCGCAACGGGCGAAGTGGGTGTGGAAGGCAAATACGCGATCACCCACACGTTCGGCGTCGCCGGCACGGCCAACGTTCGCGTTGTCGTGCATCCGCACGGCCTGCTCCCCGGCGCATCGGAAACCTTGTCGCTGCAGGTCATGCGACACCAGAACCCACGACTCACCATCCAGGCCAGCGCTGCGCCGCTCACCGATGGACAGGCGTTGACGCTCAGCGGAATCGCCGCCGGCTCAGGCCCCCAGGCGCTGACGCTGCTGGCAAGGACCCGCGGCGGCGCGTTTGCG
>DATNLQ010000376.1:0-2570 GCA_035602785.1 Solirubrobacteraceae bacterium
GGCGTCTTCGAAGTCCTCGGGTCGCAGACCGACGATCACGCCGCCGCGGCCGCCGCCGGGGCCCGACTGCAGCCGTCCGCGCAGCACGTCGGGGATCCTCAGTTCCCCGATCGGCAGCTTGACGTTGTCGCCGTCCAGTTCGCCGCCCAGGAAGTTCATCGACGGCGATCCGATGAAGCCGGCCACGAACAGGTTCTTGGGCCGGCCGTAGAGCTCACTCGGTGGGCCAACCTGCTGGAGCTCGCCGGCACGCATGACGGCGATCCGGTCACCCAGCGTCAGCGCCTCGGTCTGGTCATGGGTGACGTAGATCGTGGTCGTCTCGAGCCGCTGCTGGATCCGCGAGATCTCGGTTCGCATCTGCACACGCAGCTTCGCGTCGAGGTTCGACAGCGGCTCGTCCATCAGGAACGCGCTCGGGTTGCGCACGATCGCGCGGCCCATCGCGACGCGCTGGCGCTGCCCGCCCGAGAGGTTCGCCGGCTTGCGCTCCAGATGCGGCTCGAGGTCGAGGATCCGCGCCGCCTCGTTGACCTTCTTGTCGATCTCGTCCTGTGGTGTCTTGGCGAGCTTGAGCGCGAAGCCCATGTTCTCACGCACGGTCATGTGCGGGTACAGCGCGTAGTTCTGGAACACCATCGCGATGTCGCGGTCCTTCGGGGTCTTGTCGTTGACGACCTGACCGCCGATCTTCAGCTCGCCGCCGGTGATGTCCTCCAGGCCCGCGACCATCCGCAGGGCCGTCGACTTTCCGCAGCCCGACGGCCCGACGAGGATCATGAACTCTCCGTCGGCGATGTCGAGGTTGAGATCCTTGACGGCCTCGAAGCCGTCGCCGTAGCGCTTGGTGATGTGCTCCAGTGCGATCTCGGCCATTGGCTGCTTCTCCTTATCCCTTGACGGCGCCTGCGGTCAGGCCGGCAACGATACGCCGCTGGAACAGGAGCACCAGAACCATGACGGGTACGGTGACGACGATCGCGGCGGCGGCGATGTCGCCGATCGGCTGCGTGAACTGCGATACGCCGGGGAACTGCGCGATCGCAGCCGGGACCGTCATCGCCGCGTTGGTCGCGGTCAGCGAGATCGCGAACACGAAGTCGTTCCAGCAGATCAAAAAGACGATGATGAACGTCGTCGCCAGGCCCGGCATCGCAAGCGGCGCGATCACCTTCGTGAATGCCTGAAACGGCGTCGCCCCGTCGATCTGGGCTGCCTGCTCGAGCTCCCACGGAATCTCCCTGAAGAATGTCGACAGCACGTAGATCGCCAGCGGTAGCGCGAACGTCAGGTACGGGATTATCAAGCCCGGCCAGGTGTTGAACAGCCCGATCTGGCGCCACAGGTTGTACAGCGGTCCGACGAGCGAGACCTGCGGAAACAGCGTCACCATGAGCGCGACCGCGAGGATTGTCTGCTTGCCGGGGAAATCCAGTCGGGCGATCGCGTAGGCCGCCGACGACGCGAGCAGCACCGCCAGCGTCGTCGCGATCAGGCCGATGCCGATCGAGTTGCGCAGCGCGGCCGTGAATACGCTCTGCTTGAAGATGTCGCGGTAGTTGTCCAGCGTCCAGTGGTGCGGGATGAACGAGCCGTCGGTCGCCGACGCCGGTGTCTTGAGCGACAGCATGAGGAGCCAGAAGACCGGCACCAACGAGACGACGACCACGACGATGAACGCGAGTGACCATCCGGAGCGCTGCCTGGCCTTGACACTCATGAGTTCGCCTCCGCTGCCGGGTTGGCCGCTGCGCCGAACCCCTTGATGAACACGACTGCAATCAACCCGACGATCACGAACAGGACTACTGAGACCGCCGAGCCGAGGCCGAGGTTGAGGCGCTCGAGCAGCGTGCTGTAGCTCAGCTGCGACAGTGACGCGGTGTTGTTGGCGCCCTGGCTGAAGATGTAGATCACGTCGAAGATCCGGAACGCGTCGAGCGTGCGGAACAGGAGCGCGACGAGGATCGCCGGCTTCATCAACGGCACCGTGATCTTGATGAACCGCTGCCAGGTGGTGGCGCCGTCGAGCTTGGCGGCCTCGAGCAGCTCGTCGGGCACGAGCGACAGCCCAGCCAGCAGCAACAGCGCCATGTACGGCGTGTTCTTCCAGACCTCGGTCATGATGATCGCGACGTAGGTGCCGAACTGATGGCTGAGCGGATCGCCGCTCAGGCCGAGCAGCCGCGGGATCCAGCCGCCGTTGTCCAGCGACCAGGAGTACTGCCACGCGTACGCAGCAACGACCGCGACGATCGCATACGGGACGAGCGCGATCGCGCGCAGCAGCCCCCGGGCGAAGATCACCCGGTGCATCGCGAGCGCGAGCAGCATCCCTAGCCCGAACTCGATTCCGACGCTGACGACGGTGATCACGGCTGTGTGGATCAGGTCCATCCAGAACAGGTGGGCCTTGAACACGTAGCCGTAGTTGTCCAGGCCGATGAACTTGTTCCTGCCCGGCTGGTCGAGGCTGGCCCTCTGCAGCGACAGGATGATCGTGGCGATGATCGGATACGCGGTGACCGCGATCATCACGATCGCGGCTGGCGCGACCAGGTAGAACGCCA
>DATNLQ010000386.1:0-2145 GCA_035602785.1 Solirubrobacteraceae bacterium
GTGATCGCCCCGGAGCGCCAGTCCGCGATCGAGGACGCCGTCCTCAATCTCGACACGGTCGACGACATCGGTCAGCTGACGGCTCTGCTGACCCCGGCGGTGAAGTCGGCGCTCGATTGACAGAGGTGGAATGCGAACGCATCGCTCGCTGAGCTGGCGGGCGATGCGACTCCTTCCCAATGCCCATCCCTCTTGGTCGGGACCGAGTCCTGACCGTCCAGCAAGGAGCACACCCATGCCCACAACGCTTGATCCAGCGACCGCACTCATCCTGATCGACCTGCAAGACGGCATCACGGCCCTGCCTACGGTGGATCCGTCGGACCAAATCGTCGCTCGCGGCGCGCGACTCGCGGACGCATTCCGAGCGCACAAGAAGCTGGTGGTAGCCACCCGGGTGGCGTTCTCCCCGGACGGCGGCGATGTCATCAAAACCCGCACCGCCACGAACGGGGCTGACCGCACACCGACGCCCGACTATGGCGAGTTCCGCAGCGAGCTCAAGCTAGGCAATGGCGACATTCCGATCACGAAGCGTGGCTGGAATGCGTTCTACGGAACCGATCTGGACCTCGAGCTCAGGCGCCGGAAAATCACCGGGATCGTCCTCGCCGGAATCTCCACCAGCATCGGCGTCGAGTCAGCGGCGCGGTCCGCCAACGAGCGAGGTTACGAGCTGACAATCGTCACCGACGCCGTGACTGATACGGCCCGAGGCGCTCACCTCAACAGTCTCGAAGTGATCTTCCCACGGATCGCCGAGCTCGCCACGACCGACGACGTGCTCAGCGCGCTCGAGAACACACACTGACCTGAAGAACGCAAGACAGGAGCGACTGGAAATGAACATGACACATGCAACCGGGACTGGCGATAGCCACGAGGCCAGCGGGTCCGCCAGGGCAGGGTCGCGTCGCCATGTGGCGTTCTGGGTCGCGGGCGCCACGCTTACCCTGTTCCTATGCGGGGCCAGTGCTCCGAGTCCGCTCTACGCGATCTACCAGGCGAAGCTCGGGTTCTCAGCGACGGTGCTGACAGCGATCTTCGCCGTCTATGCGATCGCGGTACTCGTGACAGTGCTGCCGGCTGGGGAACTCTCCGACCAGGTCGGCCGCCGGCCAGTGATCCTCTTCGGGCTCGCTCTGCAGATGGTCGCCACGGTGGTGTTCCTGGTCGCTAACGACGTGGCGCTTCTCTTCGTAGGGCGCATCCTGCAGGGCATTTCAGTCGGGGTCGTCATCGGAGCGCTCAGTGCCCTCCTTGTGGACCTGCAAGACCGCGGCAGCGCCCTCGGCCCGCTCGTGGCGAGCGTTGCGTCACCTCTCGGCCTTGCCGCCGGCGCCGTGCTCTCCGGAGTGCTTGTCGAATACGCGGCAAGCCCGTTGCGTACCGTGTACTGGGTGCTGCTGGCGCTGTTCGCGCTGGCAGCGCTTGCAGTTCTGGCGCTCGTCCCCGAGACGAGTAAGCCGCGCCCCGGACAGCGACTCGCGCTGGGGTTCGAGGTGCGAATCCCCCGGCGCGCGAGAAGCGCATTCCTCGCCCTAACGCCTGCATTGTTTGCCACATGGGCTTTGGCGGGTCTCTACCTCTCCCTGGGCCCGAGCTTCACCGCGTCGCTCCTGGGCGACCGATCGGTCGTCGTAGGCGCGCTCATCCCCACGACGCTGTGCGGTGCCACGGCGGTCGCCTCGGTGTTGACTCGAGCCTGGACCGCGCGTCTCGCGGTCGTCGGCGGCAGCGTCTTGGTAGCGCTTGGAGTCGCGATCACGATCGTCGGCATCCGCAGCGAGTCGCCGCTGCCTCTGTTCCTGGGGTCAGGGGTCGCTGGGCTCGGCTTCGGCACCGCTCTCGCCGGCAGCTTCCGGACGCTTACCCCGCTGGCCCAGCCGAACGAGCGAGCCTCGCTACTCGCGGCGGTGTACCTGGTCAGCTACACCGCCTTCAGCGTGCCTGCTGTGATCGCCGGACTCGCCGTCACACACTACGGCCTGCGTGACACGGCCACCGTGTACGCCGCGGTGGTCGTCGTCCTGGCGCTGAGCGCAGCGCTCGCGACAGAGCTAACGCTCGGTGCTTCCAGACGCGGCACCCCGGCCGCTAGCGTGACCGGAGGCAGCCGTCAGCCCATCAACCCACCTGAAGGAG
>DATNLQ010000389.1:0-35721 GCA_035602785.1 Solirubrobacteraceae bacterium
TGCGGCGCACCAGGCGCGCGAGCACGCTGCCGGGGCCGAAGTCGACGAACTCCTCCGCGCCGAGCGCCGCGAGCGCGAGCATCGTGGCGCGCCAGCGCACCGGCTGCACGATCGCCGCCGCGAGATCCTCGCGCACGTCCGCGAACGGTCGTGCGCTCCAGCCGCAGATGACTGGCACGACCGGCTCACCCAGTCGCACCTCATCCAGCGCCGCTCGAAACGGCTCGACCGCGCCGGCCATCGCCGGCGAGTGAAACGCGCCGGCCACGTCGAGCATGATCGCGCGCGCGCCCTGCTCGCGAGCCGCATCGCGGGCCTCGTGAAGGCGCTCCAGCCGGCCGGCGAGCACGACCTGGCCGGGCGCGTTGTCGTTGGCAACCACCACGCCGTGGTCCTCGGCCAGGCGGGCGGGTAGGTCTGGCGCTGAGCCGAGCACCGCCAGCATTCCTTCCTCGCCGTCGCCCGCGGCCGCCATCAGCTCACCACGGCGCACCGCCAGCGCCAGGCCGTCCGCGGGGTCGAGCGCCTCTGCGGCCACCAGCGCGCTGAGCTCGCCGAGCGAGTGCCCGGCAAATGCCACGGGGCGCACGTGCTCTCGCAGGCGCATCCAGCCGGCGACGCTCGCGCAGAAGATCGCCGGCTGGGCCAAGCGCGTGCTCTCGGTGACGCGCGCGAAGGGATCCTCGCCGACGAGATCCACGCACAGCTCCAACAGCTCGGGGGCATCGCGGGCGACCTGCGAGCGCAGATCGCCTGTCTGGCTGCCCTGGCCCGGGAACAAGCCCGCTATCACATCACTTGACACTATGTACACCTTGTGTGTTGCGGGCGTATGGTTGCACGCCAGCCGGCGCTAACCCCACAAATGGGGGGTGCGTCCGGGCGCCTGAGGGGGGCGCGAGCGGTTGCTTGCGAGCCGGGCGCCCGCGCGGTGAGCCCTCAGCGATGCAGGCCCAGGCGCTGGGCGCGCTGGACCGCGTCTGCCCGGTTGCGCGCGCCCAGCTTGCGATAGAGCGTGCTCGTGTGCTCCTTGACCGTGTGCGGGGAGAGGAACAGCGTGGCCGCGATCTCGCGGTTGGTCGCCCCCCCGGCGATCAGCGCCAGGATCTCGCCCTCGCGCTCGGTCAGCGTGGGCACGCCGCGTTTGCCCGTGTCGCGGAACACCTCCATCCCGTCCCCGACCATGCGCACCAGCTTGGCGATCTCCGGGGCGGGCCAATCCTTGGAGATGAAGCCCGCCGCACCGGCCGCGCGAGCGGCGCGCGGCGAGATGCCGCCGGCGCCCGACATCAGCAGCACGCGCGGCGCGGGCGCCTCGGCGCGCAGGCGCTCGCACACCTCGGGTCCCGACTCGACGCCGAGGAACAGGTCGACCAGCGCAACGTGCGGCTCATAGCGCCTGCACACGGCCAGGGCCTCCGCGCCGGTGCGCGCGCTCAGGCAGCGCTCGACCCACGGCATCTGGCCGAGCATCAGCCGAAAGCCCCAGTGCACGACGTCGTGATCGTCGACCACCAGCACGCGCAGTCGCTTGCCACGCTCGCGCGGGCCGGGATGCTCCTGGGTAGGGGGCGCAGAGGCGCTCACTGGCCGGTCGGCACCACCAGCCGGACCTGCCACGCTCCCGGCTCGCACTCTCCGTACTCGAGCACGCCGTCGTGCTGGAGCGCCTCCAGCGTGGCCAGGCGCAGGCCCACGCCGCCGCGCCCGCCGCTGTGCACGTCCGCGCCGTCGTTGCGCACCTCGAGCTCCAGCGTGGCGCCGTCGTTGCGCAGCGACACCTCCACCCTGCTTGCGTGCGCATGCTTGCTAGCGTTGCGCACCGTCTCCACAAGGATCGACTGGGCCAGCGCCTCGAGGTTGGCGGGCACGTCCTGCGGGGCCCCGCGCTCGAGCGCGATCTCCAGCGTCGGATACAGCGCGCGCACCCGCGCCAGCTCTTCGGCGAAGGTGACAGCGGTCGGGCGCGAGGAATGCCCGAGCGGGCGTGTGAGCGCGGTGCGCAGGTCGGCCAGGGCCGTCTGCACCTCGGCGGCGCAGCGCTCCTGGCTGTCGGCGTCCAGCAGCTCCTCGCGCGAGAGCGCCAGCGAGACGCCGAACAGCCGCTGCACGACCCCCTCGTGGATCTCGCGGGCGAGGTCGATGCGCTGCTGCAGCTGGCTGCTGCGCTCGCCGTAGGCGGTCACCTCGCGCGCGACGGAGGCCATCGCGATCGCCTTGCCCAAGGTCCACAGCAGGTGGCGCTCGTCCTCGTCCATCTCGGGCACGTCGGCCTCGCGCTCGGACAGCACCACGCCGACGTAGCGGCCCGCGGCGGCCATCGGCGTGCACACGATGCGCACGTCCTCGAGCAGCTCGCGCACGGAGCTCGGCACGTCGAAGTCGTCCGCTCCCACGACCTCGAGGATGCGATCCTCCTCGAAGGAGCGACGCACCACGGGAACCGAGTCGATCGTCACGAACAGATCGGCGAAGCGCTCGAGCTCGATGCCGTGAGCGCCCACCGCCCGCACCCGCCGGCGGGCACTGTCATAGCGGAACAGCACCGCGCGGCGCATCGAGGTCAGGCGACAGATCGCCTCGCACAGCCTGCTGAAGAACGCGTCGGGCGCCGAGCCCTCGCCGATGCCCGAGAGCAGGTCGGACATGACCTCCAGCACCTCGATGTGGCCGGCGCGCGCGCTGCCCGCGGGCGCTGCGATGCGAGCTCGTGATCCATCCGCGCCGGGGGTTTGAGAGTTGAGCGCTGCACTGTCTGGCATATCTGCAGAATCCCACGATTGCAAGCGGCGTGGCGCGCGCGTCCATTTCGCAACTTCTTAGGTCCGCGTCGTGTCGGCAAATTAGGATCTGTGCGACTTTGAACCGCCACTTTCGCAGGGCGCTGGTCGCGTCCGCCATCCTGGTCGTGCTGTCGTGCGCGACCGCGCTCGCGGTCGCCTCCGGCGGGATCACCGCTCGGCAGGCTGCCTTCAGCCAGGGCGCGGCCCCGCGCTGCACGCCCACGACCCTCAACAGCTCGGCGGTCCTGCCGGGGGCCGCGATTGCGGTCTCGCCGCTGCCCGACTCCTACGACGCCTCACCCGACTCCCAGATAAGCCTGCTCGGTGCGCCGCCGAGCGACCTCGTCGATGTGACCGTCTCGGGCTCGCAGACCGGCTCGCATTCCGGTCGTCTGATCGGCTACTCCCAGGGAGACGGCGCGAGCTTCGTGCCGGCCAGCCCGTTTGCCTCCGGCGAGACGGTCACAGTGCGCGGGAAGGTCGACAGGGGCGGGCGGGCGGCGGCGTTCGCCTTTCGCTTCGCGATCGCCAGCCTCGACACGCTGCCGTACTCGCCGCCCACCCAGCACCCCGACAAGGACCCCAACGAGGTCCAGCATTTCCACTCGCGCCCCGAACTGCAGCCGCCGGCGATCGTCGTCAGCGCGCGCTCTCCCCAGAGCGCTCCCGGCGACCTGTTCGCCGCGCCGTATGGCGGTCCGGGACCCAGCGGGCCGCTGATCTTCAACGAAGCCGGCGAACCGGTGTGGTTCGATCCGCTGCCGACGGGCACCGAAGCGACCAACCTGCAGGTCCAGCAGTACGACGGCAAGCCCGTGCTGACCTGGTGGCAGGGAACGATTCCGCCGCAGGGCTTCGGCGAGGGCGAAGAGATAATCGACAACAGCTCCTACCGCCAGATCGGCCGCGTGCACGCCGGCAACGGCTACAAGGCCGACCTGCACGATTTCCACATCACGCCGCAGGGCACCGCGCTGCTGACCGCGTTCGACCCGATCCACTGCGACCTGGCGAGCGTGGGAGGCCCCAGCGCAGGCGCGGTCACCGACAGCATCTTCCAGGAAATCGACCTGAAGACGGGGCTGGTGCGACGCGAGTGGCACAGCCTCGACCACGTCGCGCTGAGCGATTCCTACAGCTCGGCGCAGACCGCCAGCACGGAATGGCCGTTCGACTACTTCCACCTGAACTCGATCGACCAGGGCGCGAATGCCACGACGTTGATCTCCGCGCGCAACACCTCCGCGCTGTATGAGCTGAACACGGGAACCGGCCAGGTGCTCGAGACGATCGGCGGCAAGCATTCCAACGTCAAGCTGGCGGCCGGCGCCGCGACCGCCTTCCAGCACGATGCGACCACGCTGGCCAACGGGACGATCAGCATCTTCGACAACGGCGCCACGCCCAAGATCCATCCCCAGTCGCGGGCGCTGGTCGTGGCGGTCAACACCCAAGCCGGCACGGACTCCGTGGTGGCCGAATACGACCACCCGGGCGCCCTGTCGGCGGCCAGCCAGGGCAACGTGGAGCTGCTCGAAAACGGGGACCTCTTCGTCGGCTGGGGCGCCGAGCCCTATTTCTCGGAGTTCAGCGCCCAGGGAAAGCTGCTGTTCGATGCCCACATGCGCGGCGCGTACCAGTCCTACCGCGCCTACCGCTTCCAGTGGACGGGCGCGCCCAGCGAACCGCCGGCCATCGCCGCCGCGCCCTCCGGCGCGGGCGGCTCAGGGCCGCTGACCGTCTATGCCAGCTGGAACGGCGATACGCGAACGGCCAGCTGGCAGGTGCTGGGCGGACCCTCCCCAGCGCAGCTCGCACCCATTGCCAGCGCCGCGCGCAGCGGCTTCGAGACGGCGATCACACTGCCCGGTCCCCAGGCCGACGTGGCCGTGCAGGCGCTGGGCGCCTCCGGCGAAGTCCTGGGGACCTCGCGAACAACCGCGGGGTGAGGCGCCCCGGTAGGCTCCGCGTTGGTGTGCCACCTAGAAACAACGGAATCGCGCTGCGCGCACAGTTTGATAATCTCGACTTTACTCGATGTCAATCCGGAGGTTTGGCGGAGATAGCCGTGAGCGACCTCAGCGCCGAGAACCCGGAGGAACCGGACAAACGCTACCGCCCGCTGCCCACCGGCACGCATGGCCTGGACCCTGAGGCGGTCAAGCGCGATCAGCGCGAGCGCCTGCAGCACGCGATGATCGAGCTGATCGCCCAGAAGGGCTACCCGGCGGTTCGCATCGTCGACCTAGCGAGGCTCGCACACGTCTCCCAACCGACCTTCTACCACCTGTACGCCGACAAGGAGGCGCTGTTCATGTGCGCCTACGAGGAGATCGCCCAGCGCACAGCTCAGACGGTCATGCAGGCCTACAGCATCGAGGGGCCCCAGGGTCAGCGCCTGCGCGCCGGGATGCGCGCGTTCGCGCAGCTGGCGGTAGCGGACCCCGAGGCCATGTCGCTGCTGGTGCTCGGCGCCTTCGGCGCGGGCACCAAGCCCCTGGAAGGTCGCAGGCGCGCCCTGGAAGCCCTGGAAGCGGGCATCCGTATGAGCCGCGACCGCGCCTCCTCGCGCGACCCCAACGACCTGACCGTGAGGATGATCCTCGGCGGCATCCGCGAGGTCACCGCCGCGCGCCTGCGCCAGGGACGCGAGGTCGAGCTGGCGCCGCTGGCCGACGAACTGGCCGCGTGGGCCGGCTCCTATCCGCGCCAGCTGCCCGCCGGCCTGAGCGCCCCCGCCGCGACGCCGCCCGGCGCGGGCGACGCGGCCGCCATCGAGCCGTCCGAGCGCGCGCGGCGCGCCGAGGGTCGCCTGCCCAGCGGGCGCAGCGAGATGCCACGCCAGTTCATCGTCAAAAGCCAGCGCGAGCGGATCGTCGACGCGACCGCCGCGATCGTCGCCGAGAAGGGCCTGGCCGCACTGACCATCCCCGAGATCGCGCGCCGCGCGAACATCTCGCATCAGACCTTCTACGAGATCTATGACTCCAAGCGCGACGCCTTCCTGGGCGCGCAGAAGATCGGCCTGCACCAGGCGCTGCAGGTCGCGATCAAGGCCTACGAAGACAAGCGGGACGACTGGCCCAGCGCCGTCGCCGCCGGACTGCGCGCGCTGATCGCCTTCCTGGCCTCCGAGCCGGCCCACGCCCACCTGAGCGTGGTCGACACGTTCGCCGCCTCGCCGGAGGCGATCGAGATCCGCGACACGGCGCTGCACGCGTTCGCCGCCTATCTCGGTCCCGGCTATGAGCTGTCCGGAGGCGACGGCCGCGTCCCCGCGATCGCAGCAGAGGCGATCGCGGGAGGCATCTGGCAGATCCTGCACAACTACGTCGCCAACGACTGCCTCGCCAGCCTCCCGGGCGCGGCGCCGCAGATCACCTACATGGCGCTCACTCCCTTCATCGGGCCCGAGCGGGCGGCCGCGGCAGCCACCGCGTAGAGGCTCTCGTACTGCGTTGCGCGAGACTGCGGCAAGACGTCGGGCTCGCTCCGCCATTGCGGCTGAGGTTAGACGGCTCGCGGCTGATGAGGACGATCGAGCGGAGATGCGAGCGATCCGCGAACAGATGGCGGAACTGGCGCCGCAGTTCACCGACTGAGGTGGTGCGCGGTGAGATATTTCGCCTGCCTGCCCCGCGAGGGACGCGCGGCCGGGAGCAGCGAGGCGCGCGCTACGCGGTGGTCGTTCAAGCCCACGAGCTCCTGACGCCGAGCACCGTCCTCGTTTCGCCGACCTCGACGAGTGCGCAACCGGCGAGCTTTCGACCCACGATTACTTTCGATGGCACTCACACGCGCGTCCTTGTCGAGCAGACGACTGTCGTAGATCCCCAGCGCCTGGGACGCTCGGCGGGACGCCTCGATCCGGACGAGCTGAGCACTGTCGATGAAGCGCTCGCGCTCGTCTTGGGTCTCTAGGTTTGTTTGCCGGACAAGAAAGATGGAGCCAACTGGGCTCCCCGCCCCCCCGCCGGCGTTCAAGGACTTCTTCGAACTGGCTGGAGATTGTGCGTCCCGAGATCGAGTAGGCTCGTCCGACATGCCAACGGTGCTTGCCACCTACACCTTCGGGGACTCGCTGCTAACGGTCCTCGAGTTCGCGGTTTTGTTCTTGTGGCTCTGGGTCGCGGTCGGCGTTGTGTTCGACATCTTCCGCAGCCGCGATCTGTCCAACTGGGGCAAGGCGCTGTGGATGCTGTTCATCATCATCATCCCGTATATCGGCGTGCTTGCCTACCTAATCGTTCGTGGTCACACGATGCACGAACATCGCGAGCAAGACCGGGCTCAGGCTGAAGCCTTCCAGCGCTTCGAGGCGAGCGGGGGCGCATCGCGCAGTCCTGTGGACGAGCTCGCCAAGCTTGCCGAGCTGCACGACCGAGGCAAGCTGAGCGACGAGCAGTTCGAGCAGGCGAAGGCCAGGCTGCTCGCCTAAGGGCCGCGGCCCACGGCGCCGATCAGCAGGCGCTCACCGAAATGGACGAAACTTCTCGGTGCGCAAACCAGGCGTCGTTGGTCGCAGCGGTCGTCGGCATCGCCTGATCCGTACCGCTGCGCTCCAGGCGTATACCACGGTATACTGGAGGTATGGCGAAGGTTATGGTGTCGATGCCGGACGATCTCCTGAGCGAGGTCGATGCTGAGGCGACCCGTCTCGGGACATCTCGTAGCGCAGTGTTGCGCGAGTTCGCCGACTCCGCGCTGCGTAGGCGTCGCACGGATCGTGCGGCCGCCATGGACAGGCTCCTGCGGCAGGCTGCACGGCATGGTGGTGCGGCCGCCGAGCGGGTGAAAGACACAAGGCCATAGCGTGAGCACGCTGTTGTTGGATGCCAGCGTAATCCTCGCGGCGTTCGACTCCGACGACGAGCTACACAGACCATCCCAGGCGCTTCTCGCTAATCCCGATGTGACGCTCACCACCCTCGATCTCGCTCGCTACGAGGTGGCAAACGTGGCAGTTCGGGGCTGGTGCGAGCTTGGGCGTGTCGCCCCGTTGCTGGAAGCAATCGACCGGATCTCTGGTGACGGTGGGGTCATACCGTCTACGACAACTTTGCTCAGCCGCGCCGCGAAGCTCGCTGATGAGCACACGATCTCCGTGTACGACGCGGCGTATGTAGCGGCGGCTGACCAAGGCGGCGGTACGCTCGTCAGCTGCGACATCCGCGACCTCGTGGGCAAGGGGCTTGCGAGCAGCCCCGCGATCGTGCATGAGGAGGAGTCGCCTCCTCCGGACGGGAGCAGTAGCGAAGTCCAGCCATAGCCGGCGCGGCAGTCGGTTTGTTTGCCGACAAGAAAGTGGGCGAAACTGTGATCGTGGGCTTGCGCTTGGCTTTGGTACCGTGCCATCGAATTCGAGAAAGCCGGAACCGCGTGGTACGTTCGGAGGAGCAGGATCGGGGCATGAGCTGGAGAGTCCCCGGACAGGCGATTCAAGTGGTTATCCACGACTCCGACGGCGGTATCGGTCACTACTCACGCGATCAGGACGACGACGGGAGAGTGATCTGGCGCGAGGGGCGTCCCGACGAGTTGACCCCGGCTTCCTCGGACGGGGCATCGATGACGACCGTCGAGCTACTTGACGCCCTCACTACGTCGCTGCAACACGCCTAGCTGCCAGAGCAAAGAGGCCAAGGCAATGACCGAGCATCAAGATGCCGAGTGGAACGTCGCCGCGTGGCACGGCAAGATGCTTGTCGATCGCGACGGCGAGAAGATCGGCAAGCTGCAGGACGTCTATGTCGACGTTGAGATCGACGAGGCGCAGTTCGCGACCATCAAGGAAGGCTTCATCGGCCGCCACCTGACCTTTGTGCCGCTGGGTGGGATCAAGATAGGTCCCGATGACCTGCAGGTGGCGGTCTCCAGGGAGCAGGTCGAGGACTGATCGGCAGGGAGCCGGCTTTTCCAACTCTCTACGCGAAGCGCCGGTGTTCTATGGATTGTGCGCCGTAGGGACGATCATCCAGCTCACAAAGAGCAGCGCCGCAATGTCCCAGCCGGAAAGGGGAATGAGCCACCAGGGGCCCACGATCGCGACGACGAGCGCGCTAAGCGCGCCAGCCCCCGCGGAGACGGCAACGCGCACCCCCACCGAAGGACCTTTCCGGCGAGACTGACTCTCGTCAGAGGAGGGCGACAAAGCGCTCATCGGCATTGAATAGCACGAAGGCGCCAGACAGGCTGCTCCTAGCGCGATAAGCGCGTGGACCGCAGCCACGGCCACCGATCGCGACCTCGATCCCCTTACCTGCCACCAATCCACGCGCTCACGAAGCCTCGAGTTGGCCGAAACTCCCGCTTCCAGTTACAGAGGAATAGCGCACGACTACGACCGCCTTGCGAGCCGAGCGAGCGCGCCCGACGTCGGCCTTGCCAAACCCGAACACGGCGATGCAGCAGACAGGGAACGGCAAGGGCATTCCGACCGTTCGGACCACACCCGGACCTTATCCCAGAGCACGACTGTGCCCGGCGCTGGGTATTGGGTCAGTTTGAATCGGCGTCGCTGCGCGCGGCCAACCATTGTCGGGCTCCCTGCCAGCCGAATGCGAGCACGCCACCGACGTCTAGCACCGTGTATGTCCAGAATCGCCCGCCGTGCCGTTCGGCGGTAGTGAGGTTCAGGACGAGTGCGACCAGCCACCCGACGCAGACAACCCAGCTCACGATCGCCCTTATCATGGACTTGGGACATTATCTAACCCTGGTCGAGCAGTCCCCAAGGGTTTCCGTCAGTCGGAACTGAGTAGTCTGCTTACGAGGATGACCGCGAAGCGAGCGCCGCCAAGCTCCGAGCCGACCAAGCGGACGCGTCGCAAGCCTGGCCTCGCGGGGAGTGAGTCTGATGCTGAGCCCGGTCTAATCGGACGCGTTTCTGAGCGCCGTTGGCTGCTCGCACTGGCGATCTCGTTCTGCTTCGTCTTGCCGGTCGAGCTTCACGCGCGCCACGGCCGGGTCGGAGCTGCCATTTTCGCGTGGTTGATCTACGGCGCGATTATCCGGCTCGTCATCTTCATTATCGACCGTGCCCCGGAAGGTAGGACAGGGCGCCCCTCTCCGACGCGTCAAGCACGAACCTGGACGGTGCGCTACGCGGTGCTCGCGTTCCTCGCTGTGATTGCCATGTCGCTGGGCGTAGGAGCTTTGAAGTCTCTCCTGGGCTGGGGGTGGCCCGAAGCCACAAAAGGAGTCCTGATTCTCGACGTCCTTTTTCTCGTCGTTCTGATCCCGCTCTACCGCGCCGGACGCCTAGGGCTGGCTGACCTCGGCATTCGTAAGACTCCGCGAAAGCTCGGCGTGGGACTGTTCCTTCTCGGCCTGACTGGGACCATCGTTTTCCGCGCGCTCTGGCGCTTGATCGTCAGTTTGCCCCGTATCGAAGACGGCCTTGGCGGCCTGCCCCACAGAAGCACGCTCGTCATCGTCCTCACGGGCATGGCGCTGTGCCTCTCGGCGCCGATAGTGGAGGAGATTTTCTTTCGCGGCTTTCTCTATCGGAGCCTGCGTAACCGACTGCCTATCGTTCCCGCCGCTCTCATCGTCGGGGTCGTCTTCGGACTTGGCCATACGCAATACCCGCTGCTTGAGAGGCCAGAGCAGGCCGCTTTCGGCATCATCGCTTGCCTTATCTATGAGCGCAGCGCGTCGCTACTGCCCGGCATCGCGCTCCACATGCTCATAGACGCCTCCGCGTTCGAGTTCGCCTTGACCGGCACGGCATGGATCGTCCCATCCGTGTTTCTCGTCGGAGGAGTCCTGGTCTTGTACGGCCCACCGACGGCGACCCGTATCACACGTTCGTTGGCAACGAGTAGGTCGCGTCAAAGGCCACGACTGTCCGCGAAAAGCGGGTCCGCCCCATGAGCAACGAACCTCGCTCGGACAACGGCCGGGGCTTCAGCTCTGAACGATTCGGACACCCGTGCGCGAGCGCCGACCTCAGCGCTCGCGTCTCGGGCACCCAACGCAGACTGCCGCATTGCTCAACGCAAGCGGTCGTCTGACGAGGCTCCTGTCGGCACTCCCGAAACGCTCGCAGATCGTCCGATCCAACAGTCGGGAGCTTAGCCGGGAAGACTCCTGCAAACGGTGGGTAAGCGGTCGCGGCGGTGAGGTGCACGCTCAGTCACCCTGTTCGCGAGCCGTCCTCGGCGCCCTGGTTGACGCGCTAGGCCGTGCCTGCGGTCAGCGCCCAACTGCAGCTCACTCAGCCGGGAGTGCACCAAGTGCGCGATGAGCTTGACTGCGCTGACCGACTCGACCTCGCCGATCTTTCGCCCTGTTACCCAGGTGTCGGCGAGCCAGGTCTCCCTCAAGCGAGGATGTGAGCCAGCCCCTAGCTTCGGTTTCCGCTTACGCAGTCACCCACGCCAGAATTCGATCGTTCACTGCTGCCGGCTTCTCGACGTGCAGGAAATGTCCGGCATCCGCGATTACCTCCATCCGCGACGCGGGCGCGAGGTGACGCTCGGCATCCCTGATGAGCGCGAGATCGATGCAGCCATCGCGATCCCCGTGCAGGTATAGGGTCGGCTGCGGCGGAGCGCTAGCCAGCGCCGACTCCTCTGCGGCGTATGCGCCATCCGCGACGGACGCGCGGAGCCCCGGCTCTTCGGTTCGGTAGTACCCGATCGCCGCAGCGAGGTTGCCCTCGTCGCGAAGACACCGCTTAACGTTGTCGAGATCCTCGCGCGCGTCATAGCCCGGAGACCAGTCCTGCCACAGGCGATCGAAGAACGCCATGTCCGCAGAGGCAACCACGGACTCAGCGAAGGGCGTCTTCAGAAAGAACAGGTAGAAGAACCGCTTGAGCTGATCGTAGTCGGCGAACATCTTCGTGTCGAGTGCCAGCGGGGGCACGGCGAGCGTGACCACACGCCGCCAACGATTCGGAGCAAACGTAGCCGCGCCATACGCCGCCTCGGCGCCCCAGTCGTTGCCGACGAGAACGGCACGATCGTCGCCGCCCAGCGCATCGTGTAGCCCGATCGTGTCGGCGATCAGTGCGCCCAGCTCGTAGCAGCCGTCCGTGGGGATCTCGGTGGGCGCGTACCCTCGCATGAACGGCGCCACCGCGTGAAAGCCCGCATCGGCCAACGCTGGCAGCAGATATCGCCACGTGTGAGCCGAGTCAGGGAAACCGTGCAAGCAAAGAGCGAGCGGTCCGCTGCCCGCCTCCAGGACACCGAACTGCAACCCGTTCGCCGTCACAGTGCGCACACGCAACCCACCCATGCGCAGCATTATCGACGAGTGGAACGGACGAGGACCTCATCCATGCGGTGTTGCTGACGTGGACTCGACATCGACGGGTAGACCGAAATGATCGCTGGCTCTTGTGGCGCTCCGTGCGAGCTCGCGATCGGGGCACGTACGGATCCCAACGGTTCTTTCAGCTCACCGATGCTCGCCGAGCAATACGAGCGCGAGCCAAACTCCGCACCACACTTGCGCAAAGGACGAGCACCAGGAGCCAGCGGTGTCGGCGGTCGCCTGCCCGCAACCGCCTATGGGAGCGAGCGTGCCCGGGTCGCCAGCCGGCGCGGCTCCTCCTCGTCCTGAGCAGGCGTCCGGAGCCAAGCTCAGGGGACGCTCGCAAATCGCGCATAGCGACACAGGTCGATGTGCCCGGGGAAGCAGCTACACGGACCTTCGCGCCGCCTCCCCTGCACCGGCGATGCCGACAGGTTGCCTCCAGGACCCGCCCAAGTGCCCGCCAGGGCTACGCGGCCTGCATGGCCTTGCCGACTCCCGCGCCCATCTCGTCAGCGTTCATGACCGGCGAAAACGTGATCTTGGCGCCGAGCCCCTGGAAGAACGGCTCAGCCGCCGGGGGGATGTCGCTGGAGTCCGCCATCTCGAAAAAGATCAGGCCGGTGCGCATCCCATCCGTCGACGTGAAGTACGCCGCCTCCGCCTTCAACGCCTCGAGCGCCCTTCCGACGATCTGCGGCAGGCTGCCGTCCTTGATCGCGGCGTTCCCGGCCTCGGTCGGAATCTGCACCGTCATCATCAAGCGCATCGCATCTCCCTTGGATTGAAAGCCGGCTCGCATGGCGAGTCACGGGCGCGCAGGCCCGAACCTATGAACGTGGATGTGGAGCACCGCTGCGACGGCCACGCCCACCCTACACCGCTCCGCGTCGAGCCAACGTTTTCATTCTGGGCCGCCCAGCCGTGGCCAACGCTGTCGCTCGCGCGTGATAGGAGTCGTCTCGCGCGGCGCTTATCGGTGCGCAGTGCGTCGCGTAAGCAGGCGCGCACCCAACCTCTGCCGACGCGCTCGGACGTCGTCCCAAGCAGGCACGCCGAGCTCGACTGGCGAGACGCTCGCTCTCGGTTGAGGGACATCGAGGAGCGCAAGCGCAAGGGAGGACTCTGCGCGTGGGCGGTGATTCCGAGCGGCACACCGTGATGTCGAGCGCCCTGTGGTGAGGACGAGCGGCGGGGTCATCGGAAGCCTCCAGAAGGACCTGGAGGTGTAGCGATTCAGCAAGCAGCGGCTCAGACTGGGGTGGCCGCCCTCGCGTGCTCGACGGCCCAGTCGAGAGCGTAGTCCGCGACTTCCTCCCAGTCCTGCTGACCGACCGTGAAGTGCGAGCGGTCGGGGAACTCCTTGTAGTCGGTCAGCGCGGTGGACTTACGCTGGAAGCGCTTGGATGTGGCCTTGTCGATCGACGCGGGCACGACGTGGTCTGAGCCCCCGGCGACGAGCAGCAACGGCGCGCGGTCCTCGTTCTTGAAGTCGAGCTGCAGCGCCGTGCGGGGGTTGAAGTTCGCGAAGGCGCCTTCGAACAGCACGCGCCCGGGGCCTGGGACCGCGTAGCGTTCGAAGGCCGCGCGGGCATCCTCGTCGTTCATCGTGTTGGTGAACGAGTAGTGGAACTCCTCGAAGGTCAGGGCCACTGCGCGGTGCCTGTTCGCCGGGCTCTTGAGCACGGGGCAGCCAGATCGCAGGGTCGAGAAGGGGAGCTTCGTGATTCCCCGCACGCCGGCCGCGTCGATAGCAACGCCTGCCGCTCCGAGGCCGCGGTCGAGCAGGATCTCGGTGAACGCGCCGCCGAACGAGTGCCCCATGATGATCGGCGGCGTGTTGAGGTTGCGGATGATCGAGTCGTAGCTGTCGACGATTTCTTCGATGCCGACGTTGTCGATCGCGCTCGTGTCACGGCGAAGCTGATCGGCGTCTACGTCCATGCCCGGCCATGCTGGTGCGAGCACCTGATAGCCACGACCGCGGAAGCGCTCGATCCAATGCTCCCAGCTCAGCGGCGTCATCCACAGTCCGTGGATGAGCACAATCGTGTCCGGGGCGGTCGACTGCTCGGCGCTCATGTGTTCCTCCTCGTCTCGGCGTTCTTTTCGCGACGGTCACGCCCCTTCATCGCCGATCCAAAAGGCGGTCCGGCACGCGCCCCTTCGCCCCGCGAACGAAATGCTCCCTGCGCAGCTCGGCCCACTGCTCCACGTCCAGCACGCTCCTTCTCCCGGTCTCGACAACACGATCGAGCCAGGCTCACCAACACCCCGGACGCCTCCGCCACCACCCGAGAGGGGTCAAATCTCAACCGGCGAAGAAGGGTCGGTTTCCCACCGGCGCCGACACTCTCTCTCGAACACACCAGTGCGAGACATTGGGGCGCATCGCTTGACAGCGGCTCCAGCGCGCGAGCATATTGTCCGCTCACCCCCGAGCAGATCAAGGAGCAACGAGATGCGCCGACGCAACACGCCGCGTACCACGATCACACTCGTCCTCGTAGTCGCTGCAATGTCCAGCGCGATCACATCCGCGACAGCGGGGGCCGCCCTCCCCGAATTCTTACCCGGGAAAGCAGAAAGCACCTTCACCGGCAAAACCGGCCCTAGCACTCTGGCGTTCGTAAACAAAGGTACGTTCGAATGTCCGGGCGGCAAAAATGAAGGCATGCTCTTAAGCGCGACCGAAGCCGTCCTCACCATTGACTTCGAAAAATGCAAGGCGGCCGGGGTCAGCTTTGAGTCCTTAGGCGACAAAGAAGGCGTCGTCTTAATCCATGGCGACATGACCCTGTGCTACATCAACAAAGCCAAACGCGAAGTCGCGACCGTGATTCACCCAACGCCGATTCACCTCGCGATTTTGGGCAAAGCCATCGAAGTCATAGGTTGGACGATTGGCCAGATCGACCCTATCAACAGAAAAGAACGGCTCTTTACCCTGACCTTCGAAGAGTCCTCGGTCGGCGTGCAGAAACTAAAAAAATGTGAAACTAGGACAGAAGAAACGCTGTTAGCCACCGAAAACGGCGTCGCCTTCGAAAAGGCGAGTCTGGTGATGCAGGACGAAATCGACTTCTCCGGCATCGAACAGGAAGTCATGGCCTAGCGGCTACGCTGCCTGCAAGACCTCTACGTGCTCGGCGACCTCACCAAGGCGCAGTACGTCATGCGCCGCCAGGCCCTCCAAGACGAGATCGAGCGCCTCGCGCCACCCGCCGACCGCCGCAGCGCAAGCCGAGCGGCTGCTCTCGGACTTCGCCGCGTTCTGGGAGGCCGAGACCTCACCCGCAGAGCGCCACCGCCTACTCACAACGCTCTTCGAGCAGATCGGCAGGACAACGGCACGATCGTCGCCGTCAAACCGCGCGGCGCGTTCGTACCGTACTTCCAAGCCGCAACCCAAACCCATCAAAGCCGGTCTGGAAGCAGCGGTGTCCAGAGCGGGAGCGACGGGGGTCGAACCCTCTCCTGACACCGCACATCGAATGCCGCGTTTAGCAGGGATTTTGCGGAATCCTAGCGAGGACAAATGCTCCCCCAAGGCGGCCCATATCGTCTCGGGACCAGGACCGGACCTGATCGCGATGGACTTCCCCAACGCCTAGCCGCCCTGCGCAACGAGCGCAGAATGACCCAGGGCACGCTCGCCCAACACGTCGGCATCCACGTCTCGCGGTTCCGCCGCTATGAGGGCGTCAGCTCCTCGCCCACCCTCGACGTGCTGCGCAAGCTCGCGATTCGCTCTGTCCGTCAGCTCACATACGTTCGTCTTCGACGCCGAGCGAGACTCGGATGAGGCGCTACGCCTGCGACTAGAAGCCACCGCACGCCTCACCGATGAGTACAGACAACTCGTCATACGATTCATCAACGGCCTTCTCCCTCAGCCACGAGGCCAAACGCCTCGCAGCCTAGAGCCGGGCGCTCAGTGCCAACGCATCACAAAACCAACTCTCTTGCCTTCGCGCGGCCAGCGTCCGTGAGTTCGAGCCAGCAAACCTCGCCGAGATTCGGCATCCGTCCGAGGGCACGCCACTCATCTTCAACGCGCTTGATTGTCTCGGCGGCGCCGAGCCCCCAGAACTGAACGCACAAGAGCCCTTCGTCTCTCGCCACATCACCCACGATCGCGTAGCCGGAGCCCATCAGTTCGCTGATGACCTCTGTCGTCTCGCGCATGATCTCGCCTTCGCTCGGCGACCCGCCAAGATGACGCTTTGCGACAGAGGCCATCTCGCTGAGCTGGAGCATGTCCGACAGCCCACGGTCCAACAACTCGTTATATAGTGCACGGTTCATTCTGCCAAGTGAATCTTGTACTGAGTTCCATCCTGGTTGATATCAACCATCGAGCCGCCGGTCTTCGACGCTTCTCGTATCCCCACACGCGTCCCGTCAGGTGAGCCCGCCTGATCGTGGTGCAAATAGAGGACTGTTCCGGTCGAGGTGTTGATTTGCTCGAAAAAGACTTCGGCAAGACCGTACATCAAGCTATCCATCGTCATCGGTGGAGAGAGACCACTCCGCATCAAGCTTGCGCGCAACCGCGCCCATCCAGTCATGCAGGAAGTCAGTCGCGGTCGAGTCCTTCGTTGTCCGGTACGGGTAGCCGGGCGTATACATGGACATGCGTATGTCGGCACCGCCGTCGGATCGGGGAACGATTCTGCCTATCACCGTCGGGCTTCTCCGACTGCTCCAGAGCCCGCGGTCCGGAGGCACAGGGACGAGCATCATGTAGCTGCCGAGGATAAGCCCTCGAACCCCTGGCGTCAGCTTGCCGCCGAACCACGCTCGTGGAACATCGGCCAATATCGGACGCAACTGCTCGCGCAGAATGCTACGGGCCGCATTGACGGTTGTTGATGTGTGGAGCGTCTGTCGTTCGCTTGGCCTGAACATGGGAACAACTATCGGTCGATTTCTGCGCTTGCTGAACCGGTTAGAATTGGACACTCCAGGTCCCGGTATAGCTACCGCCGATCCAGCGGGACACGCCCACTCCAGCGCCCGCAGAGACTCCACCGCCGACTATCGGGCCGCAATCCCCAGGAGCACCAAACGCTTCGAGTGAAACATCTGGACCAACACCGAGTTGACCGCCCGTATTAGCGAAAGGTCCCGAGAGTTCTGAGATATGTTCGGCATTCGAGACCTGCGGTCCCACAGTAGCCCCCACACCAGCCCCCTGAGCAACGCCCACCGATCCAGCCACAGGTGGTTTGCGTGATCTTAGCAGCGGCGGGCCGGCTTGTTTTCGCGCCGCAGAGGGCGCGCTGGGGCACCGTAGAGCCGCCCGTGAGCCCCATAGGCTGTTTCCGGGGACGGCGGGCGGCGCCGGGCGAGCGCGGGCGCGAGTCGACCCGATGCGCGCGCTGCAGAGCCCGGATGCACAGGCACCCGCGGATCGCGGCCACCCGTCCTTCTGAAGGGCTTGACGGCCGTCGAGCTCTTCACCCGCTGTGACTGCTTCAGCTAATTCCTGCCGCCTCGTCGACGCGTCCGGCGTCTAATCACGATTCCCAACAGGAGTGTAAAGGCACTCGCGAACAACACGGCATGGAGCAATGATGTTCCGGCGCCTTCAGTTACAACAGCACCTATCAATGCGCCGACAGCGAGAAACCACGCAATGATTTCGCCTGGCCCTCGCAGCACAATGCGTTTTTCAATCGAGCGCGTAGTCCGAGTCATAGTACGGGTCCTATTGCGTGCATGTTACAAGATTTCTTTTACCAACCGGACTCCGCCGTAAACAGCGCAGGCGACTGTCACGGCAGTGCCGGCTGGACCTAGAGCCTATTTGGCAACGAGTTTGACGGCAAGGCCAAATCCAGCTCCCTCGCATATTCGGTTGAGGTTTATGCTACCTCCGCCGCCGTGTCCGCCGCCACGATGTCCTGAGCAGTGCTGTCCGGTTTCGTTGCACTTTGAGTCATCGTTTTTGTTTTTGTCGTTGGGCACGGAGCGCGCGCACGGGCCGTTTGCGACTGCTTCGCACAGCGGGACGATGGAGCCCGTCGTGCCGTCGCTAGCCGCTTCTCCGCCTAGCGGCTGGTAGAGCATGCCCGTTTCCAGATGCTGCTCTTCGTTGCCGCTTTCGGAGCGCGGGGGGTAGCTGGCGTATTCGTATTCGCCTTCTTCTTAAGGCTTGAACCGCCGCAGCGGATCGCATTTGCACACCGCGGGCTTCACGGAACGTACGAGCGCCGTAGACGGACCAGGTAAGCAACCCTCACAGCCACTGCCACGAATGCACCACCCAGACCGGCTACTCCCAGAAGTGCGTACGCAAGTAGGACGAGCCCCAGCGCCGCTAGCACGAAAAGCACGATATCGCGTGGGCGGTCAAACGGCCGTGAACTTCGTGACATCGTACGCACCGTGGGTTGGGAACTCGACACTGGCGTCACTGCAGGTAGACCGCATCCTCAGCCAAGAGCGATTCTCATCCAGCCGCATCCATAGTCGTGGGTCGTTGCCATCGCTACTCACCTATATCACCCTCAGATCTTCCCGAGAAGAACCCCGACAGCGCAGCCGGCGGCATCTCCCGCCGGATTGACTGCGTCCGCCGGAGTACCCAACAACATGTATCCTGCGACCCCCTTTGCACAATCCTCTTCCCAATGTTCTGGTCTTGCGTGGCTCCAGATGTGATGTGCTCTGCTGCAGTGCCCCTGACAGATTCCAGGCCCGCCCTTGGCTTCGTAAAGCTGACCAGCGCCCTGTTCGTCTTCACCTCCTAGCGGCTGGTAGAGGATCGCTGGTTCGACGTGTGCTTCTTCGCTTTCGGGCTTAGCGCCGTGGTGGTCAGACACGTATTCGTATTCGCCTTCTTCTTCCCACCATTCTTCTTCGCCTTCTTCAAGTCCTTCTTCGCCCGCAGCAGCGGGTCCGCCAGCGGCTGCGGCCATCTCTTCTGCTAGTTCGGCGGCTTCTTGGGCGGCTCGTCGCGCGGCGGCTTCTTCGGCCGCGCGTTTTTCGGCCATGTAAGCTTCTTGGCCGTGGCTTGATATTTCGGCGGCGCCTTCGATCACCGCATTGCTGATCGAGATCGTGTATGCACCAGATGGGTCGCTTGTGTTGACGGGGTCGCCGTAGGTGTAGCCGTAGGCGTTAGCCGAGCCGCCCGCGACGGGGTCGGGCTGCAGGAAGCGCCCTAGTTGGGGAACGTAGCTGCGCACCCCCAAGTTGATGATGCCGGAGGGCAGTTCGGTGGGTATGTCGAGCGCGCCAAGCCAGGAGTACTTGGGCGGGAGGCTGGTGGTGGGTACCCCGTACTCGCTGGTGTCGGCGGTTGAGGCTAGCGCGGTCGCGGTTTCAGACAGGGCTGCAGTGGCGATGATGTCGCCGTGCAGGTTGGTGAGCTGCAGCACTGGTATGAGGCTGTTGCTGCTCTCGGTCGCGGCGAGGCCCCCGCCTATGCCGGGGATGTTGCGGGTCCATTCTGTGCTCGAGGACGTCCATGCCGGACTGTCGCCTGGGCCGGCGTAGTGGGACACGATGTCCATGTTCGTTTTGCCGGTCTCGACGGTTTCGCGGGTGCGCCCGGCAGGGTCAAGATGATAGCCGATCGTCTGGCCGTTCTGGGTCTGGCTGGCTAGCTGGTTGTCTGTGTAGTAGGTGCTCGTCAGTTCGCTACCGCCGGCATCGGCCGCGGGTAGCGCGGTGATGTCTCCGAACGTGCTGTAGCTGGTGCCGCTGTCGGCGAGGCGGTCAGCGCTGTCATAGAGGTGCGTTTCGATGGTCCCACCTTCGGTGGCGCACGTGCCTTCGCTTGTGGGTTGGCGGGTGGTCAGGCTGAGGCGGTTGGTGTCTTCGTCATAGGCGTAGAGCCTGGTGGTGCAGCCTTTGCCTGTGGGGGTGTTTTGGACTTCGGTCAGGCGTCCGGCGGTGTCGTAGGTGTAGTTTTGGTGGGACAGGGTGCTGGTCTGTTCGAGCCACTGTTCGTGGATTGACGGGATCACGCTGTCGCTGAACCACACGCATTTTTCGGTGCAGTGCGTCGTCTTTTTGTATTCAAGGGCGGTGGGCTTGCCGACTTGGTTGTAGGTGTAGGTGGCGGTCATGCCGTTGGGGTAGCCCTCGGTGAGCATGTTGCCTTCGACGTCGTAGGTGGCGGTGAACTTCATGCCTTCGTGGGAGGAGTCGACGAGTTCTTCGGGGAGACCGCTGGTGGTGTTATAGGTGTAGGTTTGGGTGCCCTTGCCGTCATTGGTTTTCTTTATGCGTCCGTCGATGTCGTATTCGTATGTCGATTTGTTTTCGTCGGCGTCGGTGTAGGTTTCCAGCTCGCCCAGCGAGTTGTAGATGGATGTGATCGTTTTCGTTTTGCCTTCGATGGGTGCGGTTTGCTTTTCAAGCGCGCCGCTTTCAGTGTTGTATTCGTTGGTGACGGCCGGAAGTGCCGTGCCGATGGTGGAGCTGATCGTTTCGGTTTTCGGGCGGCCGGCCGCATCGTAGGTGGTGGTCTTGGTGCGGGTCTTTGATTCGGTTTTGGTGATTTCGACGGTTTCGGTGGTGGTTTCCGGCTGATCCCGGACGTTGTAGGTGTACGTTGTCACCGGCAGGTTGGGCATGCCGCCGGTTTCCGGCTGGCTTGCCGGCTGGGTCTGGCACGGCAGGTTCGCCCATTCTGGGTGTTTTCTGCAGGTCGTGATTGCCGATTCTTCGCCAGCTGAGTAGTAGGTGGTCTGGGTGGTGTGGGCACCGGCGGTTAGTGCCCACTCCTCCACGCGATTGTTAGTGCCGGCGTCGGTCACGTACATGGCTCCGGATGGCAGGACCGTGATCCCCGTGGGAGCGAGGAACTGCCCGTTGCCACTTCCTTTCGTTCCATATGTCGCCAGGAAGCCTCCCGTGGCTGTGAATTCCTGCACCCGAGCGTTACCCTTGTCGGCGACGTATACATGCCCTGTCGGGCCAACGGCGACACCCTCGGGTTCTTTGAACTGCCCGTTGCCGCTGCCGGCCGAGCCGAACTGGGTGCAGTTTTTGCCTTCTTCGGTGAAACGCTCTATGCGCGAGTTATCCGTGTCGCTGACATACATGTCTTCCCCGCTGATCGCTATGCTCATCGGGCTGTCGAAGTCGCCACAGGACGTGCCTTTTTCGCCGACGCTCTTGATGTATTTGCCTTCTTCGCTGAACTCCTCGATCGTGTTGGCGCCATTGTCAGCAACCCACAGATGCCCTTTGCCATCGAGCGCGACACCATCGGGTTCTTTCAGTTCACCCGCGCCGCTACCGGGCTTGCCGATGATCCTTATATCTTTGCCAGTGCTCAAGGAGAACTCAACGATCCGATTGTTGTCTTGATCACCGACAAAGACGTCATTCGTAGTCTGGTTGATCGCGATGCCGAACGGGACCTTGAAGGCCGGTTCGGTTTCGCTAGAGCCGAGTTCGCCATACTTGGCGAGATACGCTCCCGTGCTTGAGAACTCCTTGATCCGTGCGAGCGTACTATCCACTACCAATATGTCGCCGCTCGCGTTCGCGGCATCACTCACTGGAGACTCGAACTGTTCTTCGCCTTTGCCGGTGGAGCCGAACGTACGGATGTAGTTGAGCGAGCTGCCCCCCTTCACACCGGTCGGCGTGGTGGTTTCCTTCAGACTCCCGGTGGTTTCTTCATAGACATAGTTGTGAGTGAGGTTTAGTTCAGGAGGGCTGCCGGGATCGATGGTGACTGAGGTCGGCTTGCGCAGTGTCCATCCCAGGCCGTTTTGGCCCGCATAGGAGTATTGCGTAACCCGGTCTAGCCCGCTGCCTGTCGCCCAGGTGCCTTCTTCTTCCTTTGTGGTGACGAGGCGGTATCCTTCTTTGGGAGCGCCTTCGTCGTAGTGGTAGCGGGTTCTCTCGCGCGCTTCTTTTGCTTCGCCACTTGCCCAATTCTTGATTGTGTGCTGTGGGCCAAGCGTTTCGATGAGCTCGGCGCCGGGTTCGCTGCCTTTTTCTTCGTAGGTGCTCTCGCTATCGAGCAGTTTGGAGACTTCGGCTGACCGGCGACTGGTTTTCGATACGCAGCTTTCTTTGAGCGCGGCGGTGCGGTTATCCGGGCTCAGTGTCCGTACCACGTCGTTGAGGCTGTTGTATTCCGTAGTCGAGACACCCAAGCCGGGGGTTGCGGTGTTGACCGTGCGCCCGCTGCTGTCGAAGTACAGGACGGTTGCGCGTTTGTATGCGTCTGCGGGCCAGCCCATCGGCGTGTCGGGCGGGAAGATCGCGGTAGCTTCGACCGGATTGTCTTTAGTCTGTCCCCACTTTTCGGTTTCGCCGCTGGTCATGATCGGCTTTTCGCTGCCGAGTGGTTTTTCGCTGGCGACACCTTCCAGCGGCACGCCATAGTCGATCGTCGTGACCGCGCTCGTGCCCGGACTCGGCGGTTCCGGAGCCGGCGTGTCTTCCGTGCCGCTCGCCACGACCGATGTCGCCACGCTGACGGCGCTGGTGGCCCCGTTGGCGTTGAGCGCCGTGACCTGCGCGACGAGTGTGTGTCCTTCATCGGCATCGACGGGGTAGTAGGACTGGTTGACGGCGCCGATGATCGCCGCGCATTCGCCGCCGGTCGAGTTGCAGCGCTGCCACTGGTAGTCATAGGCCAGCGGCGTGTTGTTCCAGGTGCCGTTCGTCGAGACGCTGATCTTGGTGCCGACCGCTGGTTTGCTGCTCGACAGCGTCGGTGCGACCGTTTTTTCGGGCGGCCCGATTTTCGGTTCGCGTTTGGTCGCCGCGGACGGTCGAATCATCGACAGGAGGTAGTCGCCGCCTGCGGTCTTCGCGACCGTCCCGTAGTGCAGCAGCCACGGCTGCTGGGCTGGGGATGTGACGGCCGTGACGTGCCCTTCGGCGTCATAGCCGTAGGTTGTCTTGAGGTTGGGCGAGATCTTTGGCTTCCACTCGGCACGCAGACGACCTTTGCTGTCATAGGCGTACTGCGCTTCCGGTGTTTCCATGCCTTTGGTTTCGGGGTTATACGCGATCAGGACGATTTCGTTCAGGCGACCCTTGTATTCTTTCCATTCGCTTTCCTTTTCGCCGGTCGCGGTCGTCGAGCTGGCGTACTTGAATTCCAGCGCTCGACAGCCCTTTTCGAGTTTTTCGGCTTTTTCGAGTTTGGCGATGCAGGAGATCGACAGGCCGGCCGGTTCGGGCGCGAGCGCGTACTTGGGCTCGGTCACGCCTTCGACGGTCTGGTAGATGTACTGGACCTTCTGGGCGGGCAGCGGACCTTCCTGCTTGGTCGGCTTCCACAGTGTTCCCGTGGGACCCGTTGGAGAGGTAAAGGTTGTCGTCAGACCGCTGGCGGGGTCGCGCAGCAGGTATTCGTTGCGTTCGCCTTTGCTGTTCTTGGCTTCGCTAAGCGCAAGGCTGGCGTCTCCGTTGGGCGATGTGTATTTCCCTTCCCCAGCGGCCGTGAAGGTCGTCTGGCCGCCGTCTGCGGCTGTCAACGTGGCATTGCCGTTGGGCAGCGTGGTGATGCTTTCCTGGCCACCGACGCTCAACGTCCATTGCGGTCCCAGCGGCCCTTGCGCGCCAGCCGTCAGGCCGTCCGAGCGGTAGCCCCGCTGGACGGTCAGACTGGCCGACGGCCCCGCGACCGACACGTCAGTGCTGCTCAGGTGAGCTTCACCGGATTGCGGGTCCACAGCGCCAGGACCCACCGGCACAGGAGTCGCATGGTGGACGTAGAACGTGTCGCTCGCGGTTTCCTGATTGCCGGCGTTGTCTTCGGCTTCGACCTTGAACGTGTGCTGGCCGGCGCCCAGGTTCGCCGCGACCAGCGTGTATTCGCCCGACACGCTGCACGGACCTTCCGGGCATGACCCGAGCGCGGGGGTAAGTTCGCGGCCATCTATCGTCACCCGGCCGGTCTTTACCCCCGAGCTTTTGATCGTCGTGCCGTCTTTCAGCGTAACTTTGACCCGCGCTTCCGGTTCGGTGAACTGGGTCGGCAGTCCACTGATCGTGATCGTCGGTGGAAGATTGTCGACTTTGATAGTCGCGGTTGTCTGGCCTTCAAGTTCCGCGGGATCTTTGACCGTAGCTTTAAGCGTGTCTTCGCCTTCGGGAACTTCTCCATTTACCTGCGCCGTGAAGATGTACGGTTCGCCTTTTACTTTTTTTCCGCCGACTTCGTTGGCGGGGCATTCGGCTTCGTGGCACTCTTCGCATTGCTGTCCGGCGCAGCCGTCGGCCGCTGTTCGTTCTTCCGAGTGACTCCAGCCCGTTGTCCTGGCTTGCACATAGTCAAGCCCCAACCCAGGGTCATACGCGTCAAGCGCGAACTGGTTCGATGACGTACGGTCAAACGGCGTCCATGTGCCCGGATACAGCGGATTCGGGTGGCCGCTTATCGTTTTGTCGGTAGTATCGAAATGCGCAGACGGTGCTTTTTCCTGGCTGATATACACGCCAGGTTCAGTGAACAGGCTCTCATAATGCTCCGTCGTTTCGCCCGTTTCCAGCACCGACGCCTCAAAGTACGCGGTGTTGTTTTCATCGGCTTCCGTGACTGGTTCTTTTTCGAATTCACATTTACCTTTGACTTGCGGGCACACGCCAGAGGTTGCATGACCTTCTTCGCCTTTTTTGCTGAGGGTGAATTCCCCTTCTATCCCCGAGCGCGGACTGCGCAGCGCCAGGTACGTCCTGATCGGCGGACTTTTTTCCGCAAGCACCCACCAGTTCGCTTCAAACTCCCAGATGTGCGATGCACCCTGCGTGGTGTAGACGAACGCAGCATATTCTTCGGTTTTATAGGTTTTTTTGGCGGATATGTGTATTTCCGAATCCTGGCCGCCCGTGTAGAAGATTTCTTTGTTGGTCGTGATGAAACCCCAGTTGGCGGGTTCCGTAGGGGGTTCTTTCCTCAAAATAAACGTAGAGTCGACCGTGTACGGGTCGACATCGATCGGATAACGGTAGGCCGTGCCATGGTCAGCGACGGTCAAGAACAAAGTGTCGCCCGACAGCCGCGTCGACACCGGCACCGGGGTTCCTTCGGCATCCACCGCAACCGGAGGCAAAACCATCGCCAACACACGCGCACCGAGCCTCACCTCGACAACGCCCGAGCTGCTCTGGCGCACAACCTGCGCACCCGCCGGAACGCCAAGACGAAACGCAAGAGTCTGCGGACTGGCAACCGAACGCAAGATCGCGTCCGTCTCAACACCAGCGGACGCCGGCCTAACCAACGTATCCATGTCGGTCTGCGTGTTGGCATAGAACACGCCCGCCCCCTCAAGCCTGCCAGGCGAACCACCCAAAGGCGCGCCCGAGACACCCACAGGCGTCAACGACACCCCACTATCAGACAACCGCACACCCGCAGCCAAATCCGAAGGGATACTCACCCCAACATCAGACACCATCGGTTCAAACACCCCACCCACCTGACGCAGCGACAGGTCGATCGGCACGCGCCGGCCCGGCGCGACTTCACGCGCCAGGGGAACAGACGATTCGACAACCGCATGCTTGTGCCCCGGCAGTTCCAGCCGCGCGGCCGTGTTCGACAGAAAGCCCACCACGCGAGCACCCGCCGGGGGATGAAGACCGCCAGCCGGATCACCAACCAACGCCGGGAACACTTCTCGCACAGTGGCGGCCGCCTGCGCCGCGCTCTCCCGCTCAAACCGCGTCCGCGACACCTCCCGCGCCACAACAGCCTGCGGACTCAACCTACCCGCTTCTAGCGCCGCCACCTGCTGCTGCCCACCATCCAACGACTCAACACCCGGAACCACCAACGCACCCAACAGTGGGCTTGAGCCAGGCTGCAACGGAGATGCCGACGCCTGCGAAACGCCCACCGACCAGCACGCCACACCAGCACAGAACATGAAAAGCCACGTCACAAGTCGTCGCAGAGCAAGCGGCATCGTCGAACCCCCGGGTTGCGGGACATCCAAGCCTTGACGGCCAGAACGAGAATGAAACGTCTGCGGGTGACCCTAGTGGGCGGGAGCGCCCATGTCTATCATCAAATTGACGAATTTGATGAGTGACAACTACGAGGTTCTACGGAGCAATATCGTCAATCCTGTGCAACTGCGGCAACGCTACTGCTCGCGGGAACAACACGCCACCGTCGTCGCGTTCGCAGGCAACGCTAAACGCGTGCCTTGAGCCAGGAAACAGGCGCTCCGACCAAGTCGTTTCTACTGCGAGCATGGAGCTTGCGAACTAGGCTCGACGTATGCGTCCTCACCGTCACCGCGCTGATGCCGAGGCTCGCGGCGATGCTCTTGGGCGATTGCCCCTTACTGACGCCGGCAAGTACCTGGCGCTCTCGTTCAGACAAGATCGCCTCTCGGTTGCTATCGCGACGTTCGAGACGGTAACCACCCTCGCAAACGAGCAGGCAACCGCCGGTAGAGCTGAGCTTGACGGCCGCGAGCAGATCCTCCTCGGTCGTGCTGTCAGCCAGACACGACACTCCCGCCTCCAGCAGCACCATTCCGCAGCAGCGTGCGGGCTTGCGAGCCAGGACAATGATCCCTACGTGGGACGACAGCACCCGGGGTGGCCGGACGGCCTCATTGATGATCGCAACCCGAGCCCGATTGCCGGCCATGGCATCTTCGAGGTCGGCAGTCACGAGCCCAGTTGTGAGGGCGCACACGCCTGGGGTCTGGCTGAGAATCTGTGCAAGGCCATGCGCCTGCACCGGGTCAAAATGCCCGAGGACGACCCTGACGAGGTCGAGCCCATTCACGACGGTGTTGGCTACGTCGACGGCCGGGTCGCGTCGTGTGAGGCCCGGGTTAACCCGGATGAGACTCAAAGCTGGCTGGCCGCCCGTCACCTCTGCACAGACCAGCCCTTCAGCCTCCATACCCGACACCAGTCATCGCGGGCCGGCCACACTTGCCGGATGCCTGTGGGCCTGCCGCCAGCCGGGTGGTTGGCGGGCTACCTCGCCGGTCGCCTCCAGGCAGAGAATGAGCTCGCGGACATACCAGGCCGGCACCTCCATGTCTTCGGCAAGAGCCAGCGTGCTGATCCCGGGCTGCGAGGCAACCAGAGCGAGCGTCTGGCTTTTGCTGGCTGTGCGACTGGGGGCAGCCAAGCCGTCGGTGAGTTCAGCGACGGATGCGCCCAGAGTGTGCGCGAGCAGCAAAAGTATGGTCAGGCTTGGCGTACGCACCCCCCGCTCGAAGTGTGAGATGTCGTCGCGACGTAGAAAGCAGCGCCTGGCCAGCTTCTCCTGGGATAGCCCAGCCGCGACCCGCAGCGATCTCAGGTTCTTACCGAACGCGAGCAGGAGCTCATCCTTCTCGGGCTTGTCGGGACCGAGTGCGGCCAGCCGAGCTTGTTTGGCAGATGCTGAAGCGCTTTGCATTGCAAGCACCGACGCCTACCGGGCTCCCGACGCCACCGCTCGCTGGGAGCGACTCGTACGTCCAATCAGCTTCGTCGCGATGCTTTCGGTGAGTACCAGCACAGCCCGGTCGATGTAGAAGCCCTGGTAGACCATCGCGTTTCAGCCAGCGTCTGACGGCTGTGATGGTTGCTGCGCTTCTCTGTCTCGCCCGCTGGCCTGGTGGCGACCTATGTACGCGTCGCGAAGCTGCTGTTCTACCTCGGTCAGGCGAGTCCTTGCCTGTGCCAGTTCGTGCTCGCTGGTGGCGCGTATGCCTTCGATGAGCTTAATCTCGTGGCGCACACACGGGCGGCTGAGATTGCACTGGCGGGCGAACTCCTTGAGGGCGTCTCGGTCGCTCTCGCCCTCCAGACGGTGCACGAGGGGATGGTCGTCAGGATCGCTGCCAACGCTGAACTGTGGCCAACAGATGCGTACGGTCCCGCGAGGAACCGCCAAGTAGCTATTGGCCACGACAGCAGGGCGCTGAAACGGATGCTGTCCGAGGAGCAGGTAGATGCGGACCCTCAGACCGGCGGCCGTCCGCAGTTGGGCTGGCGGGAATACGGGCTCGTCAGCGTCCGCAGCGAGCGCGAGCAGCACCACGGGATAGCGGCGGGTACCCACGAGCTCTGCTTCCAGTCGCCGCAGCTGGCGTGTGTTGCGCACTACGATTATCTCGCGCGCGACAGGCGGATACCCTGCCGACCGGCCAGCTCGGCTGCGCCTGCCGTGCGCAGAGATCGAGTGTCGGGCAGAACGTTTATTTCTGGGGCGCATCGCACCATCGCTCACAAGGACCACGCTGGCTGAGTTGATCGAGGCTCATTGCGAGAGCCTGTAGCGACGCGTACCTGGATCACGCTCAAGCAGCCCGACGCTCAACAGCGTCGCGACGTACCTGTAGGTGGTGCTCGCGCCGAGCCCGATCCGGTGGGCGAGGTCGATGACCCCGATCTCACTCCCATCGGCCGGGAAGCCGCTCAGCACCACCAGTCCTTGCAGCAGCGACCTGGACATGCGCGGATCATTAAGCAGCCGCTGGTTGTCCTGGATCGTCCCGCGGGCACCTTGCAATCCCGACAGCAGAACCGCCATGTTGCCCGCCCCCGAAGCCTGCCGAACGATGCGATCGATCTGAGCACGAGTCAGCTCGATGCCGACCGGCCCGGCGACCACCGAGGCGCCGAGGGAAGGAGGGTGTGATGGACGCTCGCTCATCCTGGTCAGCGACACGCAGAGGTCGTGGGCGAGGTCATCGAATGATCTGCTCGCGAGGGAATGCCGGGTTGCGGGTTAGCTGCCTTGATCCGTCTGCGGGTGTTCGCGGCCCATTCGATCTCAGCGTGTAGCTGTACGAGCACCGCTTCGCTTGAGCAGTCCAGGCACACGGCCTCCCAGGTGCTCCCCTGCGCACGAGTCTGCGCGAGGCTCGTGGCCAGCGTAAGACACTCGTGCTCGTGTGCCTGCAGCGCGCGCAGCAGGCGTGGTGCGTCCTGGGGGCGGGCCACCGACAGCTTGGCCTGCCACCCCAGCCTGACCGGCTCGTGTGGGAGTACTGTCTCCATCCATAGTGTCAGGGCCTCAGACGTAGCCGATGTCGGGTGATAGACCAGTTGGGTGCGCTGGCGCCTGTCCTGGACTGGCTGGTTGCGAGAGATCGCCAATCCCCTCTTCTGGAGCTGCTCAAGCAGGCGGTAGACATCGTTGACGTCGATACGCCAGGTCTTTCCAAGCCGCGCGACCAAGCGGTTAGCGAGGTCTGCGCCGTGGCCTGGGCATTCCAGCAGCAGGCCCAGCAGTGCACCCCGCAAAGCCCCAGAGGCACCTCCCATCCAATCCGTCGTGGTACAACCGCATCCCGAACCCGGGGAGGTCGACACGCTCAAGGCGACCACCTCCGATGTTTGATACGAATACCTGCGTTCACGAAAGGAGTCTGTGTGAAGGTGCAAATGCTCACATGGATGCCGCACGATCCGTGAATGGCTGCAGCCTCGACCGGATAAGAGTTGCGGCGGTGCCGGCTCGCTGACCTTGCTGAGCCACTCGTTGACCGGGTGCTCCAGCGCGTCTGGCGGGTCGGGACCAGGCTCAGCTCGACTTCGTGCGGAGGCGCAATTGAATTCCGGAGACAGCGTGCCACTCCCAACCAAGACCCGCTACCGTGGGCTCTGGCGAGAGTCGCACGCTCAACGACGACAGCGCGGCCTGCGAGCCCAGATCGGGCGCGGCCCCTCTTCGCGGTCTTGATCCTTCGCTGTCGCATTCACCTCGCCTCGTCGCAGTTATCCGCGCGACTATTCCACAAGTCGAAGTACTCGCACAACCTCTAATTTTGGACATTGCGCACGGAAAGCCATCAGGGCTGCCTTGTTACATTCGGTTACTAATAAAAACGTTCTGCGCAGAACGCTGGGCAGTCAAAAAAAATTCCGGCTTGCGCGGCGATCCACAAGGATGACCTGTGCTCCCTGGGATGGCACTAGGATCGCGCTTCGCCACTGTGGTCGCTCGATTCGCTCGCTGGCCGGTAGAACTGCCCTCGTTGAGATGACGTGGCGAAGTATCGTGGTCACCTCGAGCATCGCGAAGTGGCGCCCGAGACAATGCTTGCGCCCGCCGCCCCACGGCAGCCATGTTCTTGGCTGTGGGGCTGCCCCGAGGAAGCGCTCCGGCTGGAAAGCATCGGGGGCCGGGTACAGATCGGGATTATGATGAAGGAGATAGGTGCATGCCGCGAGCTGCACTGGCGGCTTGTACGTCCACGAACCGATCTCGACCGGCGTTACGACCTCACGCGGAATGGCGAAGACGAAGACCGGCTTGTGCCGCAGTGTCTCGTGCACAGTCGCGGTGAGATACTCCGCGCCACCGCCATCGAGCTCTTCAGCAAGCCGGTCTTGCACTGTCTGGTTGTGAGCGAGCATCAAGACCGCCCACCCGAGCTCTCCGGTCGTTGTCTCGTGGCCGGCGACGATCATCGACATGAGCTGGTCGCGGATCTGCTGCCATGAGAGTGGCGAGCCATTCGTGTTGGCTGCCGAAAGGAGCATGTCGAGTAGGTCTCCCCGTTCACCCGGCTCAAATCCGCGTTCTCGGCGTGTCACGAGCCGGTGGAGCAGCTGATCGACTTCTTGGCGTTCGCTGATGAACCGTCGCCATACTCCTCGCCAGCCCACAAGCTGCTGCAGGCGCGGACCCTGGAGCATGAGGGTGTCCGCTATCCCTAGCATTCGCGTCAATAGCCGGTGCAGGGCGAGAAGTTCCGGGTCATCACCAAAGATGATTCGCAGAATCACCGTGAGCGTGAGGGCACGAATCCGAGGTAGCAGTCGCACGGGTGCGCCTAGCGGCCAAGATTTTACGGCTGCCTCTACCACGTCGGTAAGTGCGGCGGCCTGTTCCTTGACCATTCGCTTGTGAAATGCGGGAGATACAATCTTGCGGCCCCAAAGGTGTTCGTCCTCCTCGAGTAGCATGAATGATCGCTGGCCGATCAGCGGCGCGATAGTTTGAGCCCCGGCTCCGGCGTGTAGCTCGGCGGCGTCCCCGGTAAGGACGCTCCGGACTTCATCTGGATCTGCAAAGAAGACCATCGGCAGCATGTCGAGTGGATACAGCGTGAACGGATCACCATAGGTTCTCTGGCAGTATTTGAAGTAGGAGTAGGGCCAGCGACGTCCCGCCAGCGTTTGTAGCGCCGAAGGGTGGGTTGGGCTGGGGGGCAGCTCTCCTTTGAGCCGTCTCAATATTGATGAATGTGCTGTTGCTGGCATTGTCGGCTTCCTTTCGTGTTGGTTTTATGAAGCCCTCAGTGAGTGGGTGACTCGCCAAAGGCGAAGAATCGGGAGTAGGGTCCGGGTAAGCGAGCCGCCCGCCTGCGCGATGCATCTAGTTGAGTCGCACATGGCATGGGTGCGCGCGCTGTCCTTTGACAGATAGAGCGCCACCATGCTGCAGAGCAGCACTTGATGCGTCTCGGCAGTTTTCAGCGTGTGCAGCTCGGCGAGAGAGTGGTGCACGAGCTCACAGATCCGCGCTACCGCTATCTCCGGGGTCGCATAGTGCGCGACATATATGTGATCGCCGTTGGCGACGTCCTCGGGCTGATCGACGTAGCTATCGAGCATCGTTCCCGCGGCGCAGACCCATGGAAAGTAAGCGGCGTGAGTCCGCGTGATCTCAGCCTCGCTACAGGTGGGTTCGCACGCGAGCGCCAGCAGTGCGTAGGTGGAGAGCGCAGCGCTAGCAGCGCCTGTCAGCTCAAACCAACTTGCGTAGTGACCGGCAGGGAACTCCGCTTGAACCCACGCCTTCAGAGCCGCGTCGCGTCGGTCGGGGTCGGGCTCGTGGTTGAGAGCGAGCACCTGGGCGCGTCCGGCGTCGGCCAGCACGAACGGCCGGACGCGCGCGAACGACGGCAACCGCAGGCAACAATCACGACACGTCTGGACGAGCGCACGGAGGTAGCCACCATCCTCGTGCCACGGACTGTGCCGATAGTAGTCACGAAGCGGAGCGCCGGGATTGAGTGCGTCGACCAGTGCTCGGTGCAGCTGATGTCCATTTGCGAGGCCGGCCGAGACGCTGCGCTCGTTGACGCTGTCGAGGTAATCCCAGATGATCTGGTATGCGACGAGCAGCCGTAGGCAGTCGCGGCTTCGCTGTCTGGGAAGGATGGCGAACAGTGCGGCGCCCTCACTCTGCCCGCGCTTGCGTTCAAGAGCAGCGAGCGCCTCTTCACGCAGGGGTCCTGTCGGTATACGGGCCGCTAGATCTCGCCAGTGCCGCAGCTCCCGGCTGACCGCCGGGCTGACCCACGCGAGCCCGCGCGCGATCGCCACCGCCACCGCCCGGAACTCACGGCCCGAAGGGGCGACTGGAGCGCTAGCGTGCGTTCGTGAAGCCGGCGCGCACCGACTAGTACGCCGGGCTGACGGTGCTCGGCGGCACACGCACTACCAGATACCCCGGTATGGCCAGCACGACGAGCGTTGTCACCGTGACCACCGCGAAACTTCTAATGGCCGTGAACCCTTCTACGCCGAAGACGATTGGAAAGCCTGTGACGGTCGACAGAAAGTGACTACCGAGGAGCTGTGCGTAGAGACCGAAGACCGCCCCGATCGTACAGCCCGCCGCGAGTATCACCGCGCTCTCGCAGAGCAGCGAGCGCCATAGTCTCGCTTCGTCCAATCCGTGACATTTCAGACCAGCAAAATGCTCACGGCGGGACCAGAGCAGCGCTCCCATCGCCCCAACAACCGCCAAGATCGCCGCGACTAGGATCAGAATGCGGATTTGCGTGAGCCGCGAGAGACCTTGCGCCGCCTCGGCGAACTGGCGCCGCTCGCGTTCCCCAGAAGTCTCGACCGAAAGGGCGCCCAGGCCACCCAGACGACGCTCAACGAGAGCTCTCTCGGTGTCTGAACTGGTGCCAGCGGTTGTGGTGATCTGATATGCGCTCGGTGCGGGACTGGACCATGCTCGAGCGTAGTCTTCAGAGTTCATGATGATCGAGCCGGGTGGCCAGCCAAGGTTCGTGGTCACCGCGGCCAACCGGAGCGTGGTTGGACGTGGCGACGGGAGCAGGAAGGGCTCCCCGATATGCAGATGATGTTCGGCGACTACGCTTTCTGAAAGCACCGCCCAGCCACCACTACGAACCCTCGCTGTAGCAACACTCAGGGCGCCGGCCCTCACCTGCGTGGCGGGAATCGGATGTTCGATGGTTCCGGATGGTGCGAGTACCCAAAGCCGTCGATCACCCCAGTCGAGAAAGCTCCCGCGATATACCGAGAGTCGCTGGACTCCCGGGATGGCCACCAGGGCACGGGTATCGACCGCTTTGAATGGCACCGTCGTCTGCAGGCTGAGATCCCCGCTCGGCACCACCCAAAGCTGCGAGCTAGAGTCAAAACCGCGAGCGAACGCGTGGAGTCCGCTGGTGAGGTTGGCCTGGACACCACCAAACTCGACCGTCCCGAAAACGGCAAGCGCAGCCGTCCCGGCGATCGCCAGGTAGCGAACATAGGTCCGTGGGTTTTCCAGCTCGTCGGCTGCGGTGCCCGACGCAACATCATCAAGAACCGCAGAGACGCGCACGAAGATTGCCACAGCGCCATCGAACAAAAGTGGCAGCAGGCAGAGCAGAGCGAATACAAGCGTGATGTTTCCAACCACGGCCGCCCGAGTGTCGTAGATCAGGGTGTACGTGGTCACCGCGAGGCACACCAGCCCCGTAGCCACGAGCCCCGCGCGTACCCGTCTGCGATCCAGTACGGACCCGCTCAAGCGCCGCTCCAGTGGTTCTCCCGCGCCGCGTATCGGCCATAGCACGCCCAATAGTGAGGCGCCCATGCCAACACCAACTGCCAATGCGACCGCGGACCACGTCACGATCCGGCCGTTGCCGATCGGGAACGCAAACGTGAGGTAGCCAGGCGTTGCGTTGAACACAGCAATCGAGAGCAGATCACCGAGCGCCAGACCAAGTAGGCAGGCGGCTATGCCTATCGCGGCGGCGTCGATGAGCAGCACCGTGACCGTGGACACGATGCCGTGCGGGCGCATGTCTGCGATGAGCCTGCGCCGCGCCGGGACCGTAATTAGCATCGCATCCAGCGCGAACATGAACCCCACCAGCGCGGCGATTACCGAGAAGAGCATCTCGCTTTTTGTCTCAGGCCCCACCGCGACCGCAAACACCCGCGATTCGAAGGTGCTCGGCTGAAGATTGACATTCCATCTCCGGGCAATAGCCGTAAGCGCGCGAATGGCCTGCTTGGAGCGGCGCGCTTCGTAGTGAATAAAGATTCTCGTCAGCCTCCCAGACGCCCCAGTAAGTCGACGTGCGTAGTGGAGAGACGTGACAGCGATGGGACTGTGCTCAAGGGCGCCAATGTCTTCTTCGGCAAGCGTCGCGCCAACGAGCGTTTCTACATAGGTCGCTCCCACCTGCAGCCGGATGGTCTGAAACGTGCCAGTACCGAGTTCTCTGGCTAGCGGCAAAGGTATCGCGATGGCCCTAGCGGCTGCTAGCTGCCGCGGTGAGAATTTTCGTAGGAGTGGGCCGGCGGCCTTGAGCTCATCCGGTTCGATCCCGATCAGATCAACCGGCCGTTCACCCCGCGACCCCAGCAGATTTGCCTGCCTTTCTAGAATCGGAAGGACGCTCGTCACGCCCGGCACACGCCGGACCTGTTCAACGACTGCTTCCGGCACGCCTTCATAGCCCCTTGCCTTGAGCTGTAGCTGGGCGGTCCCGACGAGCTGGGTATTGAGCTGCGCAACTGCGCGCGTGAGGCTAGTGCTCGCTACCTGCGAGGCGAACAGCAGGGCGACGCCCACCGCGATCCCAAGAACAGCAAAGCACTCCTGGACCAACGACGCGCGAGCACCAAATCGAGCCTCGTATATATATCTCAGCCCCGACAGGCGTCTCATGGCAACTCGGGCACTCCAATCGGCTGAGCAGAGGCCGACCGGCGCTCACCGAGGCGACCGTCGCGAAGTTCGTGCACACGATCCGCGTAGCCCGCGACCTCTGGGTCATGCGTGACGACCAGCAAAGCCACACCTCTCTCCTGGCAAATACGGCTAAGCAATCCGAGCACGCTTCTGGTGTTCTCACGGTCAAGACTCGCCGTGGGCTCATCAGCGAGCACCAAGGCCGGATCACCGGACAGTGCGAGCGCGATTGAGACCCGTTGGCGCTCGCCCATCGAAAGCTGGGCGATCCGATGCCCCAACCGATCGACCAGTCCCAGCTCTACCAGCAAAGGCGCGATTTGCCGGCGGGCGGCTCTCGTTCCCACGAGGCTCGTCAACTTCAGTGAGGCCGTCGTGATCGCTCTAGCACCCGGCTGCAGGCTGCTGGGTGGCATCACTATCCCGAGCTCACGTAGGCGATAGTCACGGGCGTCCCCGCGCGACATGCGCACGATGTCGCGCCCGCGGACCAGGATGCTGCCGCTGTCGGGCGCTTTCAACCCCGCCACGAGCTCGATCAGCGTGGTCTTGCCCGACCCCGATGGGCCATACAGCGCGACGAGTTCTCCCTGCGCGACCTCCATAGACACCCCGTCGACCGCGCGGATCGAGCTGCCTCCCACCTCGTAGCGCTTGACGACCTCGCGCAGCTTGAGCATGACTCTCTAGCCTACGCTGCGCGATTCGCCACGCCCGGATCGTCGGAGTTGGATGACGTCGGCGTCAGAGCGGCTATGGCCGAGTGTGGGCGTGAGCTTCCCGCCGTCCAGCGACCACACCCGGTCGGCGAACACA
>DATNLQ010000408.1:0-3929 GCA_035602785.1 Solirubrobacteraceae bacterium
GGGATCGAGGACGGCGTCGGGCGTCTGGACCGCGCGCTCGCGCCCAGCGGCGTCGACCGCTCGGACATCGACCGGCGCCTGTCGGCCATCGAGTCACAACTGGACGCGCTGCTGCTGCGGCTCGACGATGCGCCCGCCGCCCGGCCACCGGCCACCCGCAGGAAACCGGCCTCGCGCACGAAACCGCCCGCAGCCCGCACCAAACCGGCCGCGCGCAGGAAACCGCCGGCCGCGCGCAGTCGCAAAGGCGCCTGAGCGCCGACCGACGCCCCGGCGCGCTATTCGCTCAACGCGGCGATCGCCGCCGCGCCCATCCTCTCGGCAGCCGTCAGCAGCGCGTGGTCGTCTATGCGTGCGCGCTCGCCGCGCGCGTCGAAGGTGTCAGACACGGCCAGCACGCAGGCCACAGGCACGTTCGCGCTCGCCCCAACTGCGAACAACGCTGCCGCCTCCATCTCGATCGCCAGCGCCCCCGCGCTGTCCGGGCGCCGACCGTCATCGTCATAGAACAGGTCAACGCTCACGATCGCACCCGCGTGAGCCCCGCGCGCGTGACGGGCGAGCGCCTGCGTCAAGGACTCGTCTGCGCCGACGCGCTCGCGCGCGCCCAGCGCCCGCGAGGTGCCGTCGGCGCAGATCGCCTCCTGCGCGATCACCAGGTCACCCAGCGACAGTCCGGGCGCGAGCGCGCCGCACGTGCCCACCCGGATCGCGCGGCCGGCGCCCAGGGCGATCAGCTCCGTGAGCACGATCGCGGCCGACGGGCCGCCCATGCCGGTCGCCTGGATCGTCAGCGGCTGTCCGTCAGGCGCCGCGCCGGTGTAACCCCACAGGCCGCGGTGGTGGTTGAACATCTTCGGGTTTGCCAGCAGCGTCTGGGCAAGAGCGAGAGCGCGCCCGGGGTCGCCCGGCAAGAGCACCCGCTCGGCCAGCGGCGCGGTCGGGTGCAGGTGGATCGCGGCGGCGTTCGACAACGGCTCAGGCGAGCAACGCCAGCAGGTCCTCGCGGCTGGGGCCTGGGATCGTCAGGCGCTCGCGGTCGCTCGCCAGCGCGAGGATGCGCTCGGCCATGCCGGGCTGCGCAAGGGTCTCGCTCAACGGTGTCAGACAGCAGCGCGCCTCCAGGAACAGCCTGAAGATCTCGGCATCGTGACGTATCGCGGAGATCATCGCTCCCATCAGCGTCGATGCCGGATCGGTCGCCTCCGCCGGCTCTGACCCGCTGCGCAGCGCCTCGATTTCTCGCAGCCGGCTGCGGTCCTCCAGAACGGTCTCCCGATACCAGGGCGTCAGCTTTGCCTCGGTGACAGCGTCCCATGCCTGGGCGAACTCGATCGGGCCGTCGCCCAGGTGCGAGCTCACGGTCTCGCGCAGGCAGCGCGCGTGCAGCAGCCCAAGCGTCATGCCGCGGCCGAGCGAGGGGTTGGTGCACGCCCACGCGTCGCCCAGCAGTGCAACGCCGGTCACGAGCGGCCGCCCGTCGGACATCGGGCGGCGGTAGCGGTCGACCACGCCGCCCATCGCGAGGACATCGCTGATCGGCTCGCCTTCCAGCCAGTGTGCGTGCGCCGGGCACGCCTGTACGACCGACGTCCACGCGTCGGCGTCGCGCATCCGCTTGAGCGCCTGGTCTCCACGCGACACGTACATCGTGATCGACCACGTGTCGTTGTCTGAGGGAATCAGCAGGATCGAGAAGGTGCCGATCGGCGACAGCGGTGGAGCGTAGTGCTGTGGCGTGGACCCGTCCCTGGAGCGGAAGAAGCGGGTGTAGTAGATGAAGCCGGAGTCCTCTGACTCCTCGTGCATCGGACCGACGTCCGCGTCGCTCAACCAGCGCGGCAGCGCAGAGCGCCTGCCCATGGCGTCCACCACGAGGTCGGCCTGCAGCGTCTCGCCCGACTCGACGCGCACTCCAGTCACGTGCGGCGTCCCGTCGTTGGTCTGCATGACCAACTCCTCGACCGCCACCCCTCGGCGCACCCGCACGCCGGGCTGCTCCTGCGCCGCCTTGCCCAGCACCTGCTCGAAGACCGGGCGGCGAGCGGTGAACGTGACGAACCGCTCGTCGTCGGGGCGGGGCGCGCGATCGGTCAACGTGGGGGGCAGCAGACCCAGCGTGTCAAAGCGCGTGGCGCCCGCCGAGACCAGCGCAGCATGCACGTCCGGCAGCGCCTCCTCCAGCACCGCGCAGCCCGCAGCGGCCAGCAGGTGGGCCTGGCGAAACTGCGTCACACCATCGCGCGACCACTGCTCCCACGCGTGCGTACCCGACTCGGGCACCGGATCGGCATCGCGCTCGAGCACCGTCACGTCGTGACCGTCTCGCGCCAGCAGCAGACTGGCCGCCAGCCCCGACGGGCCCGCTCCCAACATCACGATCTTGGCCATCTCGTTCAGGCTCCTTTCACGGCGGCCGGCAGGAAGTCGATGAGCAGCCGGTTGACCGCGTCGGGCGCCTCCAGCTGCATCCAATGTCCGGGGCCGTCGATGCGCTCGTAGCGCCATGGTCCGGCCACCGCGCCGGCCGACCTGGTCATCTGCCCCTCGGTCAACGCGAAGTCGCCCGAGCTCCACACCCCCATCGTGGGCGCCTGCACGGGCGGCAGCTGCAAGCCCGACAGCAGGTAGGACTCTGGCGGCACGTTCGCGCGGTACCAGTTCAGCCCCGGAGTCAGCGAGCCGTTGTCCTGGAGCGCGGCGATCACCGCGTCGATGTCCGGGTGGTGTCCCCACGCCCGTAGGTTGGCCCAGTCGTTCTGCGACAGCCACTGCTCGGCCACCCCGGCGAACTGGAACAGCAGCATGTACCACGACTTTTCGTGCTGCACGAAGCCGTCTGTCCTGAACGTCGCCGGGTGTCCCACCGACATCGCCACCAGGTGGTCGACCCGGTCGCCGGCGAATGTGGCGAACGCCCAGGCGAGCGCCGAGCCCCAGTCGTGTCCGACCACATGGGCTCGCTCTACGCCGGCGTCTCCCATCACCGCCAGCACGTCGCCGACGAGCACGTTCAGCGCATAGGCCTGTGCGTCGGGCGGCTTGTCGGAGTGACCGTAGCCGCGCAGGTCCGGGACGATCACCCGAAAGCCGGCCTGCGCAAGCGCTGGCACCTGGTTGCGCCACAGCCGCCCCGAGTCGGGGAAGCCGTGCAGCAGCACCACCGGGCGTCCGTCGCCGTCGCCCGTCACCTCGTACTCGATGCCTACACTTTCGTTGTCGACGCGCACCGCAGCCCTCCTGTCGATTTGCTCGAGCGGGTCAGCCTGTCCTTCAGTGAAGTAAACGCCATCGGCCCCAGGCGTGGCGGGGACGGCCCGTAGACTGCTTGCATGGGATCCCCACCCGCCCTGCCCGCTGGGGCGCGCCTGAGTGGCCGACACTGAGCAACTCGATCAGGTCGACGGCGCGGGCGAGCTGACGCTCGCGCACGTCGCCGCACGCGCGGGCGTGTCGCCGGCCACGGTCAGGCGCTGGGTGGCGCTCGGCCTGGTGCCCGGACACGATGGTCGCTGGACGCCCGCCAGTGCCGCCTATGTGCGTGTCGTCGCGCGCCTGCGCGCGCGCGGGCATCCGCTGGAGCAGATCAAGCGGGCCACCGACCGCGGGCAGCTGGCGGTAGGTCCGCTGGAGAACCTGCTGAGCGGCTCTGAGGGTCGCTACACCTTGGCGGAGGTCGCGCGCGAAAGCCGTCTCGACCGCAGGCTGATCGAGCGCATCTACACCACCATGGGCCTGGGCGCGCTCGCGCTGGACGCCTTCTCCGAGGAAGACCTCACGATGATGCGCTACGCGGCCGCGGTGCTCGACGCGGGCCTGCCCGTCGGCGCGTTCCTGCAGCTGATGCGCGTGTACGGCCAGGTGCTCGCCCAAATCGCTGACGCGGAGGTGCGCCTGATCCACATCTACGTGCACGAGCCGCTGATGCG
>DATNLQ010000411.1:0-9627 GCA_035602785.1 Solirubrobacteraceae bacterium
CTGCGCAGCTCGCTGCGCAGCGCCGCGAGCTCACCGATCGCCGCAGGCACACCGTCGTGCACGCCGGTGCGCAGCTCGATCGCCGAGCCGTGCGTCTCGGCGTCGACGTGGTCGGCGAGATGCGGAGCCAGCGTCGGAAGGATGCTGTCGATCCACGGCGCGAGCGCGAAGTCGCTGGCGTGTAGCAGCATCACCTCCTCCTCGATCCCGACGGTCCACGGCCGACGTGCCTCGGGAGGCGGCCAGCGGCCCCAGGCGGGGCTCACGCGACCCTCGAGCCCGCTCACAACTCAGGCCGCGCGCCGCGTCGACTCCACGCGCGGCGTCGGGCGCTCTCGCGCTCGCTCTCGGTTCTCGGAGGCCCTCACCAGGTGTCGGAAGAGGGCGAGCTGAGCGGGGTCGTCAACCAGCGTCTCGGCGTGCCACTGAACTCCCAGAAGGAGCGACTCTCCACGTCCCTCGATGCCCTCGATGACGCCGTCGTCCGCCCACGCAACCGCGTGCAGGCCGCTGCCGAGCTCCTCGACGCTCTGGTGGTGAAAGGAGTTGACAGCCATGCGGCGGCTACCAACCACCGCGGCGAGGCCACTGCGGGGGGCGACGCGGACCTTGTGCGTGACCTCCTGCCCGGGCTGGCACTGGCGGTGGTCAACAGAGCCGTCCGTGATCTCCGGAAGGTGCTGGTGAAGGGTTCCGCCGCGCGCAATGTTGAGCGCCTGCGCACCGCGGCAGATGCCGAGGATCGGCAGCCCACGCGCGTCGGCCTCCCGCGCCAGCTGCACCTCGAAAACGTCGAGTTGCGGCTCGGTCGGGCCCAGCTCAGGGTGAGCGACGCGCCCGTAGGCGACTGGGTCGAGGTCTGGTCCACCAGAGAGCAGCACGCCGCTGAGACGGTCGAGCAGGGGCGAGATTCGCTCGAGCTCGAGCGGCGGGAGCACGACGGGCAGTCCACCCGCGCGCTCGACCGCGCGCAGATAGGACATCCCGAGCGCCATCTCGACCCGAGCGGGCTCGCCACGACGGTCACGACGCACCTGGCTGGCGAGGCGCAGCTCCGACGTCGTCACGCCGATCAGCGCCGGACGCTGATTGTGCGGCACCGGGTCCCGGTTCCCGCGATTCGTGGTCATGCGAGCACCCAGGTGTCCTTGGCACCACCGCGCTGGGAGGAGTTGACGACGAGCGAACCGCGCTCGAGGGCGACGCGAGTGAGCCCGCCGGGAAAGACCTCGACCCGGTCGCCGATGGCGAAGGTGAACGGGCGAAGGTCAACGTGACGAGGCTCGAGCTCGTCGCCGCAGACGGTGGGCTGGCGCGAGAGGCGCACCGTCTCCTGCACGATGAACTGCTCCGGCGCGGCTGCCAGCTCGCGCGATACTGCCGCGAGCGCCTGCGGGTCGGCGCGCGGGCCCACGACCACGCCGATGCCACCGTGTCCGCTGCGCGGCTTGACCACCAGCTCCCCGATGCGCTCGAGCGCCATCGCGAGCACGCCGGGTTGGGACAGGTCGTGCGTCGGCACCGATGCCAAGAGCGGCTCCTCGTCGAGGTAGAAGCGCACCATCTCCTCCACGTAGCGATGTACGAGCTTGTCGTCTGCGACCCCCGTGCCAAACGCGTTGACACACGCCAGTGTCTGCGCCTCGAGCGGCCCGAGCAGTATGTCAGCGAGCGTAGTGAGCGCTCCGGCGGCATCGAACAGCCGATCCTCGTTCGTGCGGCGGTAGACGACATCGACCGGAACAATCCCGTCGTCGGTGTGGGCGAAGAGCCGCTTGGAGCGAACGCTGAGGTCCTCAGGGCGCACGAGCGCCAGCCCGAGTCGGCGGGCGATCGCGCCATGCTCGTAGTAGGCCGAGTTCGACGGCCCGTCGGTGAGCACGACGACCGACGGGTGCGCGCCGGCCTCGGGCGATGCGGCCGCGCGCAGAGCCTCGCCGAGCCACTCGTAGGCCGGCTCCAACGAGCGCACGCGCATGCCGTCCGGCACCGATAGATGCCCGCTGAGCGCCTCGCGCGCCGCTACTGCGTAGGCGATCCCCGATGGTGTCCGCACATTGTCCTCAAGCACCACAAACGGACCGTCGCCGTCGCGTACCACATCCAGACCGGCGATCGGGATCCAACGCCCCGAGACTGGCGGCAACTGCGCCATCCGCGGCTCGAAGAACTCAGCGCTTTCGATCGTCGACCACGGCACGCGACCAGCAGCGACGATCCGGCGCTCACCGTAGACGTCGGCGACGAAACGCTCGAGCGCTTCGGCGCGCTGCGCCAGGCCGGCGGCGAGCGCGGCCCACTCGTCGCGCTCGATCACGCGCGGAACAGGGTCCACGACGAAGGCCTCCACATTGCCACCATCGTCTGCTCCGAACGTGACCTTGCGCTCGCGCAGGTCGTCCGATAGCGAGCGCGACAGGGCGCGCAAATCCACCTCGTCGAGCGTGGCCAGCAAACGACCGAACGCGTGCCGGGGTCCCAGCGTCGCCATTTGGACAATTTATCGGCAAATTGCGGCCCGCGCTTTGGCCACAGGGCCAAGGAGAAGGCCGGAGAATGGGCTTTTGTGGAGGGCGGACGCCCAGATTCCCCTGCAAACAGCCGGACTCCGGCACCACAACGGAGGGGGAGATTCGAACTCGGTACGCCGATCAGGCGCACAAGGGTTTTCGAGACCGCTAGGATTTGGCTCTGCAGAGCTAAAAATCGCGGGCGCGCGCCCGTATGCGCGCCAGTTGGACCCAACAGCTACTTGAGGGTTGGTGGCGATCCGAGCGAGCGAATGCATGGAGGCGTCCGCGTTTCGCCGTGCGGATGTAGTGCCCGGAACGCCCACTTGGCGGTCTCGGTGAGCATCGCCTGACCTGCCTGAAAGGACGCGCTGCCCGTGCCCGGTGGCCTGGCGAGCATGGCGAGCACATATCCGCTCCTCCCTGCGCCGACGACCGCGGTCTGTCGTACCAGGTAGGCGTCCGTTGCCTGCGGCCCCCACCCTCCCTTGAATGCAAGCCTGACGTCCGGCGGCACACCCGCTTCTCCGGCGCCCCATCGCTGGACAGGCGTGATCCTGCTCATCAGCGTGAGAATCCAGTTGGTGTCGGCCCTTGTCGTGAGGCAACCGCTAGCGAGCGCCCGATAGAAGAGCGCCGAAGCGCTGAGCGACCACTCGGTCTGTCCGAAGGTAGAGAAGCCGTCTTCGTTGGGAATCGTGTTGACGACGGTCAGGTTGTCACCGCTGATACGGAGCTCGCGTTCGATTGCTTCGCTGGCGACGACCAAGCCCCCGTCGAGTATCTCCAAGCGACTGAAGATGGCATTGACCGCTTCGTTGTCCGACTGCTCGATCGCGAGCTCGATGTCGGTGTCGTCGAGTTCGCCGGGCGGGTGCCCAGTGACGCCCAAGCGGATCAGGTAGGCGACGATGACGGGGACCTTCATCGTGCTCCACGCGTGGCCGCGCTGAGCGCCGCCGAGCTCACGCACGGGTCCTCCGTCGAGCGGCGCGATCGCCACACCGACAGGGCCGGGGAGCGAGGCTTGAAGCCTTGCGAAGCTGCTCCTGGCAGTAGACGGGATCGTCCACGGGAGTGCCTGGCCGCCGTCGCGCGCGTTTTCACGGCTCGTGAGAGCACGCCGCGACAACTCGGTAGACGATGTCGAGCGACTCGAACTGGGTTGCCGGCGGTGCCCGCTTGCGAGCCTTGTCGTCGCGAGCGCGATACCCGCACCGAGAAGCAAACCGGCGACCGTCAGCGACAACCACGCGCGGGCGGCGAGACGACCCCGAGGCCTCCCGCTGCGGTGGCCATCACCCGGCTGCTCGCGCCAACCCTTAGGCACAGGTCGCGTAAACCTGCTTGATCTTCCATTCCTGCCCTTCGTGGATGAGCGTAAAGCTCACAGAGCCGGAGCCACCGGGAGAGATCTGATAATGACTGTTTACGTACGCTTCGCTTGACCCTCTAAGTTCGACGTGCTGCGGCGTCAGCCCGATCAACCGGTAGGTGCCGCTTCCCTCAGCGAACTGACTTTCGTACGCGGAGAGGACCGCTGCGCGGCCCTTCGAGACGGTGCATCCACTCGCCGTGAGCCCGTGCCGCACGACGCCAGCCGAGAAGGCGGACGAGAGGCCGGCTATGTCGTGATCTGAATACTCCGTCTGGTACTGGCCGAGTAGCGCGACGACGGCCGCTTGCGCCTCGTGTGGGGTTTCCTGCGGCGTCGTCGGGACGGTGGAGGTGTTGGTGTTCGTTGTGCTGGTCGCTGCGTGTGAGCCCAAAGTCGCAGCCGCCTGGCTCGTTCGACGATGGTCTGACTTGCCCTTGCCCCCGAGCAGCAGAATCGCTGAGGCTCCGACGGCCGCACACAAGAGAACGACGGCGATCATGGCGACGACGGACAATCGGCGCTCGCGCCGCGTAGGTGGCCCCGGGGCGCTCGGTCGGTCCGGCGGGCGTCCGCCTGGCTTTAGCCGGACGCGTAGGTCAGTCCCGCAGCGTGGGCAGAAGGTTGCGCCAACTTTGGCCTGTGCACCACAGTTCCCGCACTCGGCCGTGGGATCGGTGCCCAGTTGGGACGACGAGAGCGCCACAGGGGTTGTAGGACCCACGGCCGGAGGCGATGCGGATGCTCGAATGGTCGGCACCGAATCGGCGGACTGCGTTGCAGGGATCTTCGCACCGCAGTGTCGACAGAAGCTCGCGCCCACGCTGGTCTCGCCGCCGCAGCTCGCGCAGCTCTCGGTCGTCCCGTGAGTCTCACTTACGTTCAACTCACTCACCCGTACGGCTTTCTGCAATCCGTCCGCATTCCGTCTACCTACTGGGTGTGGACAGCCCCGACATCAGCTTGGAGCCACACGACCTGCAGAACCTATTACCTGCTGGGCTGGCGCGACCGCAGCCGGAGCATTTGACAGTTGCTTCCTCCTCCACAGGTGCGACAACGGCGCCCCGTTCCTCGGAGCGAACCAGCACAGTACCGACGACGGCGGCGATGGCTGAGACGAGGCCGATGAACGCGCCGTACGATTGGCCGAGGCCCGTCGGCGCGTCGACGAAAGCTACGAAGCTAAGCAACAACGTTACGCCCGTCGCCCCGGCGAGCGCTTGCCAACGTGGCACGGGCAGATGAAGGTCGTCATACACGGCCCGTGCGACGAGGTAGCCGATCACGGCGAGCGTCACCAACAGCGTGATGTACATCCACCCGTGTGCACTGAGCGCATCGACGGAAAGCCCTGGGATTGCAAACCCTACGAACTGAACGCTGAACCACGGCAGGAAAAGCGCAATAAGCAACACGAGTGTGGCGACGCCCGTGACGAGGTCCCCGCGACTCCACCGCGCCGCGTCGAAGCTCAACGCCTGCCATTGAGCCGCGCGCGACCGAGCACCAGCCACGAGCGGCTCCGGGCCGGTGTGCGCTCGTTCATCCGGCCTCGCCGTGCTATCTGCCGGCCGCGGTGCTTGCTCCGCGCCCTCTTGGCTCACGCCACAGCTACGGCAGAACCGCGCGCCCGCCGAAATTTCCTGACCACAACTCATGCAGTACATCGCGATACCTCCGGTGTTCGGCCGGTCAGCGAGCGTTCGGTCAGCCCGCCAGTTCACGACAAACGCCGTGGTCGTCGTTCGCGCGCCGCCGAGCGCCAATGTCAGCGTCGTGGCGGCATCGTGTCTGCGTGCGCGGGCGAGAAGCCTCTAGCCGGTCGATGCCAGCCTCAAGGAGATCATCTTGCTCTTGCCAGCAGTGGGCGAAGCAGGACATGGCGCGGCATCCTAGCATCCGGAAAGACCGACGAGCCGATGGATTCCGACCTGCGCCCTAACAGCTGCGTTCGCGACCGGGCGGCCTCGCTCTGCATCGACTTCCGCGTCGAGCTCGCAATAGTTCACCTTTGAGCACCATGAGAAAACAGTATTCGCATCGCTGACCGAACGCCACAGCGAGAGATACGATTGGACGCAGATTCGAAACGGTCTCGGCCACGCCCAAGCTCTAAGCGTCCTCGCGACGGCCCTGCGCGACGAGCTCGTTGGAGTTGGCCATGATTTGGAACAGCCCGATGCAGATCTCGAGGACTATGCGGGCAAATCCGAGCGTAAACAGCGATATCACGGGCGCGACGACTAGCAAAACCAGGATGCCCAGAGTCGGACTGTGGTGAAAGGCGAGGAGTATGTAGAAGAGCGCGGTAAGACCAACCCAGATGATCGTCAGCACATACAGCACCCGCACGAGCTTTGTCCCCACCATCGAAGTGAACGAGATGTCAAAGAGCGAAGCAAGGAAGCCTCGCTGAGTGAGCGAAAGGGGATGCTCGCTGATGCCACGCGGCAGCGCGGCGTGTGGCGGCGGGCCCGACGGGTTGGGCGGCGGCGTTGCGGCCCGCGGCGGTGGCGGTGGCGGTGGCGGTGGCGGTGGTTGCGTCTGGCCAGCGCCCGCTGCCTGCGTCTGCGATTCCTGGAGCGACGCACCGCAGTGCTCGCAGAAGGTCGACCCAGCGGCGTTTGGTTGTTGACAGATCTCGCAGGTGATAGTCGAATCGGTCATCAATCAGTTGCCTCCATCTCGCCCTCCAGTTGGGCGTGCCGAAATCTATAGACGCTTACGGCACGGCACAATACCGCTTGAAATGACTTTTCCAAGATATGACAACTGTTGTACGATGGCAGCCGCAGCCCCGTCCGGGCCAACGCTGCTGCTTGCCGCTCTCAGGGGTTGCCGGGTCTAGCGTGTCCGCTCGGCCACGCGCGGCCCACCGGCGCGCTGCGGATTGCAATCGACGTTGAAGACCTTTCGCCTGCCGCCGGAGAGCACCTCCACGTAGATCATCTCCGTCAGGTCACGCTCGGACTGCAGGCCCATGAGCACGGCGGGCGTGACGAGCTTCCTCTCAACGTCTTGCACCGTGCGCGAGTGCTCCGTGCCGCGGCCGAATGCCTCGCTGTAGGAGCGACCGGTGCTGCTCGACGCGCCAATCGACACGCTTGCCGGAAAGCCGATTGTGGCCTGTGTCGAGATGGACTCTTCGCGACCGTAAGTCTCAGTCGATGACTCGCTCGTAGTGAACTGCTCCTGCACCATCGCCCACCTGCGCTCGCTGCCGATGAAGTCGCTGGCCTCTTCGGCCTCGTGGCGATTGCCCAGCGTTAGGAACGCGGCAGCGGCGCCCCCTGAACCCAGGAGGTCGATCGCTTGCTGTTTGAGACTCTCGAAGAACAGCAACACCGTGATCTTCTGCCGTTCGGCGTCAGCGAGTAGCGATTTCAACGGTTGCTGCGCAATGCAGTCGGCGCCGAGCACAATCAGCACGCTCATCTCTGCATGCCCGCTTTGCACGCGGCGCAGCATTAGCTCGAACAGCAGATCTGTGGAGCGTTCGCGCCCCAGACGGTCCACCTGCTTTTCGATGCCGACGACGAGCAGGTCTGCTTCTGCGCCCGTCGCGTGTCCGACGTCGTCTTGGCGGCACAGAGAGCGCTCCAGCACCTCCATACCCCTGAGCGCGCGCTCGATGCTCACCATGCGTTCGATCGTCGTCGCGTGTACCGACGACGCTCCCGCGAACGCACCGACAAGGCGGTCACGCTCATGTCGGGAAAGCTCGTGATAGCCGGCTCCGGCTACGTCCGGGCGCGTGACGGCCAGCAACGCACTGCGCAGGCGCGCAATCGTCACGCGTCCGTCGGGGTCCAGGTAAGCGGCTACCTCGCGGATTACCTCCTGGTCTTCTGTCCGTTCACGCTGCGACATGTCCGGGTCGCGTTGTGCGGCGTGCAGCACCTCGGCCAGAATCGAGCTCAGCTCCAGCCAGTTGCGCTCGGCGAGCAGGTCGATGACGCCGGCAGCGTCCCCGAGCACGGTCTCGTCTACCGCATAGCCCGCGCCGCGACCCATGTTGCAGAGCATGTCGACGGCAGCGCGACGCGATAGGTCACAGATGACCACGTGCTCGCCGGTGCCCAGCAGGGACGCTCCCAGCGTCGTCAGCAACGCGGTCCAAGAGTCCGCCGTGCCGCCGAACACGCACGTCATGCGCGTGCTCAGCGACAGCTCCACCGGGTGCCAGACGTCCATTGCGTGGATGCGGCGTTGTTGCTCGGCGTCGTGTTCTCTGATGCGCTCTCGCGAGACCGACACTGCCTGCTCGTACCTAGCCCGCGCGGCTTCCAGCGCCTTGGGATCAGCCACCAGATGACCCTCGGCCTGCAGCGCCTGGCGCCACAGCAGGAAGGCTGCAATCAGCAGCACCACATAGGGGACATAGAAGCTCGCGAACGCAGCGATCGCTGGAACCAACAGCGATTGGCCCACGCCCGGCTCGTCCGAGGCCGGCGCGTGAGCGAACCGCCGCCAGATGCGCACCACGCGAAACGCGACAACCGCGGCCAGTACATCGGAGATGGCCACGGTCAGCACCTCTGCCACGCCGTGCGCTTCACCGATCGAGAACGCGTGCAGGGTGGAATCCAGGATCAACACGGCCGCTGCTGTGGCGAAGGCTTCCGCGGCCGCACGCGGCACGCCCCCCGCCCTTGCACGCGTGATCATCGGCACCTCCTCCATCACCGGAGGCCTGTCGCGCTCCTCGCTCTGCTTGGCCGGCGGCGGCGGTAGATATGCGTAGCCCCATCTCGCCGGCGGCGAGAACAGACGTGCCGGAACGTCGCCGTCAGGGGCCATGCTCGTCATGGCGAGCCGGCGGCTGCTCCGCCCGACACCCCACACCTCCTGTTTTGGAGCAATTCAGCAGTATGGTACCTGGACACGTCGGCTCATCGGGGGCGTGCTGAGCTCGAGCAAATGACGGGGAGCCGGGTACGACGTCACAACGTCAAGTTCAGCTTGAGGCTTTGATCCAACTTCTCATGGAGCCTTGTGGGCAGCAAACCCGGCAAAGCACCACGGCGACGATCGGGCGTGCCGGTCAGGGTGAGTAGGCCCACGCGCGGCATCCCGGTTATGCCGGCAGGGCCGCCCGACCTCCGCGTTCCAGCGTTACCCGCGTGCGAACCCAGGGGTAGTGTGATCAAAGCTGCCGTAGTGCAGCCAAGAATGCCTCAAGGGCGTGCCTCATCTGTTTATGGCCTGCCGAAAGCTGTCCGTAGGCGATGGGCTGATACTGGCGGTCAGCCTCCGCGACGAAACCAAGCGACATGAGTCGGGGGAGGATGTCACGAAAGGCGTTGGAACCCTTGGCACCAGTCGCCCTCTCGAGTTCAGCCGCCGAGTGGGGAGGTGTGTCGCGTTCGGCCTCGCCAAACCAGAACTCGAAGAGCCTGGTCTTGTGGGTGCCGCTGAGCAGCCAGTCCTGGTCGCTGGGGCTAGTCCGAGCCATCGGGTTTCTTCTGTCCGACCGGCAGGATTTAATCCTACAGCTTGTCGGTGCCCGCGCGAATCCGTCCGCTTAGAAGTCTAGGATTAAATCCTGCCGGTTGGGTCTCCGAACGGAACTCGGGGGCTTTTAGCGTGTCCAAAACACAAAGGAGGTCGGCCGTGCATGGCGCAGACTCAGTGGCAGGCGGGCGAGACATGACCGCTGGTCCGTGGGGTGAGGTCGAGTCCTCCAGCGCTGTGGCCTACCTCATCGCTGAGGAACTGGTCGCCTTCGAGTGCGACACG
>DATNLQ010000278.1:0-3230 GCA_035602785.1 Solirubrobacteraceae bacterium
AACGACCCCGCGACCTGACGCGCAGCATCGCTGGCAGACACACTGCGGCTGGCAGCATACTGGCCATCGGCCCAGCGTCCTCATCGGCTCGCGGACGTCCCAGACCATGCGTCCAAGTCTTTATGCAGCCGTAAAGGTTGCACGGGCCAGCGTCGATGCCCGGGCTAACAAGGCCAGTGCCGAGGTGCTTTGGCAGAGCATTCGAAAGAGTGCGTAGCAAAGCCGGCGGCTCTCGAAAGGGGGACGCATCGCCGCATGAGGCGATCACCTGGGGCTGGCGCCCAACACGGATCCAGGAGGATCAAAATGTTGTATCGACTGCGCCAGAGCTCGACCGATGAGGGTGGTTTTACCCTGATCGAACTGCTGGTTGTCATCCTGATCATCGGCATTCTGGCCGCGATCGCCATCCCGGCGTTCCTGAGCCAGACCAGCAAGGCCAGCGACTCCGCCGCCAAGACCCAGGCGGGCACGCTGGAGACGGTCATGCAGACCTTCGCCAACGAACACAACGGCAGCTTCGCTGGTGCCACCATCGGCGAACTCCAGGCGATTGAGCCTACGCTGAAAGACACGACCACCGCCACGGCCACAATCGTAGGCACCCCCACCGCGACCGGCTTTGAAGTCCAGTCTGTCGCCAAAGGCACCGGCGACACGTACAAGCTCAAGTACGAAAACGGCACCGTGGAACGCACCTGCGTCAACGCCAACGGCAGCACCGTCTGCAAAGGCGGCACCTGGTAGTGACTTCGCTGGTCTGATCGCATCGGGTCACGAATGGGCTTGATGCCCAGCGACGGGGGCGGCCATTGGCCGCCCCCGTTTGCGTCCTGCCTTTGCGTGATCGCCCAGCGTGCTCGGTCGGACGTCCAGCTTCGATCCAGCGACGTCCGCGGTCCGGGCCGTCCCCGTGCAGCTAAAGCTCCCTGGCGCGAGCGTCGATGCATCGCTGAGAAGGCCAGCTTGTGCGGCGATCGACAAGGACTGGTTACGAAAGCGTCCAGGAGACCAACAATGCCGCCTCGACCGCGCAGGTGCTCGACCGATGAGGGTGGTTTTACCCTGATCGAACTGCTGGTTGTCATCCTGATCGTCGGCATTCTGGCTGCGATCGCCATCCCGGCGTTCCTGAGCCAGACCAGCAAGGCCAGCGACTCTGCGGCCAAGACCCAGGTGGGCACCCTGGAGACGACGATGGAGGCGTACGCCAACGATCACCACGGCAGCTTCACCAACGCCACCATTGGCGAACTCCAGGCGATCGAGCCGACGCTGAAAGACACGACCACCGCCGTTGCGTCAATCGTCGGCACCCCCACCGCAACCGGCTTTGAAGCCCAGTCGGTCGCCAAGGGCACCGGCGACACGTACAAGCTCAAGTTCGAAAACGGCGCCGTGGAACGCACCTGCACCAACGCCAACGGCAGCACCGTATGCAAAAACGGCACCTGGTAGTGACTGTTCGGGGCTGATCGCGCCAAGCCCACGTCTCGACTCGGCACAGCTCCGCGCGATGGCGGATCCGCCATCGTCACGCGCCCGCTAAAGCCAAGTGGCTCGAAGGTCGATCATCCTTCCATGGGGGCAGTAGCCGTCAGCGGAGTCATGGGCGCGATCTTCGGCTCGTTCTTGAACGTCGTCGCCTACCGCCTGCCACGCCACGAGTCGATCGTCCTGCCGGCGTCGCACTGTACGCGCTGCGGGACGCCGGTCAAGCCCTACGACAACATCCCGATCCTCTCCTACCTCTTGCTGCGCGGGCACTGTCGCAGCTGCGGTGAGCCCATATCTGTCCGCTATCCGCTCGTGGAGGCGCTCACTGGGACCCTGTGCGCCGGTGCGGTGCTCGCGCACGGCTCCGCGTCGGCAATTGCGCTGAGCATCGCGCTGATCCTGCTCGTCGTGCCCGCCGCGTTGATCGACCTCGAGCATCGCATCATCCCCAACAAGATCACCGCCCTTGGCGCCGTGCTCGCCCTGGCCATCGGGCTCGCGCTGGACCCCTCCGGCGAGCCCGGACGGCTGATCGCCGGCGTCGCCGCCGGCGGCTTCCTGCTCGCGGCCGCGCTGGCCTACCCGGGCGGAATGGGCATGGGCGACGTCAAGCTCGCCGGGATGATGGGACTCTTCCTGGGTGCCGCCGTCGCCCCGGCGCTGCTCATCGCGCTCATCTCAGGCGTTCTGTTGGGCGCGGTCGTGATCGCCCGCAAGGGCGCCAAGCAGGGGCGCAAGACCGCGATCCCGTTCGGACCGTTCCTCGCCCTGGGCGCGCTCGTCGCGGTCTTTGCCGGCCAGCCGCTCGTCGATCTCTACGTCAATCACTTCCTGCACTAAAGCGCAGTCGCCCTGGCGCCGATACCCCCCGTGCGGCGCTCCTTCCTCGCTTTCAGCCGCCCCCAACCCACGATGCGAATCCCCTCCCCCAACATCAAGCTCGACCTCAAGCTGGGTCGGCGAACGAGCGCTAACGTCGTCGGCCTCGACATCCAGCCCGGCTTCGTCGCCGCCGTCCAGGCGCGCACGAACGGCTCGGTGCTCGCCGAGCGCGCCGCCGCTCTGCCGCTCGCAGGCGACACGGTGCGCGACGGCGAAGTCGCAGACGACGGCGCGCTCAGCGACGTCCTGCGCGAGCTGTTTCGGACCAGTGGCCTGAGCAAGCACGTCCGCGTCGGCGTGGCCAACCAGCGCACCGTGCTGCGCACGATCGAGCTTCCCCCCGTCACCGACCGCAAGGAACTGGCCGCCGCGGTCCGCTTCCAGGCCCAGGATCAGGTGCCGATGCCGCTCTCAAACGCCGTCCTTGACTTCCACCCGCTGGGCATCATCGACACGCCCGCCGGCCCGCGCCAGCGCGTGGTGCTCGTAGCCGCCCAGCGCGACATGATCGAGCGGCTGCTGGGCGCCGTACGCCAGGCAGGCCTTACCCCAGAGGGCATCGACCTGTCCGCCTTCGCGCTCATTCGCTCGCTGTACGAGTCCGACTCCGACGAGACGACTCGCGTCCTGTACCTCAACGTCGATGGCCTGACCAACCTGGCGATCGCCGAGGGAAAGGTCTGCCGCTTTACACGCGTGGTGGGAAGCGGCCTGGAGGGGATCGCCTCAGAGCTTGCCGTGCGGCGTGGCATTCCCCTCGCCGAGGCCCGCGCGCTGCTGGCGAGCGTCGATCTGCGGGTTCCCGCCGAGCAGCAGGTACTCGCCTCTCAGCTCGCGTCCGAGCAGGCGAA
>DATNLQ010000416.1:0-8917 GCA_035602785.1 Solirubrobacteraceae bacterium
CTTGGCCTGGCCGCTGAGCCCGACCTCCTTCGCCTTCACGTTGTAGAAGTCCGACTCCAGGTACTCCAGGGTGAGCGCGAAATTGAGAATTTCAGCATCGCCCCCACCCCCCTGCGCAAGCGCCTGGGTCACGAACGGCGCAACTGTCCCGGCACCGTAGAGTGCCCCGGTCGCAAGCGCGCCGCGCAGGATGAAGCTCGCGCGGGTCAGGCCGCGCACCTCCACGCCCGCCATCTCCGGGCTGGCCGGACCGACGGGCTCGCTGTGATGAAGCGTAGACATTTGACTCAATTCCTTTCTCGAGCGGCGCTTACGCCAGGAACGGCTTGACGGCCGCCAGCACGGTTGACATGTCAGCCGGCTTGGCAAATGCGCCATCCGGGGTGATCGACTTCTTGACCAGCGTGCCCAGCGTCGCCGCGTGGCGAGCCTCCACCGTGTGGATCGCCAGCGCGCTCGCCAGCACTTCCGGGTTTGAGATGTTGCCCGCCTGGCCCAGGTAGGCCGACGCGCCGAGGTTCTCCACCGTGTAGGCCAGCATCGCCACCTGGCTTGCGTTTTCGATCGGGAACTTGCCTTCCGGCTTTGCCACGGGCGTACCGCCCAGCTTTTCCACAGCGCCTTTGATCGCTTCCACGTGGGTCATCTCCTGCTGGCCGAATTCCTTGATCAGCGCGCCGACCGGGCCCGTGAACAGGCCTGCCGAGACGACCTTGCCGTAGAACTCCGTCTCCAGGTACTCCAGCGTGAGCGCGTAGTTGAGGATCGCCACGTCGCCGCTGTCGCTCGGCGTCGCCGCCGCCGTGGTCGCCGGCGCAGCAGCCGTCGATGCGGTTTTCGAGCTGCTGGAGCCGCACGCCGCGAGCACGAACGCGCCGAAGCTCGCCGCGCCGGCGCCGCCGGCCATCTTCAAGAAGCGCTTGCGATCGACGTCGTCGCGGACAAGCCGCTCGACGAGCCCGACCGGCTGGGGCGCCATCTCGTCATTGGGTGGACTGGACATGTTGGGACCTCCCGATTGCTAACTTTGTGCAGGCATCGTCTGAGGCCCGCCTTTCAGGTGTTGGGTAAAGCCGTAGCGTTCACCCCTGTCCTGCGCTATTTCGCAGCAAGGCCTGCGACGGATCACAATCCGGCGCAGATCGCAATCGCGTCGACGGTGATCCAACTGACGCGCCCGCGCGTAGAGTGAATCGATGTCCCGCCTGCGACGCCCGATCAGACCCGCCAGCGACCGGCTGCGAAAGCTCGCAGACGAGGAGCTCATGGAGCTCGTCGCAGGCAACGATCCCGACGCGTTCGAGGTGATCCTCGAACGTCACGCCGACGCCGCCTTCTCGCTGGCCTACCGCATGTGCGCCACGCGCTCGCTGGCCGAGGACGTCACACAGGAGGCCTTCCTGGCCCTCTGGCGCGGCGGCGCGCGCTACGACCGAGCGCGCGGCAGCGTGCGCACGTGGGCACTCGGCATCGTGCACAACCGCGCCGTCGACGCGCTGCGCCGCTGCAACGTGCACGAGCGCCGGCGCGCAGGCGACGAGGGGATCGAGGACAGCCTGGAGGCGCCCGAGCGGACCGACGCCCAAGCGATCGGCAACGCCGCCGCCAGCGAGATCCGGGGTGCCCTGGACGAGCTGCCCGACGAGCAGAGGCAGGTGATCGAGCTAGCATATTTTGGTGGTTTCACCCATATCGAGATCGCCTCGATGCTCGATCTCCCGCTCGGCACGATCAAGGGCCGCATGCGCCTGGGCCTGCACAAGCTGCGCGGCCAGCTGCACGGCTGGGAGGCGGTAAGCACATGAGCTCGCGTCTGCCCGAGCCCGATTGCGTCGAGCACATCGACGCGGCGCCGTACGTGCTCGGCGCGCTGGAGGACGCCGACAGCTACCGCGAGCACCTGCTCACCTGCGCCAGCTGCCGCGAGGAGGTCGCCGCCCTTTCGCTGGTCGTCGAGGCGCTGCCCACCAGCGTGGCCCCCGCGAAGGCCCCCGCGGCACTGCACCAGCGCATCCTCACGACCGTCCGCTCCGAGGCCGAGGTGCTGCGCGCGGCCGGTCCCCACGCCGACGAGGCGCCGCGCGCCGCAGGCCGCTGGCGCGCACGCCGCCTGTCCTTCCCGGCGGTCGGCCTGGCGATCGCGGCCAGCGCCGCCGTCGCAGCCGCGATCGCGATCGCGATCGCGATGAGCGGCTCCTCGTCGGGCGTACGCGTGACCGCCGCGCATCTGAGCGCATCGCTGCCCGGCGCCAGAGCGTCTCTGCGCCAGGTCGCCGGACACGCCGAACTGGTCGTCTCGGGCATGCGCCAGCCACCGCCCGGCAAGATCTATGAGGTGTGGCTCAAACGCGGCGCCGGCGCGCCGCGGCCGACCGACGCGCTGTTCGGCGTGACCAGCCAGGGCAGCGGCTCGGCGAGCGTCCCGCAGAGCCTGCACGGCGTGCGCGAGGTGTTGGTCACCAGCGAGCCGCGCGGCGGCAGCCTGCACCCGACCAGCCAGCCGGTCATCGTGGTCACACTCGCCGCGTAGACGGCGCTGGCGGCATAGACGGCGCCGGCCAAGGCTCGCCTTTGCAAGGATCCCGCCGGCGCCGGCGAGCCTGCCGGGCGCCACCGACACCAAGGAGTCACGCATGCCAGACATCGAGTTCCCCACCGACGCCGGCAGCGCGCCCGGATATCTGGCCACCCCCGCGAGCGGACAGGGCCCGGCCACGATCGTCCTGCAGGAGTGGTGGGGCCTTGAAGAGCACATCCGCTCGGTCTGCGACCGCCTCGCCGCCGAGGGCTTCTTCGCGCTCGCGCCCGACCTCTTTCGCGGCGAGACCACCACGCAGCCCAGCGAGGCCGAACAGAAACTGATGGCCCTCTCGATGGACCAGGCCGAGCAGGACATGTGCGGCGCCGCCGACTACCTCGTCGCCCAGCCCGGTGTGCAGGGGACCGGTGTGGCCTCGGTCGGCTTCTGCCTGGGCGGCGGGCTGTCGGTGTGGGCAGCCGCCACTTGCCCCAACATCGTGGCCGCCGTGAGCTACTACTACGTCATGCCCCACGGCAAGCCCGACTTCAGTCAGATCAAGGGTCCCGTCCTCGGCCACTTCGGGACCGACGACCAGTTCATCCCGCTCGACGCCGCCAAGTCGCTGGAGTCAGAAATGCGCGACGCAGGAACCGATGTCACCTTCCACTACTACGAGGGCGCAGGGCACGCCTTCTTCAACGACCTCAACCGGCTGGGCACCTATGACCAAGCGCTCGCGCACAGCTCCTGGGAGCGCACGATCGACTTCCTGCGCACGGCACTCGCTGCTTAGTTGCGGCTCGCCTCCCTGCTTGCGGTCGCGGTAACCGGGCCAGGGCTGGCGGTGGGCATCAGCCCCGCCGCCAGCAGCGAACGCGCCGGCTACTGGTCAACGCCCGCGCGCCTCAGCGCCTGCCCGACCAGCGGGGCGCCGCACGTGGTCTTCCCCAGCGACAGCCCCGAACACTCCACCGGCGCCGGCGCGGTGGTGTGGGAGGCCTCGGCCAGCTGCCCCGACGGGCAGGGGGTGCGCGTGGCCGCGATCGGCCCCCGCGGTACGCCCGGTCCGGAAACGACTCCGCGCACGCGGGCCGGTCGCGTGCTGGCGGCGCGCGGACCGCTGACGGTCGGCGGAGCCCCAGACGGGCAGATCGTCATCGCCGGCGCCTGCGCGCGTGGTCGTGCGCAGGACCTGCTGATCGAGGGCCTTGCCGGAGGGCCGTTCTCCGCGCTGCGCACCGTCCATCTCTCAGGCGCGCCGGTCGCCCTCGCCACGGCCTATCTTGGTGACGTCGCGTTGGCCTCCGCGTCGGCTTGCGCACGAGGCGCGGGTGGTCTGAGCGTGCGCCTGCAGCGCCACTACGCCCGCAGCTTCGGGCCGCGTATCCGCGCCGGCGTCGCCCACAGCGCACCGATCCATGCGCTCACACTCGCCCTGGACTACCGCAGCGACGCGCTTGCCGTATGGACCCAGGCCGGCGCGATCTACGCACGCGAGCTGCCGGCCTCAGGAGCTCCCCAGCCCATCCAGCGACTCGCGCCCGCCGGCGCCGGCACACGACTGACAGCCCTGTTGAGCGACGACTACCGCGCGATCGTCGCTTGGAGCGAGCAGCATGGGACGCAGACCAGCGTGTACCTGGACCGCTCGGGCACGGGAGTGCGCTTCACAGCACCCACCCTGCTGGAGCGCTATGACGACCCCGCCGGGCTGGCCCCGCCCGCAGGCTCGCCCAGCCTGGTGCGCCTGAGCTCTGAGAGCGTGATGATGGCCTGGGCGGGCGCCGCCAAGGGACGCTGGGTCGTGCGCACCGCCGCGATCGACCGTGCGGGCGCGCCCACCGTGACCACGATCGCAACGCCAGGACGCGACGCGCTGCTCGAAGACCTCGCGACCGGACCCGACGGCGATGCGCTGGTCCTGTGGAGCGAGCCACAGCAGACCGCGACAGGTCGCCCCAACCTCAAGAGAAACGCCATCTACGCCGCGCGCGGGATCAACTCCTACCCCGGCCGGACCATCTTCGCCAAGCCCGAGCAGGTCGCTCCAGCGGGCCCCAACAGCAACGCGACCGTCGCCCTTGACCCCGACAGCGATCGCGCGCTGGCGGTATGGCGGGCGGCACGCGGCGAGCTGCAGTACGCGCTGCGCGACGTCGGCCCGGGGCGCTAAGGAGCCAGCTCGTAGGAGTCGCAGCGGAGCGTTGAGCAGCCGGTTCGCATGGGGTCGCACCGCGCGGGCGGCGCCTATAGGAAAAGATGCTCGCGGATGGACAGGGACTACGAGCTTCAGACCCACCAGGCTGAGGATCGCCACTGGTGGTATCGGGGGCGGCGAACGGTGCTCGACGGCGTGATCGCGGGCCTGCAGCTGCCCGAGCGCCCGCGCATCCTCGACGCAGGCTGCGGCAGCGGGCGCAACATGGTCGACCTTTCCCGCCTAGGAACGGTTACAGGCGTGGAGCTGTCCGATACGAGCGTCTCCCTCGCCCGCGCCCGTGGGGTCGGCGAGGTGATCGCCGGCTCGGTCTTGGAGATGCCCTTCGCCGACGCCAGCTTCGACCTGGCGGTGAGCCTGGACGTGGTCGAGCACCTCGACGATGACCTCGCCGCGCTGCGCGAGCTGCGCCGCGTGGTCGCCCCGGGCGGCTCGCTGCTTGTGACCGTGCCCGCCTACCTGTGGCTGTGGAGCGGCCACGACGTGATCAACCACCACCACCGCCGCTACACCCACCGGTCGCTGCGCAGCGTCGCCGAACGCGCCGGCTGGCACCAGACGCGCACGACCTACTTCAACTCGCTGCTGTTGCCCGTCGCGATCCTGCTGCGCGTGCTCGAGCGGCTGAGCACCAAGACGACCGAGTCCAGCCTGGACCTATGGGTGCCGCCCGAGCCGCTGAATTGGCTGCTCGAGCGCCCCCTGGCGCTCGAGGCCGCGCTGGTGGCGCGCGGGGGGCGGATACCAGCAGGCCTGTCGCTGCTGGCCGTCTTTGCTTGACCACCGGCTTCGCCGGCGACGCCCCGGCGCCAGCCACCCTCTGGAACGCGCAGCGATCAGGCGGGCAGCGAGCGCACGCGGAAGGTCCACGCGCGGTTGGCGAAGAACGTGCTGACCGTGACCACGATCGTGGCCAGCGCCTGCGCCACCAGCTTGTCCAGCCGCGCATCGTGCACAAACACGAACAGCAGCCCCTCGTTGACCCCCAGGCCACAGGTCTGCACGACCGCCCAGCGCAGCGGCGTCAGCGAGTCGCCGACGTGCTCGCGGAAGGTCCAGCGGCGGTTGAGCAGAAAGCCGTTGGTCGCGCCCACCGCAAAACCGATCGCCGAAGCCGCCAGGTACCACACGCCGAAGACCTTCAACAGCAGCGTGTAGATGGCAAAGGTCAACAGCGTGTTGGACACGCCGACGATCCCGAACTTGACGAACTGGACCAGCACCAGGGCTCGTGGCCGGTGCTCCGGCGACGCCGCTACGCTGATGTGCGACCCCTGCGGGTCAGTGCGCTCGGAAGGCATTCCTAGACAGGATGAACGATAAATTCATCGATGGCTCAGGCGGCCGCGCAACGATCGAACACCGAGCGGTCAACTGAGCACACGCTTCCAGCAAAGTCACAGATCATGTCGGACACGCCACTTCGCACCCCCACCCTGCTCAGCCTCGTCGCCCCCGTCTACAACGAGGAGGAGCTCGTCGAGCAGTTCGTCGCGCGGGCCACCGCCGCGATCGCCGACTACGAATTCGAGCTGGTGCTGGTCAACGACGGCAGCTCAGACCGCACGCCCGAGCTGCTCGACCGCATCGCCGCCACCGACCCGCGCGTGCGCGTGATCCACCTGTCGCGCAACTTCGGCCACCAGGCCGCGCTGACCGCCGGCCTGGAGCATGCCGTCGGCGACGTCGTCGCGATGATCGACGCCGACCTGCAGGACCCGCCCGAGCTGATACCCGAGATGCTCGCCAAGTGGAGCCAGGGCGCCGACGTGGTCTACGCGGTGCGCAAGCAGCGCGAGGGCGAGACCGCCTTCAAGCTTGCCACCGCGTCCTGGTTCTACAAGCTGTTCGACAAGCTCGCCCAGGTCGACCTCGAGCCCAACTCGGGCGACTTTCGCCTGCTCGACCGGCGCGCGCTGGATGCCCTGCTGGCGATGACCGAGCGCTCGCGCTTCCTGCGCGGCATGACGGTGTGGGTGGGCTTTCACCAGACCGCCGTGGCCTATCAGCGCGAGGCCCGTCACGCCGGCGAGACCAAGTACACGCTGCGCAAGATGCTGCGCTTCTCGCTGGACGCGATCGCCTCCTTCTCACACCTTCCCCTGCAGCTGGCCACCTACGTGGGGATGCTCTCGGCGGGCGTCGCCTTCATCGCCATCCCCGTGGTCATCGCACTGCGCATCGCCGGCTCCTACCTGCCCGGCTTCGGCTCGATCACGATCGCGATCCTGCTGCTCGGGGGCATCCAGCTGATCGCCCTCGGCGTGATCGGCGAGTACGTCGGACGCATCTACGACGAGGTCAAGCACCGCCCGCTGTACATCGTGCGCGAGGAGCGCAACCGCCCGACCGGCGCCGGGCGCATGGTGGCGAGCTCACAGCGCGCCGGGCTGCCCGCGCGCACGCCCGAGGGCATCGTCTAGGGGCCAGCACGGACGCCCGGCGGCAAGGGCAAGCAGCGCGAAGATGTTGCGCTTCTGCAAACGGCTGCTCCCTCGAGCGCCGGATCGTGTTTTCATGCTTCGATGCTCACCGCTTGGCGCATGCGTCGGTGGGGCTCGCCTCCAAGCCTGCTTGCGCCCACGCTGCTCACGCTCGCCCTGACCCTGGTCCCCATGCCACTCGCGGCGCGCGCGGCCGCTGGCGAATCAGGCGCCCCCTGCGCCGGCTCCGGCGCCAGCTCGTGCCCGTATGCCTCGGTGCAGATCGTCGGCCAGCGCGGCGAAGGTGTGCTGCGCTTCCCCGAGGCCGTCGCAGTCGAGGGCACCGCCGCCGCAGACGGTGGTCAGGGCGACGTGTACGTGGCCGATCAGCTGGGCTATGAGGTCCAAAAGTTCACCGCCGCGGGCCAGTTCGAGACCGAGTGGGGCGCATACGGCGGCGGACCCGGCCAGTTCGGACCGATCGCCGGGCTGGCCACCGACGCGGCCGGCAACGTCTACGTGGTCGACTCCAGCCACAACCGGATCGAGAAGTTCACCGCCAATGGAGAATTCCTCACCCAGTGGGGCCATAAAGGCAGCGAACTGGGGGAGTTCAAGCTCGGCTCCTCGCAGAACTACACGCAGCCGCCCGGCGGGGGAATCGCGGTGGCGGGCAACTACGTCTACGTGGCCGACAGCGGCAACGACCGCATCGAGCGCTTCAACCTGGAAGGCGGCGAAGCGATGCAGTGGGGCTCCTATGGCGACGGTCCCGGCCAGTTCTCCTACCCGCGCGGCGTCGCAGCCAACGAAAGCGAGGTGATCGTCTCCGACGACGACAATCACCGCCTGGAGAAGTTCAGCCCCGAAGGCGTCTACGAGGGCGCCGTGGGCGCATACAGCAAGAACCCGGTGCAGTTCGGCTTTCCCTACGGCGTAGCGCTGGACGCCGCCGGCGACGTGTATGTGGCCGACGACATCGACGCGCGCGTGGTCAAGCTCGGGCCGCAGCTGAACCTGCTCGCAGCGTGGGGCAGCTTCGGCTCAAAGCCCGGCCAGCTGGCCTTCCCGCGGGCGCTGGCCAGCGACCCGGCCGGCGACACCTACGTGGCCGACACGGCCAATGACCGCATCGAGGTGTTCGACGCCAACGGCAACTACCTGCGCACGATCGGCGACTCCGCCCACGGCCCGGGGATCCTGACCGCGCCGCGTGGCCTGGCGGTTGACCCGACGGGCAGGCTGCTCGTGTCCGACACCGACGGCAACCGCGTCGAGGCGTTCTCCCCGGGCACCGACGCCTACGCCGGGGAATGGGCGAATGCTGGGGGTCATCACGCGGGCTTCTACATGCCGGCCGGAATCGCGGTCGACCCCCGCGGTTCGGTGTACGTGGCCGACGTGGGCGACCAGCGACTCGTGCGGCTGTGGGGAGAAGGAACGTTCCTGTCCGAACTGGCCGGCCCGGCCGACCTCGGCGGAGCAGGGCTCAACGACGCCGGCTCGGTGGCAGTCGCGGCCGGCCCCGATGAGACCTATGTGGCCGACACGGGACACAACCGCGTGCTCGTCTACGGGCCCGAAGGGTCCTTGCGCGCGAAGTGGGGCGCCGACGAAGCCGAGGGGGAGGCGGGCAGCGGCACGGGCGAATTCGACGAACCCGATGCGGTCGCGGTCAACGGGGCAGGCGACGCGTATGTGGCCGACACCGCCAACAACCGCATCGTCGAGCTCGGCCCGGAAGGGTCGGTGCTG